>JAHIUX010000079.1 GCA_018816765.1 Bacteroidota bacterium
ATGCGAAGTGCATCACCCGCATCAATTTCATTGTATCTTGATAGTGAAGTCCTCCGCAATCCCTTTCATGCCATATTGCCACCGTTGAACGAAAACGCCTTTGGCGCTAACCTTTGGGCATTGCTTTTCGTTAAGAGTGATACACAAAAAATATACGAATATGAAAAAAAACATTAAGAGAACAGATGACCTGCGAAATGCGGGTTCGCAACTACAGTGAAAAGACGATAGCCCGTTACATTTCAGTAATCGCACGGCTTTCAAAACATTTCAATTTATCTCCCGGTATAATTACCACTGCACAACTCAAGGACTATGCTTATTTTCTGATCCAGGAACAACGGGTTTCTGTTTCCACCATCAATCAACTAATCAGTGCCTGGAAGATATTACAGGTCGATGTGTTAGGAAACGATTGGGAAAATTTCAGGCTCAAACGTCCACGCAGGGAAAAGAAAATTCCTGTAGTGTTATCGCAATCCGAAGCCGCAAGCCTGATCAACACGCCACGCAATTTCAAGCACCGGGCCATTTTATGTCTAGCTTACGTTAGTGGCCTGCGCCTGAGTGAAGTACTTAGCCTGAAACTGGCCGATATTGATTCGGGAAGAAAACTAATCAGGGTAATCAGGGGGAAAGGCAATAAATCCAGGGAGGTTAACATTCCTGATCAACTCATCGCCCAATTGAGGGAATATTACCGGTATTACCATCCCAAGTCATTTCTTTTTGAAAGCCTCGCTCCGGGAAAACCTTATTCGGCTACCAGCTTCAGGAATATAATAAACCAGGCAGCGGTGAAAGCCGGAATTAAGAAGAAACTGTCGCCACACGTTTTGCGCCATTCGTTCGCCACTCATATGCTTGAAAGGGGATTGAATCTGAAACAGCTTCAATTAATGCTGGGGCACAACTCGTTAAAAACTACTTCAATTTACCTGCATCTGGCAAATCCAGATCTGTCGAAATTGCCCAATCTGCTTGATAATCCTGAATAATAGTCCGATGCAAACGATCATCAACCAAAGACATAGGCTCGAAGTAGCCGATATCTTTAGAAGCTGCATACAGGAATTTTTGCAGCATCCGCTTTGCTCCGGCCAGCAAAAAGCCATGGAAGATATTTTACAATGCCGCACGGCCCGACTTGGAGGACATTTAAACTGCTGCACCAATTGCGGGTACGAAAAACCTGCATACAACTCCTGCCGAAACCGTCATTGCCCCAAATGCCAATTTATCAAACAAGTTCAATGGGTTGATAAACTAAAAGGCAGGCTGATACCCGGAAAATATTTTCATATAGTTTTCACCATCCCTGAACTCTTAAATCCTCTTTTTTACATCAACCAGACCGATTGTTACCACTTGTTATTTCGGGCAGCATCCGAAGCATTGCAAAAGGCAGGCAGTAATCCCAACTTTCTGGGAGCCGATACAGGGGCAGTTGCCGTATTGCATACCTGGGGGCAAACGCTCACATATCACCCGCACATCCACATGCTCGTTCCTGCCGGTGGCTTGTCGGAAGATGAGACACACTGGGTTCAGGCTCCAAAGAAGTTTTTCGTACCAGTAAAAGCGCTCTCTTCCATGTTCAGGGGTATATTGATCAGGGAACTGAAGTCGTATATGGATCAAAACAAACTAAGAATACCTCAAGATATGGACGATTTTGGTGTATTAAAGAAAAAACTGTACCTGAAAAACTGGAATGTCTATTCGAAAAAAGCGCTGGGCGGGGTAAACAGCGTACTGGCTTATTTGGGAAAGTACACTCACCGTGTAGCCATATCAAACAACCGGCTTATTGCACTCGACCAGAATAAAATCTCATTTTTTTACCGTGATTACCGGAATGCAAACCAACAACGCATAATGGCATTAGACCAAACTGAATTTGTACGGCGCTTCTTACAGCACATATTGCCATCCGGGTTCTATAAAATCAGGTACTTTGGTATATTGGCTACAGTTCACATTCATACTAAAAGGGAACAGGCTATAGCCTTGATTGGAAAACCCATCCTGCTTCCACTACTTGAGGGCTTGTCGGCATACGAAGTGATTCGTGAATTAACCGGAAAAGACCCTGCCCTTTGTCCAAAATGCAAAACCGGATATATGACAATACAAATGGGTATTGATAAATCTGGGTGATACAATTATAATGAAACGTTCTTTGTGGTTTTGATTATTCTCCAAACAGCATTTCCTCCTGTAAAGGGAAAGCTATGCCCAAACTTAACCGGAAAGAAACAACCGAAAACATTCTGCATACTTTCCGAACAACATACTGGGAGGGAAATCATCTAAATAGACCAGCCTGATGAAAAAAAGGAAAACGGACAAGGTTTAACAAGTGCATAGCAGTCGGCGAAATCGTACAACTATATTTTATCCAACATTCCCGATTTAGAATTATTCTTTGATCAAAAATTATTCGATTATTATCTTTATGTTGTATATTGCATTAACGTTGGATAAAATACTTTGACGTTA
>JAHIUX010000080.1 GCA_018816765.1 Bacteroidota bacterium
GGGGGGGGGGGGGGGGGGGGTAAATACAATTTGTTATAATTTTACGCAACGGAGTAAAAAAAACCTCCAGTCATTGTTCTTAAACACAAGGGGACATGCAATTTCCCTCATAAACAACGAAAGGAGGCGCCAGCAAAAATACACATTTTTTATCCATTCCATCCAGACCTGCCATTTGAATATTCTTGGAATGGTCAATCAAATGCGTATTCATTAAAATTCATTTAACATGAAAAAATTGAGTTTTTTATTGTTGTTTGCCGCACTTACCTTCCTGTTTATCTGGTCGTGTAAAAAAGAGTTCAGTCGCGATGAAAGCGATCACTCAAAAACTAAAACATACTCAGTTGCAGCGTTGGCTTTGCATCAAAAACTGCTTGAGTTTAAGACGACCTTACACTCAGATCTTAAGAGTGCTGAGGTTTTTGATCTTGATACCGCTGTTTGGTATATCGGTACCATGTTTAATGTTGAAAAGGCATACACTACCGAACCATTCAGAAGGGTAAGGCGCGATACCGTCTCCTATCAGATTGATTTGAACAACGATGGACTTGTTACTGTCAGTGACATGAACAACCTCTACAACCACATGATTGCCGATCTGCAAAATTTTGATGAAGAAATAAACGATCCCGATGTTTTGCCTGTTTATGGCAACCTCAGGATTATTCAAACCGCTCAAAACTATGCCATTTTGCGCATGACCTATGGTTGGGGCATTTACTATACTTACCCTTATGATCCGTTTTATTCTGACGACAACTGGCGTTATGGTAATATGATCGGCAGGTGCGATGGCACCGGGCAGTGGCAGTCAGATGGCGGGCAGGAACTCGAGTTAAGACTCAATGACCCGTATTTTGAATACCCAACGCCCGGATCATTTGTGAATCCGGTTTTTAGAGACATTCCTCCAAAAACTTATCCTGATATATATATTGAACACCCACAACCTGACAGCGTTGACTATCTGATCTATTACCAAGTTACATCAGGCTTTTTAGGATGCCTTGAATACGATGAGCTTGAATTTTATCTGACTAAAATGCACCAGATTATATATACCTTTGATGACACGTATTTGCCTAACAATGATAGTTTATTTGGGAAACGCCCAAGAGGAAAGTTTTTTGAATCAATAGATTATTGGACTCCGGATTCAATTTACGGGACAGAGCATAAGTATATGCATTATCCATCCGTCGTATATTCAGATCGAGTTGATGTACCACCACTTATTATCGAGTAATTATTCATTCAACCAAACCTGAAGTAAATTTTCAGGTTTGGTTAATATTTTTTCAACATGCAGAAAACACTGACTTTAATAATAATTATAATAATTTCTGGGATTAATTACAAAACGCTATCACAAAACTATTTATTTAGCGGAAGAGTTCCACATGATACAACCTGGAAAGCTGACACAATTTTTATAACTAATCATGTAAAAATTGATTCTGGCGTCTTACTCACGATAATGCCAGGCACTGTATTGGTTTTCGATGGTTATTACCATATTACCTCTTATGGAAATATTAAGGCACAAGGTGTGTTTAATGATTCAATTGTATTCTTGAAAATTAATCTGCATAATCTCAATGATGCCTCGACATATGAAGGTGGGTGGAATGGCATTCGGTTGATGCCACGAAGTTTGCAGGATACAACAGTATTTAATTATTGTAGGTTTCAAGGTGGAAAAGCCATAAATCCTTTCACACCTTTTAATGATGAGTCTGATGAAGCAAAGGGAGGGCTTTTATTTTGCAAAGATTGTGGTAATGTACAAATTACAAATTGTAAGTTTACAAGAAGTTTTGCTAAAAGAGATGGTGCAGGGATATATATTTATAAGGCAAATAATGTAATAATAAGGAATAATGAGTTTACATACAATTATGCCCAATTTAAAGGAGGTGGCATTTTTTCAGATCTAGTTTACAATATGATAATAGAAAATAATGTATTTTACAAAAACACAAGTTTCTTCGAAAACTATGACATTGGAGGAGAGATTGCAGGACAAGGATCTGCAATAAACATTTGGAATGCATACAATCATAATGCTAAATGTTTAATAAAAAACAACTATTTTTCGAACAACTTTTCCCCATTTGGGACAGTAGTTGAAAGTTATTGGAAAACAAGGATTGAAAATAATATAATATGTAACAATCATGGAGTTTCTATTGTTAATGGCAACTCATCGAGTATACCATTATACATTGGAAATACGATAATGAACAATTTAAATTATTTTTATGTGTCAGGAATCTTATACATGTCACCAGGCATAAAAATTATTAACAATATTATTTGGCACAATTACACTGACTATCCAGATGATCCTCAAGTATTTTCATTACAAAATAAGCCAATTGATATTCGTTATAGCAATATTATGTACGGGTTCGAAGGTGAAGGCAATATCAACGAGGTGCCTTTGTTTGTGCGGCCCACAATTGCTGTAGGCGATTATATTGATGGGCTAGATGCCGATTGGTCGTTGATGGATGAATCGCCATGCGTTAACACCGGCATTGCCGATACCACCGGTCTTCATCTGTCACCTATCGATCTGTTAGGAAATCCCCGTGTTTTTGGCGGAAGGATTGATATGGGTGCTATCGAAAACCAACATGTGCTGCAAAATGAACCCGCTTTGGTTGCCACACAACTTCAGGTTTATCCAAACCCGGGATACGACCGCCTGTTTGTTGTAGTACCGGTCGGCTTCGAAAGTGGCACCTTCGAATTATTTGATGCACAAGGTGTGTGTGTGTTTTCACAGCAGGTTGGAGAAGGCCCGGCAGTTTTTTCCCCTAACCGGGCTACTCCCGGCATTTATTTTTACCGCCTGAGGCAAAACGATCTTGTTGTTGCTCAGGGAAAATGGATAAAATCAAACTGAAACCGCTTGGTTGTTAACAAGAATAGTACAAATGTGCATAATTATTGCATGGTTCAATACCCAGATAACGTATTTTTGTACTCCGAAAACGTGCATAAATTATGATTTCGGACCACCACAAGAACCAATATTCCAGCCAGGGCACAACCGCACTGAAAGTGAATATTTACAGATTGTTTACAGCGACGGCAATGGCCGTCTTTTTTTTGCCTTCTAATCAACAAAACTAATATCAAGTAGATGAAAAACAGAAGTTTAGTATCCATTAATGATTACTCCAAAGCGGAAATCATTAAAGTGCTCGATCTGGCTGAGGAATTTGAGAAAAATCCCAGGCAAACCATCCTCAACGGCAAGGTGATCGCCTCCTTGTTTTTTGAACCTTCAACCCGGACAAGGCTCAGTTTCGAGAGCGCAGTGCAGCAGTTGGGCGGTAGCATTGTCGGGTTCAGCAGTGCAGCCACGTCGAGTGTGCAGAAAGGCGAAACCCTGAAAGACACCATACTGACGGTGAGCAATTACTCTGACCTGATTGTGATGCGTCACAACATCGACGGATCGGCGCGCTATGCCAGTGAAGTAGCCTCGGTTCCCATCATTAATGCAGGCGATGGCGCCAACCAGCACCCAACGCAATGCCTGCTCGATTTATACTCGATCAGAAAAACGCAGGGAACCCTCGACAACCTTGATATTGCCTTCGTTGGTGACCTCAAATATGGCCGCACGGTTCACAGCCTTACCATGGCCTTGTCACTCTTTAACACACGCTTCCACCTGGTATCACCACCCGAGCTTAAACTTCCCAGCGCCGTAAAACGCCACATCAAGGAAGCCAACCTTAAATATGAACAATACACCGACTTCATGGATGTGATTCCAGCATGCGACATTATTTACATGACCCGCATCCAACGGGAGCGATTCCCCGATCCGCTTGACTATGAAAAGGTTAAAAACGCCTATATCCTCGAAAACGCCATGCTTGCAAACAGCAAGGAAAATGTGAAGGTATTGCATCCGCTCCCAAGGGTAAACGAAATAAACGAAGATGTCGATAGCAACCCGAAAGCCTATTATTTCCAGCAAGCCCTAAACGGAGTCTTCGTACGTCAGGCACTGGTTGCATCCATCCTGGGATTAGTTTAACCTTAATAAGAAATTGACCATGAGCACAAAAAGAAAAGAACTGATTGTTTCAGCCATACAGAACGGAACGGTAATCGACCACATCCCTGCAGAGAGTGTGTTTCAGGTGATCCGCATCCTTGGCCTCGACAAAACCGATAAACAGGTGTATTTCGGAATCAACCTCGAAAGCAAGAAATACAAGCGCAAAGGGATCATCAAAATCAGCGAAAAATACTTTGAAAATTTTGAAGTAAACAAGATCGCCCTTGTGGCGCCGACTGCCACTCTGATCGAAATCAGGGACTTTGATGTGGTGAGTAAATCGAATGTAAAAATCCCCGAAACAATCGAAAAGATTGTGAAATGCTTCAATCCCAACTGCATCACCAACCACCAACAGGTGCCTACAAAATTCAAGGTGTTTTACGACGAAAACAACCAGATGAAGCTGGCCTGCCATTATTGTGAAAAAAACACTTCTCCGGCAAACTTTGTCTTTGTTTAAGTGCAACAGCTGCTCAGGCCAAGGGTTTGGTCATTCTTATTCAGTGATCGCCTTTTCGCAGCTAAACAATGATCATCGTGGATTTTGATCCGCGGCAACAACAAATTGCGCGCAATTGTGTTAATGGGTTTACTGACCAAAAGCCAACAGGCTGCCTCAATTTATGTCGGAATACATTAAACAGCTGATTGCACAGGGCGAAAACCAACGGCTCGACTTCAAGTTCGAAATATCGGACAGCCGGAAAATTGCCCGTTCGCTGGTCGCTTTCGCCAATACCGATGGCGGTAAATTGCTTGTGGGGGTAAAAGACAATGGCGTGATTGCAGGGGTCAGGTCCGACGAGGAATACCATATGGTGGAAGCTGCTGCCCAGTTATTTTGCCGTCCCGAGGTGGTTTTTCATACCAAAGAATGGAATGTGGGCGGTAAAAAAGTGCTTGAAGTCATTGTGCCAAAAACCAAGGCTGAAAAACACAAAGCGCCTGACAAAAACGATGTGTTTAAGGTGTTTGTCAGGGTTCACGACCAGAACCTGCTTGCCGATCCCCTGTTGCTGGGGGTATGGAAACGCCAGCGTAGTGCGGCACCTGTGAGGGTTAGCCTGGCCGAAACAGAAATGTGGTTGTTGCAGTTCCTCGAAACAAACGAAAGCATAAGCCTTTCCATGTTTATGCAGGAAGCCATGGTTTCGAAACAAAAAGCTTCGTTAATTTTGGTTAATTTCGTCCTGCTGGGCATCATCGACATGCAGATGAGCGAAAAAGGCACTAAATTTGTGCTCAAAGAGCCCAATTATCAGGCCTTTTTTGAGGAAGAAAAGGGGGCACAATTTGTTCACCTATATAAAGGAGTGAAAAAATGATTAGTAAAGATATCCGCTTAAGCTTGTCACTGTTGTTAATCCTGATCGGGGTACAGGCCAATAGTCAGGTGAAAGACCGCCACCCCGAAACCAGACCTGCACAGGGCACCCAGGGTGTTTTCAGCAACAGCCACCTCAGCCTGAATATGGGTTCTGTAGTATTCACCGATTTTTCAGGGAATACCGGCTTTGGCACATTCGTGAATTCGACAATAAGTACGCCTGTTACCAAAAAATTCAGCCTCCAATTTGGCACATCATTTTACCAGGGATTTGGACAGCCTGTGTATACACTGCATCAGGAAACTGGCGGAATAGGCATGACACGGCAAAATATTTCAATGACAACGATAACTGTTTCAGGTGTTTACACTGTTAATCCAAAGCTTACAGTGCAGGCTGCTGCTTACAAGCAGTTTTCGACCCGGCCGCTGTTGCAGGAGGCCAACCCGCGCGCCATCGATTTTTCGGCAGAAGGCGTGGCCATCGGCTTCAACTACAAGGTGAGCGATAAATTCGAAATCAATGGCATGATCGACTATTCCAACGGCAATCGTGGCGGCTACGGGTTTGGGAATTCTTTCTACCGTGACCCGTTTCAACCCTACCGAAGCTGGTGATTTCATCCGGGTGACCAAAACTTCTGGCATGATTATACTATTATCTCCTTCCAAAACACTTGATGTATCGGAAAAGGTTCCACTGACCGAATTCAGTGAAGCCTTGTTTCCTGAAAAAACCGAACGCTTACTCGCGCTGATGCGTAAAAAAAGCCCGAAAGCGCTTGCTTCACTGATGGGAATCAGTTCTTCGCTGGCCATGCTCAACCACCAGCGTTATCAGTATTGGCACACAGAAAATGCCTTTAAGAAACAAGCCATATTCATGTTCAGTGGCGATGTATACACAGGTTTGCAGGCACAAAGCTTTTCGGCCGGTGAACTGCATTATGCCCAGCAGCACCTGCGCATCCTCTCCGGACTATATGGTTACCTGCGGCCACTCGACCATATTCAGGCTCATCGGCTTGAGATGGGAACCGCTGTCAGTGTCGGCAAGAGCAGAAATCTGCCAGCATACTGGCAAAAAGAAGTCAATCGCAGGCTGGAGGCTGACCTGGCCGAAAGCTCTCCTCCCCTGCTGGTCAACCTGGCATCGGTGGAGTATTTTCAGGTGATCGAAGAAAAGAAACTGGGCAGTAAATGCATAAGTCCGGTATTCAAGGACTTCAGCAATGGGCAATACAAGGTGGTCAGCCTATTTGCGAAAAAAGCGAGGGGCGCTATGGCGGCCTTCATCATCCGGCACAAAATCAGTGATCCGGAGCATCTTTTGGCCTTCAATGAGGACAACTACTGCTATAATCCCGGCTTATCGGAGCCAAACCGGCCGGTCTTTTCCAGGGGATAAACATGGGCTTATCAACAAATAAAATTGTAACCTTTTCATTAAGGGTGCGTTAAAATTGTTGAAAACATTGGTTCATATTTTTCTTGGACCGTATTATTATTGCTGTATCTTTGCAGTCCTTTTTTATCCAAATACGTATTTGCAACAATATGCAGGATGAAAACCAACGTTCTTTAAAGGCCTGAATAAGCTGATAACTGTAGGTACTCCATTTAACACTGGGTCCGACAAAAATCTTTCAGTGAAAGAGTATCTGTAATACAAGCCTTTAAACAAGATTGAAATTTTTTCTGAAATTTTTTCAAAAATAAGTTTGGAAGATAAGAAAAAGGGATTAATTTTGCAGCCCCAATTGAGACAACAGGAAGAAGCGGGAGAGATTGGGAAAACGAAAGAATAAAGTTCTTTGAAAGCTTGAAGCAAAAAAAGTCTGGAAA
>JAHIUX010000081.1 GCA_018816765.1 Bacteroidota bacterium
TGATCATCAGTTATTACTACTTTTATCATATTTATTCTATTGGAATCCTGATTGTAGCCAATGTTCCGCTATCTGGGCTGGGCTCCAGATTAAATTCACCGTGTATTGTTTCAACCCTGCTCGATATATTCATTAAACCGATGCCATTGCTTTTCAGATTTGAAAATTCAAAGCCTTTGCCATTATCTTCAACAAGCAGCACAAGGATTTTTCCGTTTTTAAACAACTGTACATTCACATGGCTGGCACCTGAATGTTTGATGATATTATGGATAAGTTCCTGACAAATCCGGTAAACGCCAACCTCCACATTTTCTTTGAGCCGCTTATCCAGACCAAAATGCTCAAACTGATGCGAAATCGGGGAGTGGAGAAATGATTTTTCCAACATATCAGTGATGGCAGGTATCAATCCCTCTTCCTGGAGCATGCGCGGCATCATCTGATGCGATATGGTGCGAACCTCCGTACAGGCGCTGTCTACGATATCAATAATTTTGCTGTATCGTTCACCATGTGCGGGTTCAATTTCTTTCAACTCATTACCAAGCGCTACCATGGCTAGTTTCACACCCGATAAGGTTTGCCCGACTCCATCGTGCAAATCTTTAGCAATGCGCTTTCGTTCTTTTTCCTGGGTTTCTACAATAGCAGCAAGGTGTTTTTCTTTTTGATTAAGGAGTTGCTTATTGAACAGCGCAAATTGTTTGTGCTTATACCTGAAATATAAATAAATGATGATAAGGCTGGCGCTGATAATCAGACTGATTAGTGCCGCAAGCTCTGCCTTGTGTTGTTTGATTTCGATTTGTTTGATGAATTGCTCCTGTGTAAGCAACCTGATTTCGTTTTCTTTAAGCTCTAAGCCATACTTTGCCTCTGCCTCAGCCAGGCGTTCAGCTGTGGATTGGTTATACACAGTGTCCTGCAGTGTTTTGAATTTACTCAGCGCATTGAAAGCTGCCTGGTAGTCCTTTTGCTTTTCGTAAAGTTGGGTCAGGCCGGCATAGACATGGATTAAATGCTGGGGTGAATCCAATTCCTCTGCAATTGTCTTCGACAGACCAAAATAGTACAAGGAACTATCGAACTTATTCATATACATATAGGTGGCAGCAACATTCAACAGGGAGTAGGTCATGCCAAACCTGTCCTGGGAAATGCTGTCGATATGAAGTGTCTGTTTAAAACTCGACAAAGCCTTCACCTGGTCTCCCATCGTTGCATAAATTTCTCCGAGGTTATTCAACACAATGGCCTGCGCATCAATGATGTTGAATTCCTCCGCTTTTTGAAGGGCTTTGTTGTAATAGGAAATCGCATCAGGTAAATTTTCCTTGGCTTCATAAATTGTACCGATATTGTTAAAGGTCATTACAATGCCTCTGTCATAACCAAGCTCCTGCACCAATGCATTTGATTTTAAATAATATTCAAGCGCCTTGTCGAACTCCTGCATGGTTTTGTAAATAATTCCGATGTCATTATAATTCGAAGCCATGTCTGGTTTCGAGCCAAGCTTTTCGTTGATTGAAAGCGACAGGTAATGTTTTTCCAGGGCTTCAGGATATTCAGCCTTGTTTTTGTGTAAAACTCCAGCCAGGCTGAATGATTTAGCCAATAAACGGTCGTTTTTAACCCCCTGAGAAATCGATATAGCACGTTCGATGTAGTTCTGGCAACGTATAGGCTGCTCACGGTAATGTTGCTGAACAAAATTAAGCAGCATGCTCACCTGTACCGTATCGGGTTTGCCAGCGAGACTTGAAACAAGGGTATCGCTTATTTCAACAATACCAAAGGAGCAGGGGGCAATCATGACGAAAGCCCAAAGCGCGATCCACCGGAATGTCAAAAAAAATGGTTTCGTCATGATGTTGTATTTCACTCCAAAGATATTCAAAAATAGTATGGGTATAAAGCCACTTAAAAAGAAGCAAATTTATCGATAACCACAGCCATAGTTACAAATGTAATGTATGTTACACACGTAATGTGTAAAATATTATAATATTGAAATACAGTATATTATGAAATATATTACAGATCTAACATCATTGGTTACATTCATAAATGTGTTATGATAGTACAAATTTAATAAAAATAAAACAACTATGTTTTAAAAGATTGATAATCAATATTTATGATAGAGATATATGCACTAATGGTTTAATTATTAGTTGTGTTTGTGCTAAATTATTCATCATGATAAAATATTCTATATATAATTCAATATCAATATTATAATATATAGTATATAAAGCAATAGACCAATAGACTAATTGAATCCACAAAAGTTACATATGTAACTTATAAATAGTTATGTATGTAATCTCAAAATTGTTACTTTTGTAGTCAAATCATATTGATTGTGAAGGACAGAATTGCCAAGATACTTCAGATAAAAAATCTGACTGCTACCCGATTCGCAGAAGAACTGGATATTCAGCGATCAGGAATATCGCACATCTTGTCGGGCAGAAATAATCCGAGCCTCGACCTGATCATGAAAATCAAGGAAACCTATCCGGAGTTCAGCCTCGACTGGCTTATTATGGGGAAAGGACCGATGACAGACGTTTCGGGACAGAAAGCATCAAAACCTGGATTAACCCCCGATTTATTTGATCAAATGCCCGAGAAGGCGCCAGAAACGGATCAATCGGTCGAACCCAATGTACAAGCAGGAGGTAGGCATAAGGAAATATCCACTGTAGTGCTTACTGATGAGGCAATTAAAAGCAAAACCCTGACTGAAGATTCAGACAGGGTTAAACATCAACAGCATGTTGAAAGAATAGTTTTCTTCTATACAGACAATACGTTTAAGGTATATCGAAACGAGGCGCCTTAGAAACGCTCCTGCTGGTTGAAGAAGAAATTTGTCTCGATAATGGCATTCTCATCGCTGTCAGAGCCATGAACCGCATTGGCTTCAATTGATTTCCCATACATCTTTCTGATGGAGCCTTCGGCAGCGTCAGCTGGGTTTGTGGCGCCGATAAACGACCTGTAAGCCTCAACAGCATTGTCTTTTTCAAGGATCATGGCCACAACAGGACCAGCGCTCATCGATTCAACAAGACTTGGGTAAAAGGGTCTTTCTTTGTGTACAGCGTAGAACTTTTCTGCCTGACACTTGGTTAATCTGGTCAATTTTAAGGCCTTAACTTTAAAACCGCCTTCGGTTATTTTGGCAATAATTGCACCTGTGTATTGGTCAGCTACAGCGCCGGGCTTGATCATGGTAAAGGTTATTTTTCCGCTCATATTGTATATTTTTTGCAAAAGTAATCAATCGCTTAATAACCAATGTTTAATATATGTTAAGTTTTATATACAAACGGTCTGCAAGCTGAAAATCAGTCAAATACAGAAATTGAAAGCTGACTCTTCTGTGCTAGGATTTGCCAATGGGCTTGTGCAATCAGGGCTGCAATTCATCCTTCAACTGTTAATAATGTTTAAAAGGGCAATAAGTCCGTTTTATTGCAGGTATTGAAGCCTGAATGGATACTGTCAGCAAGGCTTGTAAACCCATAAATCATTAACTTTGCCGATATTTCTATTGTCATCTACATGCAAAACTCACTCATCGACCATTTTTCGTCAATCATTGGTGAAAAATCCAGGATTGTTATCACTTCACACACAAACCCGGATGGTGATGCCATTGGGTCGTCACTGGCTTTTATGTGGTTGCTTCGTAACTTTGGACATGATGTTGCTGTAGTAATTCCGAATATGTATCCCGGATTCTTATCCTGGATGCCTGGTATTGAGGATATTATCATTTATGAAAAGTCATCCAAGACTGCAAGGAAGTGTTTGAATGAAGCGGCCTTCATTTTCTGTCTGGATTATAACACCATCAAACGATCCGGTGTTTTAGGCGACATCCTTCCGGCAACGGCTGCTAAGAAAATACTGATCGACCACCATCCTGAACCCGAATTGGATGATTTTGATTTTGCCTTATCAATTGTTGACATTTCAAGCACTTCCGAATTGATCTTTCATTTACTGAAGGAAACCGGCCTTACACAATACATTGATGAACAGATTGCTGCCTGTCTGTATGTGGGTATCATGACCGATACCGGCTCATTCAGCCATGCCATTAAATTCCCCGAAACCTTCCGGGCCACTGCGAGCTTAATAGAAGCTGGAATTGATGCTGAGCGGATTCACCGCCTTGTTTACGATACTTTTTCTGAAAACAGGCTGAAGCTCCTTGGCTATGCCATCAGCCAGTGCATGATTGTATTTGAAGAGTATCGTACTGCCATTATTTACTTAAGTAAGAAAGACCTAAAAGCATTTGATTTTCAGATTGGTGACACAGAAGGCATTGTTAACTTTCCATTGTCAATGGCCAAAATAAATATGGCTGTGCTGATTACTGAGAAAAAGGATCAGGTCAGGCTATCGTTTCGTTCAAAAGGTAATTTCTCTGTGAACGACTTTGCACGTAGGCACTTTGAGGGAGGTGGACATTACAACGCCGCAGGCGGCAACTCGTGTTTAAGCCTGAGCGAAACGATTGAAAAGCTTAGGGAATTGCTTCCCGGGATTAAGGAGGAAATCGACTATCTGTATGAATAGCCTTGCCAGATATCACTTGTCCAACACACGGATATTGTTCATGTTACTCATCCTGTTTACTTTAGGGTGCAGCAATGATCCCGAAGCGAAGCAAACTACTGAAAAGCAGATCACAGATCAGGAAATCAGGGAACCCATGGAAAAGGTAAACCGTTACCTTGTACGGAAAGAGGAGGACGATATCCAGGACCTTGTGAAGCGCTATGGATGGGAGATGCAAAAAAGTGCAACCGGCCTTCGCTATATGGTGTATAAAAAAGGCATGGGACAAGCGGTTAAGGAAGGTAACCTGGTTTCGTTGGCATATGAAGTAAAGCTGTTGGATGGAAGCACCATTTATACCTCTTCATCGCTGGGATTAAAGCAGTTCAGGGTTGGAAAAGGCGGGGTTGAAGCTGGCCTCGAAGAAGGAATTTTATTGCTGAATGAGGGCGACAGGGCTAAATTTATTATACCTTCGCACCTCGCTTTTGGCTTGCTTGGCGATGGAAATAAAATACCTCCCAGGACAAGTTTGGTGTATGATATTGAGGTTGTTAGAATATATTAAGTTAAATTTTTCAGATGAAAACGCGTAGTTTATTCAGTGTAATTGTAGTCCTAACCTTCTTACTCGGCATGTCTTCATGCGGCCCGGAGGAACTCAGGGGGTATAAAAAAACAGAGAGTGGCTTGTATTATCAGTTTCATGTTAACAACAAAGACTCAGCCAAACCGGCGCTCAATGATATTCTTACGGTCGAAATGACCTATTCGGTGAACGATACCGTATTGTTTAACAGCAAAGGCCTCAACCGTCCAATGCAGTTTCCGCTGATGTTGCCTGTTTTTAAGGGCGACTTTTACGAGGGCATTGCCATGATGCACAAAGGTGATTCGGCCAGTTTTAAATGTGCTGCCGACTCTGTAATTCTTAAGATTTTGAAAGCGAAAAAATTGCCTTCGTTTGTGAAACATGGTGATCTGATGCTCGTGAATGTGAAATTGAAAAATTTCTACACCCAGGAACAATTTAACCTTGAGAAAAAGAAGTTTCTTGAACAGATGAAGGCCAGGGGAAATGCGCTCTATTCGACCTACCTCGAAAAAAACAAGGTGACCGAAAAGCCTGAACCATCAGGATTAATCATCCAGGAACTCAGGGCTGGGAAAGGGAAAATCCCGGTTAAAGGACAAAAAGTCAGGATTGACTATCTGGGCACATTCACTGATGGAACCAAGTTTGACTCCTCTTACGATCGCGGGAAACATTATGAATTTGTTATTGGGAACAACGAGGTTATTCCGGGACTGGACGAAGGAGTACAGAAAATGAAAACGGGAAGTAAGGTTCGCCTCATTATCCCTGATGAGCTGGCTTACGGTCCACGCAATGTTGGTGAAATTCCCCCGCATACTCCGATTATATATGAAATAGAACTCTTAGAAATTTTAAATTAATTTTATGAAAATCAATCAGTTATTATTTTTTAGCTTATTCATAGCTACTGTGTTTGCAGTCAGTTCATGCAGCAATTCGCCTTATCCGGGATTCAAGAAGACTGAAAACGGGGTTTATGCCAAATTTTACCAGAAATCCAAGGATGGCAAAAAACCTGTTGAGACTGACATCATTACTGTGAAAATGGATTATCGCCTCACAGACACCGTCTTATTTTCAAGCAAGGATATGCCGGAAGCATTGGTATTCCCAATGATTGCGCCCACTTTTACCGGCGATGTTTATGCTGGTTTAGGCTTAATGAGTGTTGATGACTCTGTAACATTTGTATTTCCTGCCGATTCGTTTTTCCTGAAAACAGCTGGTATGCCTCAGCTTCCTGAGTATGTCACCGCTGGTTCACCCATGTATTTTGACATTAAGTTGCTTAAGGTTCAAACCCAGGCTGAAGTTGAAGCTGAAAGAATAGCACAACTGACCGAATTGAAAGCCCAGGAAATGACAAACCTGCACGAGTACCTTACAGCGAATGGAATCACCGTTGCTCCAACCGAAAGTGGATTGTATTTCATTGAAACAAAGAAGGGAAGCGGCCGCTTACCGAAAGTTGGTGAAATGTTACAGGTACACTTCATTGTAAGCGTGCTTGGTGGCAATCAGTTGTTTTCATCCTACAACCAGAATCCAATTGATGTGGAATATGGAAAGCAATTCGATACCAAGGGATTTGACGAAGCCATCGGCTACCTGTCGAAAGGAGCCAAAGCAATGGTTATTGTTCCTTCATCAATGGCTTTCGATAGCTTAGGCCGTTCAAATATGATTCCTCCGTATACAACTTTGGTGTATGAACTCGAATTGTTGAATATCAGGTCAGTTGAAGAGGTTCAGAAAGAGCGCGCTGCCAAGGCAAAAGCCGAAGAAATGGCCAAAACGCAGGCTAAAACAAACGAGACTGTAAGGATTGCGAAGTATCTGAAAGATAACAATATTTCAAAAGAACCACTACCAAGTGGATTGTATTATATTGAAACACAACAGGGAACAGGCACACAAGCTGCTGTAGGCAAAAAGGTGAAGGTGCATTACACCTTGTACAACATTGCCGGTAAGAAGCTACAATCATCGATCGAAAGCAACTCACCTTATGAATTCGTCCTAGGCCAAAAGAGTGTGATCGATGGCTGGGAGGAGGGCCTGACCTATATGAAAGCCGGAGGGAAAGCTATGTTGATTGTTCCTTCATCACTTGCTTATGGTGAAAATCAGCGTGGACCGGACATCCCTCCGTATTCACCACTGGTATTTGAAATTGAAATGCTCGAAGTGAACTAAGATTATGAAGTAAAAAAAAAAGAGCCGCTTGTTCAAACAAAGCGGCTCTTTTTTTTTATCCAGGGAAGAAGCGTTTTATCTTGTTCTCCAATTCAAACGGCTTATACGGCTTGGTCAGGAACTCGTCCATCCCGGCATCAAAACAGTTGCGCTTATCATTTTCCATTGCGAATGCAGTCACTGCGATGATGGGAATATGGGAACCCACCTTTTTTTCGTGCGCTCGGATTGCCAAAGTGGCCTCAATTCCATTCATTTCCGGCATTTGAATATCCATCAGAATGAGGTCATAGTGTTGTTTAAGGTACATTTCGTAGCCAACTCGACCATTTGGTGCAAGGTCAATCAAATGTCCCAACCGCTTAACCACAGCGATAGCGAACTTTTGATTTAACTCATTATCTTCAACCAGTAGTATTCTAATTCCCATGAACTAAACCTTAGTGATGTTAACAAAGATAGCGCATAATGACGCTAAACCCATGCTGTTATTCGTATTAAACGTATTTATTTATTATTAGCCTTTCTTTGAAACCTTATCTAGTTCAGCAAAAAGTTTTTGCAAAATTAATAACTTATTGCATTGGAAATAACCTTAGTCAGATGTTTTCATCCTGTTGAGCTTAATCCTGGGCATAATCTCAGCAATGGTGCGTGCAATGACTACTCCTTGCACAGGTTTCGCCATATAGGCTGTAAAACCGATTTGCAGGAAGCGTTCCTCATCACCGCTCATGGCATAAGCTGTTTCAGCCACGAATGGAATTTCTTTGTAAACGGGCCACCGTTGCTGGATTTCTTCCCTTAGCCGAATGCCGTCCCATGGCGCCGGCAGGTTAATATCGAGGAACAATACATCAAAGATAAACCCATCTTGAAAATACTTTTCGATTAGCATCAGGGCGAGGTCTCCGTCGGAAACGGCACTTACTTTACCATATTCACCGAGATATTTGCTTAAAATGATTTTACTCGAATGGTCGTCTTCAACAACAAGGATATTCAAGGGTGGATTTTCATCATCCGTTTTCGGGCTTTCAGCAACTTCAGGCGCGGCTTGTTCCGGAATGGCTGCAATGCTTGCATAGGGTATAATTAAACGAACATTGGTTCCAATCGATTTTTCAGAATACACTTCCAACTGACCACCCATCAGGTTCATCATGCGTTTTGCTAGTGGCAGGCCCAATCCGGCACCCTGGTATTGCCGTGTATATCCCAGGCTTTCCTGCCTGAAGGCTTCAAAAATGAAAGGAAGGTAGGAGGAGTCAATTCCTATGCCGGTATCTTTGATCATCAGGCTGAGCATGCCTTCAGGATCATTTTCAACCAGTTCAATTTTCACATACCCTTTATCAGTGTATTTTATCGCATTATCGAGGATCTCGCTCAGCACGCGCGTGAGTGTTTCAGGGTCAACTTCAACATACACTTCATTGCTGATATCTGAGGCTATGCGTATTCCTTTTTCATTTGCACGAAAATTAAACAGCGAAATAACCTGGTCGAGCAAAGCCTTCAGTTCGAATGACTTTATCTGCAACATCAGGTCGTTTGCTTCAATCCGGCTGATGTCGATGATGTTGTTGAGCAGATGCAGCAGCCGTTCACCACTTTTTTGAATTGAGTTTGCATATTCGAACAACTCAGGTTGCTCAATCAAAGCGAGTTCAAGTTCTAGCAGATTGGCAAAACCCATGATCCCGTTCAGGGGTGTCCTGATTTCGTGGCTCATGTTCGACAAGAACGCATTCTTAAGGTAGTTGGCATCCTCAGCACGGGCCAGGGCTGATTTCAGCTCCTGGTCAACTTTTTCGCGCTCCTTCAGCTCTTCCATCAAGGCCTGGTTCCGTTCGTTGATGCGCGTATCAATTTCCTTGTCGGTTATCTTGATCTGTCCTTCCAAGCTGCTGATTTCAGCCAGCATATTCCGTTCATTTTCAAGCAGGGCTTTCTTTTGCTTAGCAATTTTAAACGAAAGAAACACCAATGAAGCAAGACAAGCCAGCAAGGCCAGCAACCAAGATGTTATGGGCCAAATATGATTGTTTCCTCCTTCAATCCCTTTTTCTCCGGCCCTCTTGAATTCACCCTGCCGAAAGGCTGTCAGTTGACTTATAACGCTATTTATTGATGCAATTGATTCAGCATTGGTTGTCTTTAACAAGCTTACAGTTTCTTCAAAAAAAGCCATAGCCCGCTCTTGGTCCGAATCTGCAAAGGCATTAAACAGGTCAAAACCGGTACGAACCTGCAAACCGGTTAGTTTGAGCTGCTTCGCAAGTTCATTGCACTGCACCAAACCGGCCATGCGGTTTGCGGTAGTGGCATGAAGTTCTGTTACAAGTTGTGCTAAGCCGGAAACAACAGCTGCATTGATTTCGGTTACTGGTTTGTTCAGCAAGCTATCAGCCAGGAGCATTGCCTGGTTATGGGGAGTGCTTCCGTTTTCCCGTTGCAGGTTCAAGCGAGCCTGTTGAATCATCAAACAGGCTTTTTCAGACTCATTGCCCGTTTGTATTTCAGGTTCTGCTGCTTTGATGAACAACAAGGCTTTATTAAGGTCTTTCGTATCAATACACAAACGGACGATGTCGATTAGAGAAGCGCGCATCACACGTAACTCACCCTGCTTGCCTGCAAGCTGGTAGCTTGTTTTATAATTGGTTAGAGCCTTGTCGGAGTCTCCTGTTTTTTCGGCCAAAATGGCTGCAAGCTGTCTGGCGTAAAGTTGGTCATTGCTTGATCCATTATCCTCATATTCAAGGCATTTTTCAATATAAAACAGACTTTGCTCATACAACCCCAGATAAGAATAAGCAGATGCAACATACAAGCCAGATCTGAAGAATGTTACAGAGTCAGCCTGTGATGCTTCGAGCAGGCTTAAGTGTTCAGCAAGCAATCTGCTGATTGCCAAAGTCTGGTCAAAGGGAATGCTGTCGTGATAATAACCAATAATGCTCCGTTGAAGTAAATTGTCGCGCAGGCCCTTCTGTGCATAGGACTCCTGTTCGATAGGCAACACCAATTGTGTGTTTGCTTCTGCACCAATTACAGGGACTAAGTTACACAGAACAGTACAAAGTAAAAATAACAGGGCAGTTATTGATACACTGCAAGAAGGTTTCATCCTCATGTTTGTTTTTCAACAACAAATATAACTTCTTTTTGATTGATTGCAAAATCTCTTTTCGTGTTTTCCTCTGTAAGCAATTCAGTGGCACTAACTTTGGAAAGCGTGAAACCAGCTTTCTCCAGCTGTGCCGGATAGTCCTTGCCATACAACCTTACATGGTCAAACTGACCGAATACAGCTTCCCGGCCTTCCCGGCTTGTGATACTTTCATCAGTTATGGTAGTATCAAGCATAGGTGACCAGGGCACTTGGAGTATGCCAATGCCACCCTTATCCATCACCCGGTAAATTTCCTGCATGGCAAGCAGGTCATCTGCCACATGCTCAAGCACATGGTTGCAGATCAAAAGGTCGAATGCATTAGGGGGAAACGGGATTTGCTGGACATCCATGATCACCAAATCAGTACCATAATAAACACCTTCGTGATACATGGCCCCACAAATGTATTCAGCAGGATTGTTTGACGCAATATATTGCGCAAGCATTGGTTCCGGAGCAATATGCAAAATCCTTAATCCTTTTTTATCCAAAACTTTTTTTTGATTGAGATAAACATAAAGCAAGCGGTCACGATCGGTTGAACCGCAGCCGGGGCAAACCATGTTTTGCCGCAAACCGGCTCCGATAATCTGCATCGACTCAATTACCGGCAGGTTAAATCCGCCGGGAAGGAGTTTGCGGTAGCTGTGATTGCAGAAGGGGCAATAATAGTTTTTCCCACGGTAGCAAAGTCCACGTAGGTAAAGGTAGCGGGTCCTCAGTTGCCTCGATTGTTTTCCAGGCAGTATTTTCTTTAAAAATGCCTTCACAATAAGGATGTTACTTTGAAATAATCACTTTGCCTCGGGATACCCTCTTACCGTTAACACACTCGAGAAGATAGACCCCGACAGGGATTTGCAATAGGTTCACCGTCAATTGATGCGATTCTGGTCCAACAGTCAGCCGGTCGCTCAAGTCAGTTATCCGGCCTTGAACATTCAGCAGAACGAGTTTTAATTCAGATGCGACTACCGGATGCTGCAATGAAATAACCATTGATGTTGATGTCGGATTTGGCGCCAGGGTCAATTCAAAAACTTCACCAGAGGCCAAATCTCCTGTTCCTGCATAGGTATCCTGGCATTCATAGGCACCGATGTCAGCTCCCTGGTTATGTGGCCGGGGTGCATTGTCAATGTCAAAGCTAATTGCAGACGCCTGTGCTTTATTGATGGCAGGTGATGAAGGTTTCAGGCTGTAGTTGTCGCTCGCAGCTTGCACAAAAAGTGCTGAACTGATTTGGGTTGAAAGAAAATTATCAGCATATTCATACAATGAAATGTCGATACTTGCATCAAGAAAAGCCTTTTCAGCCAGGGTAGGATAGGAGCCAGGATCAAGAATAATATTGTTAATGAACTTATTATCAAACGTGTTGTTGTTCATGAATCTGATGCCGGATGTTTTGGGACTGATGATGGTGTTGTGCAAAATCTTCAATGAGGCGGCACTTTGGTCAGGCGCAGAGCCGATAAAAATACCGTGCTTTAGCTGGCTCTGATCGTTGGGCATAAACGTCCTTCCGGCACGCACAATCAGGTTGTTGTAAATCCACATATTGTTGCTTCCAAAAACATCGATGCCATCGCCTTTGCCATCAATGACTTTGTTGTTGTAGCAATCGCAAACCGAACCACCACCAATCAGAATTCCCGACATTTGGTAGGTCGTTTCCCTTTGCGAATCATAACGGACGGTATTGCCAAAAATCTTGCAGCCTAAGGGCGTTGAGCTGACCTGTATGCCATCCCAGCCGGTATTCTCAACAATATTGTTATATATTTCGACCCCTTCGATAATGTGTGGCAGCACAGTGGTATCGCAACTGCTAAGGTACTGTCCCGTAAACTTTGAACTACCGATATAGAATCCCTCATCTCCAATGTCATGGAGATAGCAATCATGTATAATAATGTTATACATGGTGAATTTGTCCCTAGTTGAGGAAAAGTTATCACAGCTTGGGTCAGTTTTGGCGTAGATGCCACCAATCAAGGTGTGTCCGATTTCTACAAACTCAACTTCCACATCGCTGCTTAAGTTGTCAATTGTAATGCCGGCTCCATTACCAACACGGTTGATTTTTATGCCATAGCTTGCCTTCGTTCCAGCTCCTGACAGCAGAACATGATTGCAGCCAGAGAATTTGATTCCATAATAGTGGTCAGTATCAATTTTGCTTAATCCGCCATCAGAGGTAATGACTATTGGTTGAGCAGCAGTGCCATTTAAGTCTTTAAATAATAGGTAATCTCTTGTTCCTGGTGCTAAACAGACTACTGTGCCCGGCTGATATGAAACGCCTTCAACAATGGATTGTGTCAGTGGAATGGTGACGTCACAGCTCATTTGACTTTTGGCTGATAAATGCAACAATACCACAAAGGTTGTCAGCGCTATACTGAGCCGGATAAATTTCATGTTCCTCGTTTTGCACGTTCCCAATTCACAGATTGACTGCCTTTTAAATATCTTTTTATGCCAAAAAGCACAGCCAGGTTCATGATAAAGAAATAATACGGAACAAACAACACCTTCACCTTTATGGCCCTGTTTTCGAGATACCAACCCAGTAAGGCCATAATGTAAAAAAGGATTTGCCCGTAGAAAAGCAATACATATATCTGAGTAAAAGTTGTAAATCCGTGGTAAAATGCAATTATTGCGTTAAGCAAAAAAATAAGGGGAAGGGCGATTGGCGCCAGTGTCCAGCGAAGGACGCGGTGCGATATATACTGAAAACTCAAAGTGCCATATTTAAAAACGTTGAGCAAGGCACTCAACCTGATAATTGATTGAATACCACCGGCAGCTATGCGCACTTTCCGCTTCAATTCTTCTTTCACATTGGCTGAAGATGTTTCGATGGCATAGGCTTCAGGGTCATACTGTATGGTGTATCCTTGCATGGCAACCCGCAGTGAGATGATAAAATCATCGAGCAGGGTGTCTTTTTCAACTTTCTGGAAGAGTGCAGTTCTGATGGCGAATAATTCACCAGCTGCTCCGACTACCGAATATAATTCAGCATCCCATTTTTTGAGTTTGGATTCATATTTCCAATAAATTCCTTCGGTGCCGGCAGCATTGTCTTTTGACTTGTCGTAGATCCTTTTTTCGCCAGAAACACACCCCACTTTTGGATTGCTAAACAGGTTTACGATCCTGCGGACCGATTCTTTGCCAAGCATTGTATTTCCATCTGAGAAAATTACGATAGGGGATTTCACAAATTGCATCCCCCTGTTCATCGCACCTATTTTTCCGCCTCGGGCGGCTTCATGGTACACTTCAATGCCATCCTTGGCAAATTTTCTGATCAACTCCGGTGTGCCATCATCAGACCCATCAGTCACCCACAGCTGTTTGATTTTATCACCGGGATAATCCATTTCAAGTGAATTCCGGATTTTGGCTTCCACATAGTCTTTTTCGTTGTAGGCTGCCACAAACAAGGTTACCTCTGGCTCATAATCAGCATTAACAAGCGTTGGCTTCCTGCAAATCAGTCGTTTAATCCGCACAAGGAAAAAGAGGAGTATGCCATAACCGAGGTAGGCATAAAACACGACGAAAACCAATATCCAAAAAGCGATTTTCAGGCTTAGCATGGCTGGAGTTGATTAATGGTTTCTAATCTTTTTTGCAGCAAAATTCAATGCATCAATCGGATAATACTCAAAAACAGCAATTTCATCAAGGGTGTTTTTCAGGTTTGCTTCACCGGTGTGAATGCTCTCAATCACAAAGAGCAGGCTGGTTTGCTCCTGGATGAATTTTCTTGCCCCGTTAAGTACCTGTCTTTCCATTCCTTCCACATCAATTTTTACGAGCACAGGAGATTCCGGTTTGATGTCAAGTTCATTTCTGATCTGATCGAGTGTCACTAAAGTCACAGTTGTTGGCAGGCTGCGTTGAACACAGGCTTCGTCGTCAGGATCAATGGTGCTTAAATGGGATGCACCTGTATTCAGTGGATCAAAGTCAAATGCTGCTTCAGTGACAACATCACTTAAACCGTAGTTAAATGCCTTCACCTTTCTTTCAAGGTTGTTGAGCATCAGGTTGATATTTAATGCTTTCCAATTGTCATACACGGGTTCAAACGCATAGGTTTTCAGTCCGAATTTTCCCACATAAACAGAGTAAGTACCAACATTGGCTCCAATATCAAGGAAGTGTGTGTAGTTTTTATAATGATCACCTATAAAGACCTTTACCGCCCATTCATAGGCATAATTGCCAAATTGAAAATCGAGTGAGCCTTTGCGATGAAGAAAATATCCCAGCTTACCACGGTATAAGCGAGTCCCGATGAATGACTTCTTGAAAATAAGGTAAACAACAGAAGCGATCACCAGGCGAAACTGCCCGTATTGAATGAAGTCTTTAAAGTATCTGTAGAATGTTTTTATTTTAGACATGGTGTTGTTTTTAATTACATAGTTGATTAGTCAGGTTTTACCCATTCATTCTTTTCCGGATTGTAAACCTTCAGCACTTTGGCAGGATTTCCGCCTGCCACTGAAAAGGCAGGTACAGACTTTGTTACTACGCTTCCGGCAGCAATCACACAATGCTTTCCAATGGTCACACCAGCTGTGATAACACAATTGGCGCCAATCCAAACATCGTCCTCGATGATGATTTGTTTTGTTTCAACCGGCTGTTTGCTCGGTGATAATGTAATGTCTTTATATCCGTGATTAAGTCCGGATACAACAATGTTTTGGGCAAACATAATATCATTGCCAATTTGCACCGGCCCAATCAGCACACAACCAAGGCCAATCCTGGTCCTGTCGCCGATGACCACATCGCCAACACCATTGTTTACGGTCGAAAAATCTTCGATGGTTGAATCGGTTCCGATTTCAAAATAGTTGAAAGGAAGCACATCCATCCTGGTCCTTTTCCTGATGCAACTACCCTTTCCTTTGCGGTGCTTGAATGGGTTTAGAAACAGTTTCACCCACAGGCGGGGCCGGGCCTGGTTTGTAGGCATCAAAGCCCACAATGCCAATTTCTTAAGTCCCGGATTCGACTTGATTTGCTCTTTTAGACCCATGGTGTTATGGTTTTGGCGTCCGCATAATCTGAAGCATGTACTTGTAAATTTCGCCCACATTATTTTCCCATGTGTGGCTGTTCGCAAATGTTTCGCGGCCTTGTTCCTTAGCGGATGTGTTTTCCTCAAGGGCCTGGGCAACCAGTTTCAGGTAGTCTTCTCTGGTGTCGGCCAGGTAGGTGTGTTCTGCAAAAACCTCCATTGCTTTTGTTTTCGTAGCAACAGTAGGTTTCCCCATTGCGAGGTATTCATCAATTTTCCGTGGATAGTTTCCGATCGTGACTTCGTTCAGCTTCTGAGGATTCAAGGCCACATCGAATGGAAACAGGTAGGCGGGTAGTTCTTCCATCTTTTTACTTCCCAGGAAATATACGTTCGATATCGTATGCAATTCACTGTTCTTAAACGCTTCGTCCTCAGGGCCTACCAGTACGATACTCCAGTCAGGGCGGTTTTTTGCCAGATAAACAAGCACATCGATGTCGAGGCGCAAGGAAAACAGCGCACCAATATAGCCGATGATTGGCCGCTTGATGCCAGCAATGTCAGCAGGGATTTCCTTGATCAGCTTCTTGTTAAACAGACTTACATCGCAGCCCTGACCGACATAATAGGAGTGAGGGTTGAATTTTCGGGCATGATCGGCTAAATAGGTTGAGTTGGCGACAACAAGGTCTGATTTTGCCATCAATCCGGCTTCGATGCGAATGCCTTGTTTTTTCCAGAAATCGACAGCAATAAGGTTATCGCGTGTGTAGTAAATATACAGTTCCGGCTTCAGCAGTTCTTTGAGGTAGAATCCCCTGAACATATCGCTGTCGTTGAATATAAAGTAGTTTGAGAAGTTCAGCCGTTTAATTGCTGACTTGATTTGTCGGGCAAAACGTTTGTTGTTTATCTTATTGAAAAAATCAAAAACGCTACTAAAAGGCAGCTGGCTGATTGACTCAAGGGTTGTTTTTGGATAAAGGTTCCACATATTTTCGGAAACCTGCACGAGATCGGGTTCCTGACCTTTCAACACCCTGTTGCGTTTTTGAATCAATGGGTCAGCCTTTTCCCTGATTTTTGTAAGCCTGTCGAGGGGGTAGTTTACATAAAGCACCCTGTTGTGGCGTGCAAATTCGTGCGCCAGGTTGATGCAATTTGAGCCAATGCGGCTGTCAAGTGCCTGCAAGCCAATGACAATAAAGTCCCTGTTTTTTATCATAGCCAAGGTTGTTTTTGTTCTACGAAATTTCGTGATAAAGGTTCAGCACTTCCTGGGCCATTGCACGCCATGAAAATTTCTCAGCTTGCTTAAACCCTTTATTTATCAAATCGCCGCGCAGGTTGTCATCTTTCATCAGCCGTTTCATCGCGGCCGTAATTTCCTCAGGTTTATACGGGTCAATGATTAAGGCTGCATCGCCAGATACTTCAGGCATACTCGATGTGTCAGACGTAATAACAGGTGTACCGCAGCGCATTGCTTCCAGCATCGGAATGCCAAAGCTTTCCCTAAGAGATGGATATAAAAACAGTTTACTCAGGCTGTAAATGGACGGAAGGTCCGTATTAATGACATAACCAGTGAGGTGAATGTGATTGATGAGGTTTTTGTCGCCTATTTCGGTCAGCAATGCGTCAAGGGCGCTTTTGTCGTAATCGAGCATCACCAGCTTAAGCGGATCAGATGTTGACTTCAGATAGTCGGAAAATGCCTTTAGCACACCTTTGGTGTTTTTCTTGGGATCGGTATTTCCCAGGAAAAAGGCAAAGTGGTCAGGCAAGGCATATTTTGCTTTAACCCGTTGCAGCTCCTGTTGGTCGGTTATGGGTTTAAAATGCTCGCCTACACCATTATAGATAGCCACCAGCCTTTTGTCGTCAGCCGGAAATCCAAAGAAATCGCGGATGCGGTTTTTTTCAAAGTGCGACACGGTGATGATGCGCTGACTTCTTTCGACTACCTTAGGCACCACAAAACGCCGGTACATATTGCCCATTTTCTGATACCATGTACCGCCTTTTTTCAACAGGCTGATGCTTTCCAGGTAAATGATGTCATGTAGGGTAACAACAAGAGGCATCTTTAGTTTAATGGGTGCAGTGTTGCTGGTACAATGCAAGATGTCGCAGCCATATTTTGCTGCAGCCTTAGGCAGGGCGATCTGTTCCCAGCTGGGATAGGGCCCTCCGCCAAGCGGGATAATTTGAAAATTTGCCGTTGGTTTCAGGCAATCTACATCGCTGTCTGGTTTGACGAAGATAAAGTACTCGTTCTCTTTATCAATTTCCTGCAGATTCCGGATAAGTTCAAGGGCAACCATATCCATGCCGTGCTTTTTCACCCGAAAAAGGCGCTGACCTTCGATACCAATTTTCATATGACTATTTTATTTGCTAAATCCTATTTCCGTCTTATCTGAAATGCATTATACGTGTGTTTCGTATGAATGAATTTTTTGTTTGCCCCCCTGATTTTTATCAATGATAAAAACATAAATATAAACCCGAGGGGGAGCGCTGCCAGTGCCTTAAGCGTGTTAAAGTTATAATATTTAATGGGAATTGATACCAGCAAAGCGCAAATTGTAAAAAAAAGACTCAGCGACCATGCTACCGAAACCCAGATTGGGTTCACAAACCATGTAGCGAGGGCAATGATTGTCAAGCTTCCAAGTAACAGGATTCGTGGCATTTGAAGGTATTGTATCGCCTTGTTAAAGTAATCGAAGTTGCCATCATGAAAAAAAGCTTTTGTTGCAGGAGAAAAGTGCTTGCCGAAATAGTGAAACTGTGCCGAGAGCCACCTGCGGCGCTGTTGGGAAAAAATTTTCACATTTTGCACCTTTTCATCGTACACATAGGCGTCAGGCAGGTATTCAATTTCATCACGTTTGCTCAATAGCCTGAGCTCAATTTCTTTGTCGAAGCCACCAACAACCTCGATATCCTGCATCATTTCCTTGAAATAGTTGAAATCGAAGGCCATGGCTGAGCCAATGAGCGCTGATGACAGACCAACAACCCGGTGTCCTTTGCGAAAGAGGTTATTGTTGATTTCTTCGCTAACGGCATCCAGGATGGCGAAGTTGGTATTCAGGTTTTTGGCTACCCGATGTCCCTGAACTGCTTTGTATCCGTGACTGAATGAATTGTTCAGCTTATGCAAAAAGTGCGGCTCCATCACGTTGTCGGCATCGAGCACCACCACAATTTCGTATTGATTTTCTTTGAGGTTTTTCAGGGCAAAGTTTAATGCCCTGGTTTTTGTACTAATTCTAAAATCAGCACTGTAGAGTATAATAGGTAATTGTCGCAATTTCTCTAGCGAACCGGGTTCAAATTTGTCAGCGATTACGATAATGTCAAAATGGGTTTTCGGGTAAACCTGATTAAGCGCTTCTTTGGCAACTTCAAAAATCACCTCATCTTCTTTATAACAGGGAATCAGTACGGCAATCCGGCGTCGCTTAAAGTCAAATGGTTTGGTCCGGTGTATGCGAAAACGGCTTGCCAATGCAAAAAACAAAATATACAAACCAGTAGAAGTCAGGTAAATATAAAGTATTACCTGTAATGTGTTCAGCAGTGCATATAGTATATGAGTCAGGTTCAAAGTTGTGGGTTTTCATGAATTTCATCGTCAAATAAGTGCCTGATATGCCAGCCAATGGCACGGTAATAGGCATAAAACAGCGCTGTTTTGCCTCTGATCAGGTAGTTGAATGCATTTTTGGGTATTGCCACAAGCAACTGGTAAGCAATTCCCAGATAAAAGTCACGCCCAAACACGTTCCGGCGCATAAACACAATTCGGTTGCGGTTGAGGTAATAAATTTTCAGTGTACTTAATTTACCTGTTGAAACAGATTCTTTGTGTAATACTTTGGAGTTATGCACGAAATGAATGCTATAACCTGCGCGTTTTATCCGGGCGCACCAATCGGCTTCTTCGTAATAAAGAAAAAATATATACGACATCAGCCCAACCTGCTTAACCACCTCAATAGGCACCATCATTGCAGCTCCATGGGCATAAGCCGTTTCATAATCCTGGTCAAACTGGCCGATATCTTTCTGCTTATGGCCAAGCGCAGTGTTGCGCATGGTAATATAATTGATGGGGGTGTAGCCAGCGTATTGGATGGTATCGGGGGCATAATAAAACTTAATCAGTGGACTCACAGCGCCAATGGTTTTATCACTGGCAAGTTTGTTTACGAGTGGTTCCATAAAGTTGGGCATAACCTCAATGTCGTTGTTCAACAGCAACACATATTCTCCACGGGCACGCATCAAACCAAAATTGTTGCCGGCAGCAAAGCCATAATTGATTGGGTTTTCAACAAACACAACATTGGGATAGGTTCTTTTAATCAGGCTGGCATCATCGTCGGGCGAAGCATTATCGATGACAATAATTTCAAAGTTTGGATAGGTGATTTTATTCAATGAATCAATCAGGGCACAGGTGACCTTCGACTGATTGTAGTTAACAGTAATGATTGAAACAAGCGGATATTTCTGAGTGCTAAATGCCATTCCTGATGTGCAGATTAATGCTTCTCAACCTCACCGGAATGAGAGTGAGTGGTGTGAATGAATTTTTTAGTTGCTCCCTTAATTTTTAGCAAACTCAACATCATCATGGTGAAGCCTTTTGGCAGTGATAACAAGGCAACATAGGTTTTTCTGTTGTAGAATTTCCTTGGCACTGCAATCAGTAAACTCAAAAAAGTGAATACGAGCAGCGCAAGCCAATGGTAAAAACCGGTAACAAAATAATCGTTAACTACATCAAAATCAATAAAATGACTAATGCCAGTGGCTAGACTTATCAGGAAGAGTATACCCAAAAGCAGGATACGTGGCGGCTGAATCATTTGAATTACCTTGTCGTAATAATCGATATTGCCATAGCGGATCAGGTGCCATACCCCATCAAAAAAGTAATGCTTAAAATGACTTAATTGCGCTGCTATCCACCTTCTGCGTTGGTTAACAAACACATCTGATTTCTGTGTTTTTTCATCGTAGATAAATGCATCTTCAACATACTCAATGACATAACCTTGTTTTAACAGCTTCATTTCTACCTCTTTGTCCTCGCCAACAGAGTCAACAGTAGCCATTGTTTTTTTATACAAGGCATAATCGATGCCCATACCAGACCCGATCAGTGCCGATGAAAGTCCGATTGCCCGGTGACCTTTGCGGAAAATGTGGTTGTTAATTTCTTCGCTGATGGCATCGAGTCGGGCAAAATCAGTGTTGGTGTTTTTTGCCATCCGGTGCCCCTGCACTGCCAGAAATCCCCGATTAAAGGCAGCATTGATTTTTTGTAATACATCCGGTGCCATGATATTGTCTGCATCGAGGATCATGGCAATGTCGTAGTCATCACCAATAAGCTGCATGCATTGGTTCAGGGCTTTTGATTTTTTACTGATTTTGAAAACGACTTCAACAACCCTGATCGGGAGTTTCGATAATGCAGCAACTGTTTCAGGCTTAAATGAATCGGCGATGACAATAACGTCAAACCTGTCTTTTGGGTAATCCTGATTAAGTGCGTCAGCAGCCACATCCACGATCACCTGATCTTCTTTGTAGCCTGGTATCATCACAGCGATTTTCCTCACTTTTTGAGTGAGGTCTTTTTTTCTGGCTCGGGGGATATAGGCCGTCAGGCTGTAAAAAACAACATACCCTGTCGCCAGAAAGAAGAAGGCGTAGATGATGAGTTCGATTACCCTGCCGGTTTGAATCAGGATTTCCATAATGTGTTGGTTAATTTTGGTGATTCGTGTATGCCTTTCACATGGGTCATGTTCCAGAAAATTGCCCGCCAGAATGCCCTGGCAAGGTCAAATCGTGCTTTCAGGAGAAATTCCAGGGTGATTTTTGGAGCGGTTACAAAATTTAAGAAGAGGGCAGACAACAGCTTATCCAATCCTTTTGCATTGCGTCGCGCAAACAGGAACCTGCCCCGGTTGATGTAATAGATCTGAAATGCACTGTTTTTGACGGTAGAAATCGATTCTTTGTGCAAAACCTTCGACCTGCCGTCATAAAATATTTTGTATCCAGCCCGTTTTATCCTGGAAGCCCAATCATGTTCTTCGTAGTAGAGGAAAAAGATATCGGCCATCATTCCAACTTCTGCTATTACGCGCATAGGAACGAGCATTGCCGCACCGAAAATGCTTCCGGTTTCGCGGGTATAGTCATATTGCCCATGGTCAGTTTCGCCAAAGCCGATGGCATAATTACGGATAGTGATCGGGCTAAGCGGGGAAAAGCCTGCAAACTGGAATGTGTTGGGGGTGTTGAAATAATGAATCTTCGGGCTTACCATACCAATGTCAGCATTGTTTTCCAGCAATTCGACCATCGGTTCGAGAAAACCAGGTTCAACTTCAGTGTCGTTGTTAATAAACAGGGCATATTTCCCTTTTGCCTGACTGAGGGCAACATTGTTTCCACCAGCAAAACCGAGGTTTGCTGCTGTTTTCAGCAGGATAATCTCAGGGTATCGCTCCTTAATATTGTCGGGATTATCTTTGGGAGATGCATTATCGACAACAAAAATCTCCAATGCCGGATAGGTGGCTTTACGCATGGAAGCCAGAAACTCACAGGTAACCTCCGACTGGTTGTAGTTCACTGTGATGATTGAAACAAGTGGCCATTTTGGGTGCTGGTTGGTATTCATAAGGCATGCTGCATTGTTTCAATTAAAGCAATAATAGGATCATGTGTTGTTGGTTAAAGACCAGGGAGACAGTCCTTTTCCAACAAGATAAATATACTCTCTTTCGAGTTGTGCGGACATAAAAATAAAGGCCATACTCAGGTAAATCAAAATACCTGTTGGCATCTGTCCAAGTACACCATTTCCGTAACTCGCGCCCATGATGCCGGTGAATCCGCATGCAAGGGCGCTGATTATTCCTCTCAGCTCCTGCTCCTGTAGCTTAAACATGATGAAAAACGATCCCTTTATCAAAATATAACTTAAGATAAACAAATGAAGAATCAGACCGACAATGCCTTGTTCGGCCCAAATCTGCACATACCAGCTATCCGTTGCAATTTGCGCCAGAAAGCCCTGAGGCGAGAAGCGTTTTCCCCAGTCGCCTGCACTTCCAATTCCACCTCCCAATGGCCTGCTGGCCAGATAAGTGGATAACACACGCCTTGTTTCGAGCCTCACGAGATAGGAGGCATCATCCTCTGGTCTGAAGGCGGTACGCATCCTTCGGATCTGTGAGTTGCTCTGGCCAAGGTAGGTGTATGCAAAAAACACGTATACCAGTGCGAGCAGGATGCCACCGGTGACAATCACACGGACATTTTTGCGGTGCAGCAGATAGGTGACGCCTCCAACCATGGGCACGATCATGGCACCGCGGGTCCCGGATATCATCATGCCCCACAGACCGAAAACACCCATGGTGATGAAGAAGATCTTATTCTTTAACCCCCTGATATTCAATCCAACAAGGAGACCAACAACACCGGCAGCGCCCTGTGCAGCGCCAAACTGCCCGGCATCACTGAAAAATGAAAATGCACGCAACTCACCAAATAAAATGTGGGTAACACCACCGATGGTATCAAGCCAGAATTGCTCAGCCGAGTCAGGGCCAATATAGATTTGCTGTAAACCTTTCAAGGTGCCCAGGATGGAGAAAGTTCCCCAGATATACAGGAAGAGGTATAAGAAACGCAACCTGTTGAAAATCATGAATGCAAGCGGAATAAGCAAAACCATGTAAAGCGAGATACCCCGCATGGCATAAAACCAGGCAGTACGGCTAAGCACCTCAGGGTTAAACAGTTGTAAGACTGTGTATCCAAACCAGATTATACTTAGGTAGGTGAGATCCCTGTTCGCAAACGTCCAGTTAACCTTGCTGTTAAAATACCTGAAAAACACCGCCACATAGGTCAGTACCAAAAATCCATCAACAGACAAGCCAAAAGGAACGTTTCTGATATAGCGTGTTAGCCCGATGGCAATAAATCCTAGGACAATAATCGTGAAGATGCCTACTTTGGGGTCGTTAAAAAAGCGGTTAAAATATATAATGATTGGAAAAAGTCCCATCAAAGCAACTGCAATGATAATTCCACCACGGGCAATCAGGTAACCGAAAATCACGGTTACGACTATCAGCCCCGCAATGATGAGGGGATGTTGGAGTTTTTCCGCGCCGGTTTTTTCCTTCAGTGATGAAAACATATAGCTAAAAATACAATAAAAACTAAAACCTGATCAAGTTTTTGTAGTTTTCTTTTAAAAAGAGCATCCCACCACCAAATACATTCCTTAACCGGAGATCCAGTTCGCGATGCAAAAACACATAACCTACAAAAATACCAATAATTGTAAATAAGATGGTTGCGTAGGCAACCCACTCCAGTGTTTTAATTACTGTATATTCTTTAGCCATAAAAAAAATGTCAGAAACCTCGGATTGACTCGATAACATAAATACGGTAAGGGATAAACCAGCAAAAAGGAATGACATTCCAAACACAGCGATCAAATCGCCGATGATGTTTGATAATGCCATATAAACCACTTTAACGAAGTTCTGCCTGGGTCTGTTTATGCTGTCAAGGGTTACGCCGATAAACCTGTCGATGGGCAGAAACAAGCCATATATACAAAATATCCTGAATACATTGGCTGTTTGAACGTATTCGGGACCACCAAGGATCAACACAGCCTGTTCGGCAAAAATGAAGCAAATAAGCATGACAGGCGCCAGCAGGAAGGTCATTCCACCTGCGTTCCGGTAAAAAATCTCTTTAACGAGTTCGGGGCGGTTTTCTATGCTTGCCTTCGACATACCCGGGAAAGCTGTTGCCGTGAAACTCCTCAGCGGAATCTCGATGATCTCGGTGAGTTTCAGTGGAATGCTGTATAATGCAACACCGGTAGTGCCAAGGAAAGGGCTGATGCCAATAATAAAGGTGTCGGAACTTTTCAGCAGGTTGCTTCCAATCAGGGTTCCGGTTGTGTATTTGCCAAAATTGAGGACAATCTTATGTGTGGCCTTGTTTGCCATGAAAGTGAATTTGATGCCGTCCCAGTTCAAAAAACTCGACATGATAGAACTCAGCAGGTTTGTAAGCAGGTAAGCCCATAAAATGACGGAGATATCAAATTTGAGGAACATATTAAAGGTCAGAAACACCATGAAACTGCCCACGTTGATCAACCTGAGCCAAAGCATGATATCGAAACGCAATTTTGCCTGCTGAATTGATTGTGCGTTGTTAAAGGTCAGGTTGAAGAAGGAAAGTACCGGATACCACACAAAAAACATCCCGAAACCTGATTCATCGATGCTGGTTTTGAAAAAGAAATAAATGAGGATTGTTAACAAGGCCAGAAGCACGGTTGAAATAAGGTTGATCAGGTTGTTGGATCCGATCAGTTTCTTCGATTCTTCTTCATCGGCGCCCGATAAAAACCTGATAATGGCGGTGCGGGTGATGCCAAACCGCAACATATCAACGAAATTACTAAGGGTTATAAACAGTATCCATTCTCCGAAAACCTCCTGCGGTAGCATCCTGACGAGCATCAGAAAGCTAAGAAAGCCAAACACAGCAACAATTCCATTGTTTGTTAGCGACAAGAAATTGTTGTTGCTAAAAACCCTAGCAATTTTAGTAGCCACTTTTGGTATTAGTTTTCTTTAACTTGAATCCTGATTCTGAACGGGTATGTAGCGTAATATTTGACTTTCTGCAATAAGGTATTTTGCTTTTCACGCTTAAAGCCGGAAATCATTTCCTGTATTGCATAGTCCTCTGCTTCGTTCAAAATCACCATCGGTTCTTCCTTCGAAATATCCCTGATAATGCCCAAAGCGGCAGCGTCGGCCTTTTCCCAGTGGCTGGTCGATTTGATCACCAGCAATCCAATGTCGGCTGACTGTAATATTTCGAGTGGATACGCATTATGAATAATGGAAGGAATTTCGAGGAAAATGTAATCGTATTGGTAATTTTCACGCCTGAGGGTGTTGCTGCTGATAAGTTCCTGCAGGTTATTGATTTCAACAAAGTTATCGCGAATCGGGTAGCTGTAGCTGAAATTCATATCCTCATCGGCAACAGATTCTTCTTCCTTTGAATAGTTCAACAGCAGCACCTTTTCGCCATACGTTCTGAGCTTGTTGGCAATTTTACCGGCAAGGAATGTCTTACCAACTTGTCCTTCAGTACTGAAAAACAGGATGAGATAAGGTTTCGAAACCGGATACAGCGAATTGTGTTTTAGCTTCAACTTGATGTTTTGAATAATCATTTCAACAAGGCGGTTGCTGATATACACCAGGTTCTTCATGTCGCTGGCCGAATCAACGATAGGGAAGGCGCCTGCGATTTTTAATCCAACCTGATCGGCAATGCGGTTTGGTGTTTTAAGCGATGAGTCAAAATATTCAAGTACAAGAATGATAAACGCAACCAGGATGAACCCAATCATAGCCGCAGCAATTACAAGGTATTTTGCCTTTGACGGGTTGGCCTGAATGGGGAAATATGGAGGATCGACCACCCTGATGTTGGTAGCCATCTGGAGGTTTTGTTGCCGCATCTTGGCCAGGTTGAGGCTACGCAACAGCTCAAGGTATGACTGTTCGGCTACAGTGATTTCGCGCTCGATCCTTTTCAGCATGGCACCAAGAGGGGCAAACCGCTGGTATGTTTTTACGAAATCAATTTTCCTGCGCGAAAGCACCACAAGGCTGGCTTTTGCCTCCTCGTATGCCAGCGCGCTTTTCAACCATTCATCCAGCAGCCGTGCTATGGGCATCCCCTGTGTGGAGTGGCTGTACAGATAAAGTTGGTCAATATACAACTTGATGTCGTCGCGCAACTGCTCTGATTTCAGGCGTAAGCGCTGAATTTCATTGCCAATGCGGTCGTCATAGTCTTCGGCCAGTTCATTTACCAGAATCCTTTCCGTGACTTCGGCATATTCCTTGCGCTTCTGGTTGATCATATCACTTTTCAGGTATATGCTGTCGCGGCGGGTAAGGTTTGTTTCCAACTCACGCAAAGAGGCCGATGACTGTGCCATCCTGATTTGCTCATTCTGATAATACAGGTCAAGGTCTTCCTTTTGTTCCGCAATATACTTGGTCTGTTCAGTGTAATTGATGATGTTGTTCTTCTTGTTAAAGCGAAGCAAGCGGTCTTCAGCGGCCTGAAGTACGGCATCAGCCGAGTCAACCTGTTTCTTGAAATATTCTACTACAAGGTCAGTTTGATTGGCTTTCAACACCTTATAGTTTTTAACAAACACCTGTGCAATGATTTTCAATGTTTGCTGACAGATTCCCGGGTCATCAGACAAAAACACCAGCCTGACAAGGTCGGAATTGTTGATGCGGTAAATTTGCAGGGTTTTGAGGGAACGGATACTGTAATGTTTGCTCTCGCCATAATGCAGCAGTCCGTATACAAAATTACTATCGCTGGAATTATAGTAGTTTACCAGATTCTGAACTGTCTTATCATAATCATCCTTGCGTATGCCTGGAGGGATAACCGGATCTTTATCAATAGTAGCCAGGCCGCCATCGTCTCTTTTTTCAGCCATTCCCACACCTGTTGATGCTGATTGTGTGGTTTCAACAGCTGGGGTGTTGATCAGTTCGCTGTAGGCGACATCATCAGATTCGCTGTACGTGGAGGCATCATTTTCGTCATAGTTTTGTGGCATTACACTGCCCGACTGTATTCCAGTCGAAATAATCACTTGTTGCCCCACGACAAGATTTTGTGAACTGAAATCGTTGATTTCCCTCAACTTGCCAATGCTTACACCGTATTTCTGAGAAATTGTAAGCAGTGATTCACCTGCCTGAACCGTGTGCGTGATTGTTCCGGCATGATCTGCAGTTGATGCGGGAGTGGTCAGGGGAGCATCGTCTTTCGTAAGGCCTGTTTTTATTCTGGTGGTTGTATCAACGCCATTGCCCGAGAGTTCCTGGATTGCCCTTGTTTTCTTTTTGCTGATTTCCTTTTCAAGGGAACGGATTTCCTTCTCAAGCGACCTGATCTGTTCCTCTTTCTCACGCAAAACACCCGACTTGCCATTTTTTACTACCAGGTCCTTTACATATTTGGGAATAAACTTCTGCAGTTTGTCGTAGTTCTCGTTTGAAATATATTGCGGATTATATGATTCGAGCGACAGGCTCTGAGCCAGCAACATAATGGCCGATTCAACAATGGTTTGCCGCGAGTTGATCAGGTTGATCATATTGTCGAACTGCGCGCTTGTGCTAAAGAAATCGGTAGGGCGTTGGGCTGTGGATTCAATGGAGTATCCGGTGGTTACCCCGGTATAGATAATGGTTTCAGATTCATAAACTTTATCCTGATTTCTGGTCAGATAGTAAACAATGATGGCCAATAGCAATGGAATGGCAATAAGTAGCACCAGGTTGTTTCGGAATATGCGTATAAATTGATTGATATCCATAGCGATGGTATAACTAACGTAATACGTTAATAAGGTTGAACTTAATACCTGTATATACTTCTAGTAGCTGGTAGTGCTTGCTAAACTCTGCAACGGCCTGGCTAAACTCAACATTTCCCCGTGTTTGTATTTCCTTCAGTCGGGCGTATTCAGCAGTGGTGATTTCACCGTTCAAAAATTGATTCTGTGCCATTTGCATCTGAATCAAGGTAAATTTCTGGTAATCATTGTAAATCCTGATATAGTTCTGCCATTGAACCATCAGGTTATATGATTCAATCACTTCGCGCTGTACAACCCGGCTATTGACTTCACGTTGTGTAAACGACAACTCGATCCATTTTTTCTGTTTGTTGATTCTGTTTCTCCTGTCGATGAGCGTGGCGAACGGAAAACGAATATAGAAACCGACAGCAATGTTATCACGGATGGATTCACTGAAATAGAAGCGGTCAATCCGGGTCAGCTCATCACGGTCGCGGAAAGTCCAGCGACCAAAGTTTGCATCAAGGTTCAGGCTGAAATGCTCTGTCCAGTAGCGTGCCTGCGACAACATTTCGAAATAATAATAATCCGCTTTCAGCTCTTCGTACCTTACATAAGGCGAGTTGGCAACGGCAGAATCAATCAATACACGCAAAGGGGGCAGGCGTTTGGTAATATCGTCAGTTAAGGGATTGAACAATTTAGTCTCATCTGTTTCAAGTATTTGTGAGCATACCGGCGATGAAATAAACATGACCAACAATACAACAAACGAGATGATTTTCTTAGTATCAGACATATATATGAACCCTATTTCTGTGGTTGGTTTTGACGTTTTGCAGCGGTGTTTATATTCGCTGAATTTACTGCATATATAGCATTAAAATCAACGTTCATTTTATTCAAATTATCAAATTTATCAAATAGTTTTAAACAGTTCTTTTTACTGACAATGGTTTCAGACGTTTTCCTTTTGAAATAATGCCGGAATTGTACGCAAAATAAGTTTGATGTCACCCCAAAAAGAATACGATTTAGCATATTGATTATCAAGCCCTTTTCTTTCTTCTTCTGACATTTTTCCTTTTTTTCCGCGTTTTTCAACCTGCCATAATCCGGTAATTCCGGCGGGTCCCATAAAGCGTTCGCTCCAGTCGTCAGAGGTCAACAGTTCAGCTTCGTAAAGAGGCAAAGGCCTGTTTCCAACGATCGACATATCGCCTTTTAATACATTAACAAGTTGCGGGAGCTCGTCGATACTTGTATTTCGGATAAACTTACCCACCTTGGTCACCCTTGGATCATCCTTGATTTTGATAAATGTAGAGGAAGCTTTTTTCTTTGAGGTCTCATTAAACCAATATTCGCAGATTTTCTTTCCTTCTGAATACAGTGCAGGGGAGCACAGTTCACCCCCGGCAAGTTTTGCGCAGCGTGGGCAATCGCCGGCCTCACTGAAATCAACAGAGCTATCAATGTCGTATTGGTTCAGGTGCTTCAGTTCTTTCAGGGCTGAGTCGGCACCGGTGCGCATCGACCTCAATTTATAAAACTCAAAGATGCGGTATCCTGTGCCCACACGCTTTGAGGTGTAATAGACCTTACCCTTCGATTCGAGCCGGATCAGTAACATCACAACAAGGATGACCGGCGATAATAAGATCAAGGCTAAAGAAGATACAATGATGTCGAACAACCTTTTGGCAAGCGGAATCTTATACTCCCAGGCTTTTTCAACAGAATCGCCATATTTTGAAAAGAAGTCCTTGTATTTCTTTAAAAACAATACCCTGCTATGGATCTTTTCAGGATTGATGTCAGCATCGTAAAAATCATCTATCCGCTGTTCGAATGCCTGTTTTTTATGCTTTTCATCGGCTTCCTGACTAACGACGATAAAGGGCGTAACACCGTGGATTCCTTTGGCCTTTAGCATTTTGGCAATTTCAATCCCATTCATCCCCGGAAGGTAAACTTCGCTGATGATGCCATCAATTAAGGGATCGTTATTCAATAAATTGAAAGCAGTCAAACCATTCTCAGAACGTTTTAGGTGAAACAGGTCGGTCCTTGACTCAAAAGCACTGAAAAGGTGAGGGTTACCACCAATGTATAATATTCTGAGTTGTTTTCCTGTTTCTGTATCCATGGTAATAAGGTTACAAGTTGCTACTTACGTGATAACAATAGCTCAATCCTGATGGATAATTCTTCCGGATTGAAAGGTTTAACGATATAGTCACTTGCTCCCAGTTTCAGGCATTTGACTTTTTCCTGGCTGCTTTCGATTCCAGAAAGCATGATCATTGGAATTTCTTTAAAGTACCCACTAGTTTTCAGGTTCTTAATCAGCTCATAGCCATCCAGGTTAGGCATCTGGATATCAGCGACAATCAGATCCGGCATATTGCCATGTTCAAGCCACTTCATGCCTTCCATGCCATCACTTTTTGTGATCACATCATAGGTTTTACTCAAAAAGTTCTCAAGCAACATGCGGATGCTTAACTCATCGTCAATGACCAATATCTTTTTTTTCATCCTTTAATTAAATTTGTGTTGTATGGGTAAGCCCTAAAAGTTCCTTTTATTCCTATATAGTGCAAATTTAGGCAATTACATCCCATCTTTTACAATGCCGTTTAAAGTTATTTACAAATTGAGGTTAATAACTTGAAAAATAGTTCCTTAATATTGAGGCCTTTAGCAAAAATGCAGTTTATATCAGTTCTACGATTGTCTTTTGCTTTTGTTTCAGTTGTCGGCTTTTTGCTTATCAAGCCTGATTTTTTCGTAAGCTGCAATCTCATCCCTTAACCGCGCTGCCTCAATGAAATCAAGTGACTTAACGGCTTCTTCCATTGCTTTTCTGTTTTTAAGAATGGCTTTATCAAGTGCAGCCAAGCTCATATACTGAACCACCGGGTCAGCAGCAACCGGACTTTGTTGCTGATCAGCATATTGGGCCGGATTTTTGCGCAATTGATCAGCCACGGCAGTCTGCCCCATGATGGAAGTGGTGTTTTTATGAACTGATTGGGGTGTGATGCCGTGCTTTTCGTTGTATGCCAGCTGTTTAATCCTTCTCCGTAAGGTTTCATCGATGGTGCGCTGCATGGAGCCGGTATTCGATTCAGCATACATGATAACCTTGCTGTCCACATTGCGTGCAGCGCGGCCGGCCGTTTGTGTCAGCGAGCGTTCCGACCGCAAAAAACCTTCCTTGTCTGCGTCGAGAATGGCCACAAGGCTTACTTCAGGAAGGTCAAGGCCTTCGCGAAGCAGGTTTACCCCAATCAGCACATCAAACTCACCGAGCCGAAGTCCCCGCATGATTTCCACCCTTTCGAGCGTTTCCACATCACTGTGGATATACCTGGCTTTAATGTTGAGCCTTAGGAGAAATTTGCTCAGTTCTTCGGCCATCCTTTTAGTCAGCGTCGTAACAAGCACCCTGTTTCCTGAGGCTACGGTCAGTGCAATCTCATTCAACAGATCGTCGATCTGGTTTTTGCTTGGCCTCACCTCAATCAGTGGGTCAAGCAAGCCGGTAGGTCTGATCAGTTGTTCAACAACAACACCTTCTGATTGCTGAAGTTCATAGTCTGCGGGCGTTGCACTCACATAGATCACCTGGTTGCACATGGCTTCGAACTCATCAAATTTTAGCGGACGGTTATCAAGCGCCGACGGCAGCCTGAAACCGTATTCGACAAGGGTCTGTTTGCGCGAGCGGTCACCACCATACATGGCCCTAAGCTGTGGAATAGTCACATGACTTTCATCAATGATCATCAGGTAATCGTCAGGAAAAAAGTCGAGCAGACAGAATGGTCTGCTACCTGGTTTTCGTCCATCGAAATAACGTGAATAATTCTCAATTCCACTGCAATAGCCAAGTTCACGCATCATCTCGATGTCGTACACCACCCGGTCTTCGAGTCGTTTTGCTTCTTCGTGCTTGCCAATTTCTTTATAATAAGCTACTTGCTTAAACAAATCGTCCTGAATTTCGAGCATCGATGCGCGCATTTTCTCCTGAGAGGTCACAAAGATGTTTGCCGGATAAATGGTAATCAGGTCCATGGATGTGATGCCCCTTCCACTCACAGGGTCAAAGCTTTCGATGCTTTCAAGCTGGTCATCCCAGAAGACAAGCCGGATGGCAGTGTCGGCATAGGCGGGAAAGATATCGATGGTGTCTCCCTTTACCCTGAACTTACCCCTGCTCAACTCAAGTGGTGACCTGCTATACAGTGAATTGACAAGTTGTTGCAGCAACATATTGCGGTTCACCTGCATGCCTTTTTCAAGCACAATAACGTTATTGGTGAAATCATCAGGATTCCCTATACCATAAATGCATGAAACAGAAGATATTACAATCACATCGCGGCGCCCTGACAAGAGGGCAGAAGTAGCGCTAAGGCGCAGCTTCTCAATCTCATCATTAATTGAGAGGTCCTTTTCAATGTAGGTGTTGGTGACGGGTATAAAGGCTTCCGGCTGGTAATAATCATAGTAAGAAATAAAAAACTCGACTGCGTTGTCCGGGAAAAATTGCTTGAACTCACCATATAATTGTGCTGCGAGTGTTTTGTTGTGGCTCAGTACCAATGCCGGTCGGTTCACTTCCTGTAGCACATTGGCTACTGTAAAGGTTTTCCCTGAACCGGTAACACCCAGAAGGGTCTGAAACTTATCGCCCCTTGCCAATCCTTCCACAAGTTGTCGAATCGCATCAGGCTGATCACCTGTGGGTTTAAAAGGAGATTGCAATTGGTAGGCCATGGTGGTTTTTTCGATGAAGTCACAAAGGTAATTCAATTGAAAACATCTTAGCGTACATCACAGGCTCACTTCGAAATTAGCTGCCTTGCATGTAAACCTTGTACATTAAGTGCGTAAAAGTTTGTGGAAACTTCAATATTGCATACTCAATAAGCGTGGCTGATTAAGTTGCCTCAGTATGGCCTGATTAACAGGCTGGCACGGTAGGGGAAATGGTCTGATAGTTTCAGTTTAAGGGTTCCGGCACTTAAGGCTTGCAGCTTGTCAGAGATAAAAATATAATCAATCCTTAAAAACGGCAGGTTTCCGGCATAGGTGCCTTCAATGCCATTCCCGGCAAGTTTGAAACTGTCATTAAGGCCGGCGCTGGTGATTTTATGATAGGTGTATGAAGCAGGTGTGTCGTTGAAATCACCACAAACGATGTAATTTTTTGTTGGATCACTGATGGCTTCTGAAAGCGCATTCACTTCGATGGCCCTTTTGGCAAAGGAAGTGTTTAATTTGCCAATCAGGTTTTTACCGTGCTTTTTCATTTGCTCACGGTCAGTAAATGAGCCGTCGCTCACAAAGTCAATTTCCTGCTTCATCAGGCTGAACGAAACAAGGTGGGTGTTGACAATGCGCAAGGTGTCTTCGTCGCCAACTGCCACATCCGCTGCAATGGCGATTACTCTTCCCGGATTGTTTTTTACAACAGCAGTATTAAAAAGCGCTGACCGGGACATAATCAGCAGGCCTTCTTTGCGTTTGACAACCGCTTTCCAATAACCCTCAAAATAGTAGTGTGTGAACCCACAGTCCCTGACGAAGCCCTCAAGTTCAGCAACAGGATTTTCGATGCCAGACCTGAATTCCTGCAAACAAACGAGGTCGGCATTTTGTGCCTTGATGTTTTTTGCAATTTCCTTTTGGATTTCATCATGGTCCTTGCGTGTGTCATTGCCGGCAAACACATGCAGGTTAAACGTGAGCACATTGAATGCCTCCACGCTGGTTTGTTGCGAATTGATGGTCACATAGGCAGTGAGCTGTGTCCAGCTCAGGATGAGCATAACCACTGGCAGTAACACCAGCCACTGCCTCAGCAACAGGTGTACGACAATGAAAATGAAATAGGAAAACACAAATAGCGGAAACAATAGACCGAATAACTGTATGATTTCAAGCTCAAGCGGATTGATATATGCAGCCAATAACGACAATGCACCAAGCAGACAGCTCACCCAGGTGATCACGCCAAGCATGCTCCGGAATACTTTCCCGGTAAATGAAAACTTATGTGCCTCCAAATAGCCTATCTGTTTTTGTTGCTTGTCCTGAAAAGTAATTCTTTTTCTTTTGCATTCAGGCTGTTGTAGCCCGACCTGGCAATTTTATCCAGAATATGATCAATTTCCTGCTGCTCAGCCACTTTTCGTTTATTGTATGTTTCATCGTCTACCGGGCGTGCATTTGTTGAATAATTTCTGTGGTCAACTTTCATCCTTGCCTTGCGTGAAAAGCGGAACCGTTGTAAAAAGTGCAAATTCTTCTTCACCGAAAAGATATAAATGAATCCAAAAAGGGCTCCTCCAATGTGGGCAATATGGCCGCCGGGATTATTTCCCTGAATACTGAAAAAATCGAGCACGATAAAGGCCATTGCAAGGTATTTCAGCCGGATTTGCCCTATGAGAAACAAATGAACAGTATAATCCGGAACATAGGTGGCTATGGCTACAACGATGGCCAGCACCGATGCGGAAGCACCAAGGGCAACTGCCTGCTGATTGGCCTGTTCGAAAACAGGAAAGAGGTTAAACGCTGCAATGAAAAGCAATGCACCGGCAATACCGCCCAAAAGGTAGGTTACCAGCAATTGACGTTGTGTGAGGTATTGGAGGAAGATAATCCCGCCAAAATAAAGCATCATCATATTAAACAGCAGATGCAGGAAACCCTCGTGCAGAAACATATAGGAAATGACCGTCCAGGGTTTTTCAAACAGTCGGTCAATGGATGAGGGCACGGCTAGCCACTGGGCTACAACCGATAACGACATCGGGCTCGTTTCCTGAGGCACCATAAAAAGCCAGACAACCAGACTGACCACATAAACCAAGACAAAAACGCCGGCATTGATCAGTATCAGCCTGGGAAGTACCGATTTGCTGCTGAAAAACTTTTTAGCAGCATCAAAAAAATTTGTTGAAGGCGACGCGTACATGATGATAAATTAATAGATAGCACCTTTTTTCTTCCACATCCTGATGAGGAAATATCCAAACAACATGCCGCCAAGGTGCGCAAAATGGGCGATGTTGTTGCCAGGCCGGTTCATGACTCCTTCAAACAATTCAAATGCCCCAAAAATCATCACAAAGTACTTTGCCTTTATCGGAATGGCAAAATACAGGTAGATAATGGCGTTTGGAAACATCATGCCAAAGGCAAGCAAAATACCATAAACAGCTCCCGAAGCGCCCACAACAAGTGACTGATTCAGGTAAAACTCCTTATATGAGGCCATGAAAGTAAGCACAGCCTGCATTGCCTCGGTGTTTTCCGGATTGACAGAAAGCACATGGATATTTTGCTGAAACACCTTGAAACTGCTCCATATGGCGCCCGAATACTCATTCAGGCGAAAAGTATGGTTCGAAGTAAAAGCAAAAAGGGCATCCAGGTTTTTTGATGCAAGAAACTGGTCCATTTGCGCGAGGTCCGGTGCGATCTGGAAGTGGATCCAGATTTCATAAACAATTCCGGCTCCGATTCCGGTGACCATATAATAAATCAGGAACTTGCCTGGTCCCCAGGCATTTTCAAGGGTGTTGCCAAACATCCATAGGGCAAACATATTGAACAGGATATGGGTGAAGCCACCATGCATAAACATATAGGTCACGAACTGGTAAGGCTTGAAGTCAGAAGCCCTGAAATAGTGCAGGCCCAGGATATCACTTAACTCGATCTGAAAGGTGTTGCTGAAAGTTATGGTTGCCAGGAAAAATAAACCATTAATAATCAATAGATTTTTGACAACTGTAGGCAGAACCTGAAACTTTGAAGGTTGGTAATAGTTCATAAAAAAGGTGACCGGAATCGTGTTATTTAAGGTTCAATAATAAGTCTTTTAACGGAATTACAGCAAGAATTTTCCTTCCGTCAGGGGCTGTTTCAGGTACCTGACAGGCAAACAGTTCGTCTACCAGGGCCGACATTTCCTGCTCAGTCAGGGGTTTATTTGCCTTTAACGCCATATTCAACGCAATTGTTTTTGCCAGGTTAAGTTTTTTATCGAGTTGCAGATCGACCTGATTTCGTTTAAAGTTTTCAAGGATTGTTTCCAGCTGTGCCATCGGGTCAGTGTGGTCAAAACCGGCAGGTGTTCCGTGGATGACGAATGACTGTGTTCCCAGCTCACCAATGTTAAATCCGAGTAGTCCAAGGTCATTCAGGAGTTCCTTCAGTAAGCTGGCATCAGCAGGGTTGAGCTGAATGGTTACGGGGAAAAGCTCCTGTTGCGAGCTGCTTTTCATTTCGCTGAGCTGCAACATAAACCGCTCATATAAGATGCGTGCATGGGCCAGGTGCTGATCGATCAACATGATGCCCGACCTTACCCTTGTCAGTATGTAGGATTGCTGAATTTGCATGAAGTTGTTTACCAAAGGCCGGTTATCCTGGCCTTCATCCAATTTTGCCGGCTTAACCTCATCTGTAGCCCTTTCTTCAGGCAATTGACCTGCTGATTCCGAATCAAAAAACACCCTCCAGTCTGATGGCCTGGCCGTGGTGTGCTCAGTCCCGTGAAATGGATTAAACTGCTTGTTCACTGTGATTGAAGGCATGCGTAAGGGTCTGTCAGCCCTGCTGATGTCGCCAAAGTCAATGCCATGATCAGGGCTCAGGTCAAAATCAAGGGTAGGAGTGAGGTTGTGTTGCCCGATTGATTTCCGCACAGCACCATGAAGCATGGCATATACTAACTTGGTATCCTGAAAGTTAACCTCGGTCTTTGTGGGATGAATGTTGACATCAATTTCGGCTGGATCGATGCTGATATTCAGGAAATAGGATGGATAATTGTCTTTGGGCAACAATTCCTGAAAGGCATTCTCAATGGCATGGTGCAAATAGGGATGTTTGATAAACCGCCTGTTCACAAAAAAATACTGTTCACCCCTGGTCTTACGTGAAAATTCCGGCTTACCGACAAAACCTTCAATTGAAATGATGTCGGTCTTCTGATAAACCGGTAAAAGTCTTTCATTGTATACCTGGCCAAACAGGGCCACAATGCGTTGCTTCTGATTGCCACTATATAGGTGATAAAGCTCTTTATCGTTGTGAACCAACACAAAGCCAATATCAGGATGGATCAGGCTGACCCTGAAAAATTCGTCGAGGATGTGGCGCAGTTCTGCCTGAGGCGATTTAAGGAAATTTCTTCGGGCTGGAACATTGAAAAACAGGTTCTTAATGGCAATGTTTGTGCCAGCAGCACATTGACAAATTTGCTGCTCCGTCAACACTGAACCTTCGATATGAATCATGGTTCCCCATTCGTCTTCGAGCCTCCGTGTTTTCAGTTCGACCTGTGCAATGGCAGCAATACTGGCAAGCGCCTCACCCCTGAAACCCTTTGTTCTGATGGCAAACAGGTCATCAGCCTTGCTGATTTTTGAAGTAGCATGCCGTTCGAAGCTCATGCGGGCATCGGTTTCCGACATGCCGCACCCATTATCGATTACCTGAATAAGCGTTTTGCCAGCTTCCCTGACAATCAGATCAATCTGCGAAGCGCCAGCGTCAACGGCATTTTCAAGCAGTTCTTTCACAGCAGAAGCTGGCCGTTGGATGACTTCGCCAGCAGCAATCTGGTTGGCAACCGAATCAGGCAATAATTTGATGATGTCTGTCATGGTTCTGCTGGAATCGGATGGCCTGCCTATACGCCAAATGCCTTAAGTATGCTTTCGATGAAACTGGTGAAGAAAATAAGGTAAACAGATGAAACGGCAATCAGCACATAAAACAAGATGGTGATACGCTTGTATTTGCTGTCTTCAACATCCACATGATGCCGGCGCCAGCGTGCATCCATGCGGGCTTTGAGTGCACTGCCGGGCGAAAGTGTGTTATCCAATCCCATGGCTGCTTTTCTCGCTTCACGTGCCTCTTTTTCAGGGTCATAAAACCGCGGTACGTAATTAAATTTCTTTGGAGGTCTCGTCCTTAAAAGAGTGAACTTCATGGTATACAAGGTTTTATTCCGTTACACTTACACTTTCTTCAGGACAAAAATACCTAAAATTTCGGAGTGTTCCTGAAGCAACCAAAGGCTTTTTGTACTTTTGAACCATGGTAATTTACCGCGCATTAATAAAACTTACATGAATAAACCTAACCTGGCCCTGGACAAACTGATTGTGGTGGGCGACAGGGTGCTGATTAAGCCTAAAAGCCAGCCTGATAAAACCCATGGCGGTTTGTATCTTCCTCCGGGCTATAAGGACAAGGAAGAGATTCAAAGTGGTTATGTGGTCAAATGCGGGCCGGGTTATCCTATTCCTATGGCCGCAGAAGAAGATTTTGAGCCTTGGAAACACAATGGCGACCCGACGCGTTATCTGCCTTTGCAGGCAAGGGTGGGCGACCGGGCAATTTTTCTGCAGAAGGGCGCCATTGAAATTGTTTACGACCAGGAGAAATACTTCATTGTTTCACAAAATGCAATTTTGTTGCTTGAACGCGACGATTTTTCTGTTGAATAATACAATGATTATGGGGCAAAGGGCCAGATTTGCTGCTTTTGGGGTAATGCTTTTTTGCATTTATCTTGCGCTGCCTGGTTGTCAGAACCCGCATAGTCAGCTAAACACCGAAGCCCCTGCAGAAGCTGATAAACCAATGTATGCCCAGGGGTTCACCATTCAGCAGGAAGGCCAGTTCAACAGGTTGAACATCCTGAATCCATGGAATAAGACCCAGTGTATGTTTAGTTGCCTGATGGTACCTGAATCGACGGATACAACCTCTATGCATTTGAAAGGCAATGTATTATTTACACCGGTTAAATCATTGATCTGCTTGTCTTCCACACAGTGGAAGGGCCTTAGCATGCTTGGAGGGATCGACAACATTAAAGGGATCTCAGAAGCCTCCTTTGTCCGTGATGAAACCATACAATCACGCTTAAAACAAGGATTGATCACAGAAGTTGCAGCGAACAATGCCTTCAAAACAGAGCTTATTGTCAACATCCATCCTGACGCAATCCTCTATTCGCCTGACCCAGCGGGAATACCTTCGGTGCTGTTGCAAACAGGAGGTCTTTTGTTGCCATGGCCAGATTATTTTGAGCAACACCCACTCGGCAGGGCCGAATGGATTAAGGTTTGCGGTGTGTTGTTGCAAAAAGAACAGGCTGCAGATTCCTTATTTAACCAAATCAGGAATGCCTATCTCGAAGTGAAGCAGCTGGCGGCCGGTGCCAAGCTAAAACCTGGCATTTTTGCCGACAAGCAATTTAGCGGACAATGGTACATTCCTGGAGGCAAAAGTTATATGGCCCGGATGTTTGCTGATGCACATTCGCATTACATATGGGAGGACAATGGTGCAACTGCCAGCTTCCCACTCGACATCGAAACCATTGTTGCACGCGCCGGCGAAGCCGATTTCTGGCGAATTGCCCATGCAGCACCAGAAAACTATTCCTATGCTGAACTCGCTGCTGAGCATGAAATTTATTCACAGTTCAAGGCCTTTAAACAAAAGCAGGTTATTTTCTGTAACACTACCACCACGGCTTATTTCGAGAAAGGACCGTTTGAGCCCCACCTTCAGCTTGCCGACCTTGTTGCCTGTATGCACCCTGAGTTGCTGCATGGACATAATTTCACTTATTACACCCTGTTAAAATGAGGCCAGACTTACACCTGGCTTCAAATAAGCTGTTGATATTCATTATATTGACAGCAGCTTTGCTTTTGATGTTCGTCCTAAACCTGGTTTCTGGTTCGCTCATGATTCCAGTTGCAGATGTATTTGCTGTGTTAAGTGGCCATGCCGAGGGCATTAGTGAGTCCACTGTGACCATTGTAATGGATTTCCGGTTCACCCAGGCTGTGACAGCGGCCGTTTCCGGCGCCGGACTTGCTATTGCCGGCTTGCTCATGCAGACATTATTCAGAAACCCGCTTGCCGACCCATCTATTTTGGGTATCAGTTCCGGTGCGAGTCTTGGCGTGGCCATATTGCTTATGCTAACAGGCTCAGCCACAGGATCAGTGCTTGTGCTTTCTGGTATTTGGGGTTCATTGGGGCTAACAACAGCCGCTTTTTTAGGCGCCATGCTGGTGTTGCTGGTAATATTATTTACAAGTCACCGTGTTGGTCATATCGTGAGTTTGCTCATTATCGGCATCATGATATCATATATTGGTGGCGCACTTGTGGGCTTTATCAAATATTATAGCCAGAAAGAAGACGTATATGCATTTGTTTTGTGGGGCATGGGAAGCTTTTCCAACGTGGGAAAATCAACCCTGGCCTTTTACAGCTTCAGCGTATTGGGTGGGATAGCAATTTCCTTGCTACTTGCTAAACCGCTGAATATGATACTGCTTGGAGAACGCTATGCTGCAAACCTGGGCCTGTCAGTAAGACGCAATCAGTGGATTATCCTTTTTGTGAGTGGATACCTTACTGCGATAATCACCGCCTTTGCCGGACCGATTGCTTTCATCGGGCTGGCGGTACCACACATAGCCCGAAACCTGTTCCGTACCTCCGAGCACCGCTTATTGCTCCCTACAGTTGTCCTTACAGGAGCAATCCTCGCTTTGTTTTGCAACTGGGTTGCCCGCTTACCGGGCTTCGATGGCAATTTGCCCATCAATGCTGTAACAGCACTTTTGGGTGCACCCATGGTTATCTGGATCATCATTCGCCGTCGCGATACCTATCAGAATGATACATGAGTTATATAGTTGACATACAAAATCTTGAAATCGGTTACTTCAAGTCGGGTGAAGGGGGAATTCCACTGCTTCCTCCCCTAAATCTGAGCCTGAATTCGGGTAGCCTGGTCGGACTGATAGGAGCTAATGGTTCAGGAAAATCAACGCTGTTGCGCACCTTATCTGGATTGGCTTCACCATTGTCCGGAAACATTTTCATTCAAGGCAAAAACGCAAGGGATTTGACCCTGGACCAAAAAGCAAAAAGCATCAGTGTAGTTTTAACGGACACTGTTTCTGATCCATATCTACGGGTCGTTGATGTGGTTTCAATGGGTCGTTATCCCTACACTGGCTTTCTTGGCAGGTTATCGCCTGCCGACAAGCAGCAAATTAACATGGGGATGGAAGTGGCCGGGGTCAGTGCATTACGCCACAGGCCAATTACACAACTCAGTGATGGTGAAAGGCAGAAAGTCATGATTGCCAAGGCAATAGCGCAAGACACTCCTATCATCCTGCTTGATGAACCAGCTGCTTTTCTCGATTACCCAAGCAAGATTGACTTGATGTCGCTGCTGGTCAGGCTGGCGCACCATGAAAAGAAAACCATCTTGCTGAGTTCGCACGACCTGGAGCTGGTGCTTAAATCGGCTGACCGCATCTGGCTGCTTGGCAAAGGCATGCAGGCCGTTGAAGGTATGCCGGAAAAACTGGTTCTGAGTGGCCTTATCGGGTCCTATTTTAACAACACCCAATTGTTTGAAGAACCTGATGACCTCGATCTGGTTCAATGGAATTCGGACAAACAGGTGATCTTTGTAGCCGGCTCTGGCTCCAGGGCCAAATGGTTGAAGCATGCCCTCGTCAGGCTAGGCTGGAGACTGGGAAAATCCAATGAACATGCACAAATTATTTACGTAAAAGAAATTCACTATGAATATGTTAAATCAGATAAACTCATTATACAGACAGCCGATATTGAGGCTTTGCTACAAGCCCTTGGTGCTGAGAATTGTTAATGTATGCGCTTTATCACTATTGATTATGAGTTTATTCCAGAGTTGTACACCTGCAAAAACACAAGCCGATTTCATTGTTGTAAACGCAAAAGTTTACACGGTAAATAACGCCATGGAAACCGCTGAATCATTTGCTGTGAAGGATGGCAAATTTGTAGGTGTGGGTAAAGAGCAGGATATGCTAGCTTCATTTACGGCTGAGAAAGTAATCGACTTAGCCATGCTGCCGGTATATCCTGGATTTAATGACGGCCATTGTCACTTCTACGGATATGGAGAGAATCTGTTGCGCTATGTAGACCTTGGTGGCACCAAAAGTTTCGAAGAGATCATTTCAAGGCTGAAGGCACATCAGGAGCAATATCCATCGGAATGGATACTTGGAAGGGGATGGGACCAGAACGATTGGGAAAACACCAGCTTTCCTGATAATGAAGCCATTGAAACGGCTTTTCCTGGTAAAATGGTCCTTCTTATCAGGATCGACGGACATGCATCGCTGGTGAGCAAGGCCTTACTCAAGGCATCGGGCATTGACCGCAACACACACATTGATGGTGGTGAAATCCTACACAATGCACAAGGTGAGCCAAGTGGTGTTTTGCTCGATAATGCAGATATTGTCCCAAAATCCCTGATCCCAAAACTCACTGAAGAGGAAAAAATGTTGGCATTAAGCCTTGCTCAAAACAAATGCTTCAGGGCTGGTTTAAGCAGTGTTACCGATGCCGGATTGCCCTTCACAACCATCGACCTAATCGACCGTATGCAACTTACGGGAGCGCTTAAGATGAACGTAAATGCCATGTTAGAAGCAGAAGCTGCTACATTGGATCACTATCTGCATGATGGACCAATTGTTAAGGAACGACTGACTGTCAGGTCGGTGAAACTTTACGCTGATGGTGCGCTTGGTTCAAGGGGAGCTAAGTTGCTTGCACCCTATAATGATGATCAGTCACAAACAGGCTTAATGCTCTATACACAAAGCTATTATGAGCAACATTGTCAGCAAGCATATGATGCAGGATTTCAGGTTAATACGCATGCCATAGGGGATTCTGCAAACAGGCTTGTCTTGCAGGTATACGCGAAGCTTTTAAAAGGAAAAAACGACCTCAGGTGGCGTATTGAACATGCTCAGCTCATCCAGGAGGATGATTTCATGATGTTTGGACAATACAATGTCATTCCCTCAATACAAAGCACGCATGCCACTTCTGATATGTATTGGGCCGGTAAGCGGGTAGGTGCCGAAAGGTTGAAAGGAGCGTACGCTCAAAAGCGCTTGCTCGATCAAAATGGGTGGCTTGTCAACGGGACCGATTTTCCAATCGAACACATTGAACCAATCTATACTTTTTATGCAGCTGTGAGCCGGCAGGATTTGAGTGGCTACCCGGATGGTGGTTTTCAGATTGAGAATGCATTAAGCCGCGATGAAGCCCTGAAATCCATTACTATCTGGCCGGCCAAAGGGGCATTTGAAGAAAACAGAAAAGGGAGTATCGAAGTTGGAAAAAATGCTGATTTTGTGGTTCTTGACAAAGACATCATGGTCATTCCGCTAAGTGAAATACCTTCAGTAAAGGTAAGGCAATTGTATATTTTGGGCGAAGCAGTGATTAATCAGCAATGATGTTACCAGCTAGGCCAATGCATTAAACAATATTTCTACCGGATGCAAGGCCTTTTTTCCGGTACCGTCCTTTATCTGGTGCCTGCACGACGTGCCCGATGCAGCGAAAATTGTACCAGCTTCGGCATTTCTCACTGCCGGGAATAACACCAGCTCACCGACTTTCATCGATATACTGTAATGTTCCTTCTCGTAGCCGAAAGAGCCTGCCATGCCACAGCATCCTGAGGGAATTTCCGACACCGAATAAGCCGTAGGAATCGACATCATTTTCAATGCATGCGAAGTTGATGCAATTGACTTTTGCTGGCAATGCCCATGGTAACTGATTACCTTTTTTTCGGCAGTAAACTGCTCACTGCGAATATTTCCGGCTTCAAACTCCCTGCAGATGAATTCTTCAATAGTAAAGGTGTTTTCAGCCAAGGCCCGGGCATCAGCACGCAAAGCTGCATCGACCAGTTCGGGATACTCATCCCTGAAACTGAGAATGGCTGATGGTTCGATACCAAGCAATGGTTGCCGGTTGTTGACCTGTGAACGCAACATCCTGACATTTCTGTTTGCAATATCCCTGGCCTTTCGCAACAAGCCTTTGCTTAAAAATGTGCGTCCACTTTCGAGGTGTGTGGGAATGGTAACTTCGTATCCAAGTTTCTGCAACAATAGAATTGCTTTGATGCCTGTTTCGGTATCGTTGAAGCGTGTAAATTCATCATTGAACATCAATACTTTACCCATGGATCGTGCTGACATATTGCTTTTCGCCTGATGAGCAAACCATTTGTCAAGTGTTGTCCTGTAAAGGGTAGGCATGCTCCTGCTGGGCTCAAACCCGATCACCTTCATCAGCAATGGACTGATTAGCTTGTTTGTGAGCACAAAATTTGTGATCGCCGGCGCCAAACTCCCGAAGTGATTGATGGAGGATATATATGCGATTAACCTTGTCCGCATCGGGATGCCATTATCGTCGTAATAATGCTGTAAAAACTCGGCTTTTAGTTTTGCCACATCCACACTGCTCGGGCATTCTGATTTACAGGCTTTGCATGAAAGACAAAGGTCCATAATTTCATAAATCTCGCTGTGATTGAACGGATTATTCCTGGTGGAGTTGGTCAGGAATTCGCGCAGGATATTTGCCCGGGCACGGGTAGTATGTTGCTCGCTACGGGTAGCCATATAGGACGGACACATGGTTCCTCCACTGATTTCCGTCTTACGGCAATCTGCTGAACCATTGCATTTCTCCGCTGCCCTTAAAATCCCCTGATCTTTTGAAAAGTCGAAGATCGTTTCAATATCACGCAACTGTTGCCCGGGAGAATAGCGCAGCGAGGTGTTCATTTTTGGTGTATCAACAATTTTGTTTGGATTGAAAATCCCTTCCGGATCCCAGCATTGTTTAATGGCTTTCAATAAGTTGTAGTTGTGCTCACCGATCATTAATGGGATAAACTCACCCCTGAGTCTGCCATCGCCGTGTTCACCGCTGAGTGAGCCTTTGTATTTCTTCACAAGCAATGCCGTTTCACGGGCGATGGTGTAAAACAACTCCACATCGGCTGGGTCTTTCAGGTTCAAGATGGGACGCAGATGCAGTTCGCCAGTGGCAATATGGGCGTAATACACACAGGATTTTCCATATCGGGCCAACATCTGATCGAACTCACTGATGTAGGCAGGAAGCACCTTCGGGCTAACCGCGGTGTCTTCAATAACGGGGACAGGCTTCGCGTCTCCGGGCATATTGTTCAAAACACCCAGCCCGGCTTTCCTGAGCTCCCAGACCTTATTCATATCCGGGCCTTTCACCATGGGAAAATGTGTACCAAAACCGGCTTTTCGCATGGCCAGCTCAAGTTCCAGGATTTTGCGATCAACCAGTGCTGTGTTTTCCTCAGCAAATTCCACAATCAGAATCGCTCCGGGATCGCCTTGCACAAAGAACCTGTTCTTGCGCTGTTCGATATTCTCTTTGGTCAGGTCCATCACGGTTTTATCCATCAGCTCGACCGAGACGGGCTTGAACTCAAGGGCAAGCAGGTTGGCTTCAAACGATTGCGTAATGGTGTCGAAATGAATGCAAACCAAGGCTTTTGCTTTGGGTGGCAGCGGTACAAGGTTCAGCTTGATTTCTGTGGTGAAGGCAAGTGTACCTTCGGAACCTGCGAGCAAGCTGCAAAAATTAAACGGTTTTCCATCTGGGGTGAATGGAGCCGTAGCAAGCAACAGGTCAATGGCATAGCCTGTATTTCTGCGTTCGAGTTCCGGATCGGGATATTCTTTTATTATTTGTTCCCGGTTCAAAGGATCTTTAAGCAATGTGCTGATGTTCCGGTAGATGGCACCTTCAAGCCCATCAGCCATGCATTTGGCTTCAAAGACTTCGTTGGTAAGGGCCCCAAAAACCACTTCTGATCCGTCGCTCAGCAAGGCCTTCACTTCAAGTGTATGATCCCTGGTGCTTCCATAAATGAGCGAATGCGCGCCGCAGGCGTTGTTTCCCAGCATGCCGCCCAGCATACATCTGTTTGCTGTGGATGTTTCCGGTCCAAAAAACAGCCCATGTGGTGCAAGAAACTTGTTGAGTTCATTCAAAATGACACCCGGCTGCACCCTGACCCAATGTTCTTCGGTGTTGAGCTCAATAATCCGGTGCATATAGCGTGAAATATCGACAACAATTCCATTGCCAACGACCTGACCTGCAAGGGAGGTGCCTGCTGCCCTAGGAATCAACGCGCATTTCGCCGAGCGGGCAGCCTGAATCAGCAAACGGATGTCGTCATCATTCTTCGGGAAAGCCACTGCCAGCGGCTTTTCGCGATAGGCGGATGCGTCGGTGGCATAAATCAGGCGGGTGGCATCATCGATCTTGATTTCACCCGAAAATCTTGACTTCAGCTGTTCAAGTTCATTGTAAATTAAAGAAGTACGCATGGCATTGAAAGGCTTGGTTCACAACGTAATCAGTTGTTTTTATTGAATTTAAGGTCAATATCCCGCTTATTTCACCTTGTCGGTGCTTTCAAAGATCTTATCAGCCGATTTGGCAATAAATCCTGAATACAGCTTGCCATCCTGGTCTGGATAACGGCGGGCAAATTCATAATAACAACCGGGAATTTCCATGACGCCTTCCGTAAAACCGATCTTTATCATTTCGGATCGCGTGCTCGACTGCTCAAGCAATTCGGCTGGTGTACCCTTGATCTCTCCGCCGGAATCATTGATCACAAAGCCATTATCTTTAAGTAATTGATTGACTTTTTGTACTGTATCCAGCGTCTTGAGGCCGTTTACACTAACAGTAAAATGGTTGGCCCTGAATCCATTCACGTAGAGCCATGCTGCATATTCCGACTCCTGACGCAGCTTTTCGTAGGTTTCATACGATGGAGTTCCCCAAACGTTGCCGCTATAGATTAACTCATCAGAAGCCAGCAAGGAAGCAGGAATCTTTTCAATGAGCGATTGTACGGTTTGCTGTAAAAACGGGCTGAAATCAGCAGTAATCAGCTGTGAAATAAACACCCTGGGGCCGCCTTCGCACTCAAAATGCTTGGCATATAGGTGCTTCTGTTCAAAATGGTAATCGCCTTTGTACTGATATCCAGCGGCTAAAAAGGATTTGGCCAGCACTTCGATGTTGATACGTGCATCGTCGAAGGTTCTGAAGGCGATATGGTCGTTGGTGACAACTTCGCCTGCTTTGACAAATAGGTCATGTATGGCCTGAACGGATGGGTTCTGTGTGGTGTAATCGTTCCAGAGTCTGTCGAATATGGGCTGTGCTTTCATGCGTTATGATTAAATGAGTTGATGTAGGATTTTCTCTAATCCCTTTAAAAGGGCAGGATCGATAGATGCAAAATTCTCAATTTTTCTGCTTGCAGGACCCGGGTAATGTGGTGAATCTTTCAGGAGTTTTATCAACAAACTGGCCAAGTGTGCGTTGTGCAAACCTTCAACCTCACATTTTGCAACAATGCCTTTGTGTACCGAGAGTGAAATCCGGAAAACACCATAGTCAGACTCGATGTTTTTAGTCAGCATATAGTCTGGAGAGTACCCGAAGTTCCAATCCCAGGTTTTGTATTTTTCATTGGCCAAAGCATTGATTTTCTCACGTTCTTCAACAGTAAATTGCGCGCTTTGTTCATGCTGAAAATGGCGCTGAATGTGTTTTTTCAGTCTTTCTGTGAAAATAGGCATGGATAAAGGACGGGCGAGGTGTGAACTGATGTTTGTAACCTTTGCTTTTACAGAAGGAATGGCCTTGGAATCAAAATCCTGCATCGATGGCTGAATGATGTTCTCCAGCAAATTGAGGTCAGTGTCAAACAACAACGTGCCATGATGGATTGTCCGGTTTTTAAACACATGGGCTGCATTGCCCGATACCTTCAGGCCATCAACAGTGATATTGCTTTTTCCGCTGATCTGAGCAGGAATACCCAGCGATTGCAGATACGTAATTACCGGAAGGGTGTATTTTTTGAAATCAACCTGATTGCCACCAGCCTGGCAATTCGTTACAAAGGTGTAGTTCAGGTTATTTAGGTCATGAAAAACAGTTCCCCCTCCGGTAATCCTTCTGATGACAGGAATATTATTTTCTGCAATAAATTGTGCGTTTATTTCGCCTAGGGCATTCTGGTGTTTGCCAATGACTACGCATGCAGTGTTCTGCCAGAGCATAAAGATATCTTCGCTGCGGTTTTTTAACACATATTCTTCCGCGGCCAGGTTAAGCCATGGATCCAGGCTATCCTTGTTAATGAAAATCATGAGGGATTTAACAGAAAATGTGACAATTAGGTGCAAACTTACGAATTAATCGGCTAAAATCCATTAATAAGCACTAATTTTGCGCAACTTTTTAAACAGTTATTCCAATTTATCATGCACAATATCAGAAATATAGCTATAATTGCTCACGTTGACCACGGCAAAACAACCCTTGTTGATCGCATTCTGTTTCAGGTTAAGCTCTTCAGAGATAACCAGGAAATGGGTGAATTGATCCTCGACAACAACGACCTGGAGCGGGAGCGAGGCATCACCATCCTGGCAAAGAACGTTTCTGTGAAATACAAGGATGTTAAGATTAACATCATCGACACTCCCGGTCACGCCGATTTCGGCGGGGAAGTTGAACGTGTGCTCAATATGGCAGATGGTGTGTTGTTGCTGGTTGATGCTTTCGAAGGCCCGATGCCACAAACGCGCTTTGTGTTGCAAAAAGCAGTTGAACTCGGACTTAAACCAATTGTGGTTGTAAACAAAGTCGACAAGCCAAACTGCCGGCCCGACGAAGTGCAGGAAGCTGTTTTCGACCTGATGTTCAACCTGGGTGCTTCTGACGAACAGCTTGACTTTCCAACAGTGTTTGGTTCTTCAAAAAACGGTTGGATGTCAGACCATTGGGAAAATGAGACCTCTGATGTGTCATACCTGCTCGACACCATTATCCAACATATCCCACAGGCCAAATACGAAGAAGGAACTCCACAGCTGCAGATCACCTCGCTCGATTATAGCTCTTATGTAGGCCGCATCGCTGTTGGCCGTTTGTCGCGCGGTTGGTTGCAGGTTGGTATGCCGGTTGCGCTGGTAAAACGGGATGGCAGCATTACTAAATCAACCATTAAGGAACTTTATACATTCGAAGGCCTTGGAAAAGAGCGGATTAAAACGCCTGTTTATGCAGGCGATATCATCGCATTGATGGGAATTGAGGACTTCGAAATCGGCGATACAGTGGCTGATTTCGAAAAACCTGAAGGCTTGCCACCGATCAGGATTGACGAACCCACCATGAGCATGTTGTTTACCATCAACAACTCACCTTTTTATGGGAAGGAAGGAAAGTTTGTTACCTCAAGGCACCTGCGCGACAGGTTATACAAAGAGACCGAAAAGAACCTGGCGTTACGTGTTGAAGACACTGAATCGCCTGATGCCATGCTCGTGTTTGGCAGGGGAATTCTGCATTTGTCAATCCTTGTAGAAACAATGCGTCGCGAAGGCTATGAATTCCAGCTGGGACAGCCAAAGGTAATTATCAAAACCATTGACGGTATAAAGCATGAACCGGTTGAAAGCCTTACTGTACAAGTTCCGGAAGAGTTTGCAGGAAAGGTGATTGAACAGGTAACCATGCGCAAGGGTGAGCTGACCGAAATGAATCCGCACGGCGACAGGATGCACCTGGAGTTTCTGATTCCATCGAGGGGTATCATTGGCTTAAGGAACAATATCCTTACAGCCACTGAAGGCGAAGCCATTATGGGTCACCGCTTTAAACGCTTTGAACCCTGGAAAGGGGAGATCAATGCACGAAACAACGGGGCGCTGATTTCACTTGAAACTGGTACTGCTATTCCTTTTTCCATTTTCAAATTGCAGGACAGGGGCCGGTTCTTCATTTATCCCAATGAGGATGTGTATATGGGACAGGTCATTGGTGAGAATAATCGCTCCATCGACCTGGTAATCAATGTGAACAAGACTAAAAAGCTCACCAATATGCGCGCATCGGGTTCTGATGAGAAGGTCATGATTGTTCCGGCCATCAGGTTTTCACTCGAAGAATATATGGAATATATCAGGGAAGATGAGTTTCTTGAGGTGACACCCCGTTCATTGCGGTTAAGGAAAATTATGCTGGATGAAATTGAACGCAAGCGCGCCAGCAAAGCAAAAGAGTAAGCATGAAAAAGTGGGTGATTTTGGTATTCGTGGCAATGTTGTCACTGAGTGCATGTGATGTGTTGCAACAGGCTTCTGAACTTCAACGATTAAGCCTCTGCGAATTCGAGCTGAGTGGAATTCATCAACTGAGGTTAGCCGGCATTGCGTTAAATAATGGCAGCACCCGCTCAGGAATTCCTGTGGGTGAATCAATTACCCTTGCTGGTGCAGTGTTTAACCACAGCCTTCCGCTCGATTTTGACCTGATGGTGAAAGTGAATAATCCAAACCAGGGAAAAGCGTCCTTAAACCGCATGGATTATATTCTCAGCATCGATGGCAAAGAGGTATTAAGTGGAAACTTTCAGGAAAAATTCATGATTAACGGCGGGTCATCGGCAATGATGAAAATTCCAGTAGAAATGGACTTGTTTAAGGTTCTGCAAAATGAAAGTGGTGATGCCCTTGTGAATCTTGCGTTTAACCTTGTTTCGGGGAGTGGGCAACCAACAGAAATTTTGCTCAAGGTTAAACCCTATATTCAGGTAGGCTCATCGCAACTACCTTATCCCACCTACATCAACTTGCGTAGGAACCTTTAGTTTTTATTCGTAATTTCCTCTTTAACAAGCACTCCGGCGCTGTAGTACAGTGTTTTTTCCAGCTTTCCTTCTGGTGTGTAATACTCTTCGGCGCCTTCACGGAGATTGTTTACATAACGAATGACCCGGCTGACATTGCCATTTGAATACCAGGCTTTTTGGATTCCAGTACCCAGCTGATAATCTGCTTTTCCGATGATTTGTCCCTCCACATTATAAAACAGCCAACTGCCATCCATCATGCCTTGTCGATAAAAACCACTTATCATGGTTTCACCGTGTGGATAAAAACGGTTAAACGGACCTTCGATGGTGTCGTTACGATAAAACTCGACCACTGACTTGTAGCCTTCTTTGTCATAGAGAATTGAAATGCTGTCTTTCAGGTTGTTGCTGTACCAGATTTCTGATTGCAGCTTACCGTTTTCGTACCACCTGAGCGATTTGCCTTCGAGCTTATTCGCCTCATAATTGACTTCCTGTTGTTTTTGTCCGTTTTCGTAATACCAGTTAGCCGGACCGTTGAGGATGCTGTCGCCTTGGTAGGATAGCATTGATTTCAACTGCCCGTTTTCCCAATAGGTTTTCCTGGAGCTGGTTTTGTTGCAGGCTGTCAGGACGAACAGCATAAGCGCCCAAAACAACGGGGAAAATATTTTTTTCATGGGAAAAATGGTCATTCTTACCTTAAATAGTTCAGATAGGGAAAGTACAGCGGCATTGGTGTCAACGAAAATGCATCGAACCGATAAGTAGTCCAATACACATTTTCGAGACCGTCGTTGTCACCTTTACGTTTGAAAACATAGTTTGACTGCAGCTGATGGGTACTAAAACCCGGAAGGCAACTGCTCATATCCCTGTCGAAGTGCATGAGTGCCTGCATGAAATACCAGCCAACATCGAAACCTTCGCAGGCGTATGTGTCAGGCTCGCCATAATATTTTGCTCTGTAATCATGAATAAATTGCTCTGTTTCAAGGCTGCGGTAATTTACAAAACCCTGCACCAGATAGTGCATTTTCAGCTTAAGGAGGCTTTCGGTGAACAGATTTTCATATTTATCCCAATAGGGTAAACCAATCAGCCTGATATTGGCTGAGTCACCAATCTGGTTCAGTTTATTCATGAATTCCATGGCAAACACATTGTCCTCGGCATACACAATCACCACATTTTCGCGCACTGTTGACAGGTTTTTATGCAAGCCATGCAGGCTGTCAGCAACATAGGAATATTCCGTGATGGCATTGTTAAAGAGGGTGCTGTCAAACAGTTGTTTGTGCAACAATTCGGTATCAAAGGTTTTGCCTTCGACCTTAACAGATGGCTTAACGGAAGTGTTCCTTTTGCTATAATCAATAGCGGTGTTGTAAATCACTTCGTTTGGAATGTAAACCCGCTCAGGTATGAGTTTGTCAAGCGCCTGTCGGAGCTGGCCAATCTGGGGTGTTTGTTTTCCGCCTCCCGGCTGAAAAAGAAAAATCCGTGCCTTAGGATAATATTGGGCTACCATGGCCGCCACCAAGGCATGCTGATCTTCAGCAGAGGGTTTTAACTTGACGACATATGGATTGTTGGTCAGGATTTCGCTGCGCTGGGTGAAGGGATTCACAATCAGAATCTGGTGCTTATTTGCAAAAGCCGATACCTGTTCAAAGCTTTTATTAAAAAATGGCCCTACAATTAAGTCCACTTGATTCAGAACGGGATTATTCAGCACAGCAGTTGTCTTGGCCGGATCCTGATCAACATCAAACACATACACCTGGGCATACAGGCCTGCTGTTTTGGCCAATGAATCGATTGAAAGCATAAAGCCTTCATAAAAACCCATGAATGCAAATTCCTGCCGAGAGGCCAATGCTTCAAGGTCAGAATCAGGAGTGATGCGCAATGTGTCATGTGGTTTCAGGTAAAATGGCACCATCAGGGCTACCTTGAACACCTTGTTGCGATATGCGTATTGTCCATCACAAGGTGCATTTGCATGATCCTGAGTCCTGACTGCATTAGCCGGATTTTTTGATTCATTATCCGACTTTTCAGCCGATATTTCCGGACTTATCGGCGATGGACGCACGGGTAGTGGAATCCTGACAACATCGCCAACCTTAACTTTTTTGCCAATTTTGGGATTGATCCGCTGCAGGTCAGTGAGGCTTAAACCGTATTTCGCAGCGAGGTTCACCGACTTTTCAGTGACAAGCACGCGGTGGTCAATGTAACTAAAGGCTATTTTTTTTTTAGGGATCAATATTTTTTGTCCGGGTTGCATATGCTCATTCAGGCCAGGGTTGGCCTTTTTAAGCTCATCTATGCTCACTCCGTTGTTCAGGGCAATCCGGTACAGAGTTTCTCCCTTTTTGACAATATGTATGACAGTGGCTGTATCCTGTATCGCCTCTGAATTGCCGTCGGTTTTCTTCGCTGATGAAGGCAATCGCAGTACCTGGCCCACTTTGATGTCTTCGCCCAGGCCCGGATTGGCCTCACGCAGCAGGGCAACACTGAGGTTGTATTTTTTTGCCACAGCGTACAAGGTTTCTTTGGGTTTCACCACATGTTGTGGATAATCCACTTCAGGCCAGATAATTGCCGGACTGGTCTCTGCAATCTGGGGCGTGGATGCCACAGCACCACTGCCTGCTGACTTTGTATCAGTTTTTGCCGTTTTGTTTAGCTGGCTTGAAGGTTTCTGAGTTTTATCAGCACCCTGGCCGGCCAATTCCAGGTCTGCCTTACGTTTGGCGGGAGTTTCATACGGGTTAAAGTCTGACCGCTTACTCGTTAAATCAGTGGACGGCTTGGTTTTGGGAGCAATCGGTACAATCACATATTCTCCTTCAGGAATGGGATCACTTAAGCGCGGATTTGCCGTTCGTACAAGGTTTTCGGAAACAACATAAATATTGGCTATATAGCTGAATGTCTGATTTTTACCAGCTACGTGATAAATGTAATCATAGGCTTCGGTGATGGGTAGGCTTGGTTGCTCGGCCTGGCTCAGGCTGACAGGCGTAATGGCTTCGCTGCTTACCGGAATCCGCAGGATTTGATTCACCCTGAGTCCGGCACGTGCCTCTGGATTTGACATCAGTACTGACTCGACAGTTACCTTGTAAGCCTTTGAAATACTGTATAATGTCTGTTTTGAACCAACCGTATGCAGGCAATAGTTTTTGCCGTTGTACTCCGCAAATGTTTCTGAAAGAGGAATGTCCTGCTGGGCGTATACCTTTCCCAGCCAGATAAAACTCATCAGGATAGTGAAAAACAACAGGCTTTTTACGTTAAATTTCAACATGCCTTGGTTTACTGCATTTAATCATTCAATGTGTTATTCCCACTCAATGGTGGCCGGTGGTTTCGAGCTGATGTCGTACACAACACGGTTAACGCCTTTTACCTTATTGATGATGTCGTTTGACACCTTTGCCAGGAAATCATAAGGCAGCCGCGACCAGTCGGCTGTCATGCCATCGGTTGAATTAACAGCCCTCAGAGCCACTACATTTTCATACGTGCGTTCATCGCCCATCACACCAACTGATTGAACAGGAAGCAAAACTGCTGCTGCCTGCCAAACTTTATCGTAGAGTTCATTTTGAAACAGTCCGTCCACATAAATCTCATCCACTTCCTGCAAAATACGCACTTTTTCCGGTGTTATTTCTCCCAATATCCGGATGCCTAAGCCTGGTCCTGGAAATGGGTGCCTGTCGATGATCATCGATGGGAGTCCCAGCTGTCTGCCGATGATCCTGACTTCGTCCTTGAAGAGGGTGTTTAGTGGTTCAACAACCTTCAGCTTCATAAAGTCGGGCAAACCACCCACATTGTGATGCGATTTGATGGTTGCCGATGGTCCTTTAACAGACACAGATTCAATCACATCGGGATAAATGGTACCCTGGGCTAGCCAACTTACGCCTTCGATGTGGTGAGCTTCCTGATCAAAAACTTCGATGAAGGTGTTGCCAATGGCTTTTCGTTTCAACTCTGGTTCCGAAATACCTTCCAACGCCTTGTAAAACTGAGCCTTTGCGTCGACACCTTTTACATTGAGGCCAAGATCGTGGTATGAATGCAACACCTTGTTAAACTCATTTTTGCGCAAAAGACCATTGTCGACGAAAATGCAGTACAAGTTACTTCCAATTGCCTTGTGCAGCAAAATGGCTGCCACAGATGAATCGACACCACCACTTAGTCCCAACACAACCTTGTCAATTCCCAGCTTTGCCCTTAATGCACTGATGCTGCTTTCGATAAACGAATCGGGTGTCCAGGACTGGTGACAACCACAAATGTTTACCACAAAGTTTTTCAGCAACACCATGCCTTCTGTTGAATGGTACACTTCAGGATGGAACTGAATGCCGTATGTCTGTTCATGTTGAATATGAAACCCTCCCACAGAAACATCGGCTGTACTGGCGATAATGTCAAATCCGGCGGGCAGGTTCAGGATAGTGTCGCCATGCGACATCCACACCTGGCTACCACTCGTCATATTTCGTGTTAACGGGCAATTCCCGTCGATATAGGCCAGGTTAGCCCGGCCATACTCACGTGTTGAAGAAGGTTCCACATTGCCACCACCATGTAATGCCAGAAATTGTGCGCCATAGCAGACACCCAGCAAAGGAATTTTCCCCCGGATGCCTTCAAGATCAGGCACTGGCGATTGCGGGTCACGTACCGAAAACGGACTTCCCGAAAGAATGACACCTTTGATGGATTCATTTATCGCCGGGAAGTGATTAAATGGATGTATTTCACAATAAACATTGAGTTCCCTGACACGACGGGCAATTAACTGAGTGTACTGTGACCCGAAATCGAGAATCAAGATAGTTTCCTGCATGATAGGCTGATTGAATTGCAAATTAAACCAAATTCGTTGAGCCTGGCAAAAATAATCAATATCGATCGTTTTTGGTGGCTAAACATATAACTCATTGCAATAATCTTTATTGCCACGACCACCAACGCCTTGAAATCATGAACATCAATACGGATCGTAAGGCGGTGTTCTAACACGCAAAGTTTTTTCATCTTTGCAAAAAAAACACACCAATGCCCAGGTATTTTATCAGGCTGGCCTATCAGGGTAAAAACTATCACGGATGGCAATCGCAGCAAAATGCCAGCTCCGTTCAGGACGAGCTTGAGAAATGCCTTTCGCTGAAACTTTCTGCAAAGATCAGGCTGACAGGTTGTGGCCGCACAGATACCGGCGTACACGCGCTAATGTATTACGCACATGCAGATTGGGACAAGGAGTTAAGTCGCGAAGAGCTTGTAGTTCTTACCGAACAATTGAATGTTTTTTTGCCTGACGATATTGTGGTGTATGCAATTGTTCAGGTTGCGGCTGATGCACATGCTAGGTTTGATGCTGTTTCTCGCAGCTACCGCTACATCATATCACGAAAAAAAGATCCATTTTTGCTTGAAGGAAGCTGGTATGTTTATGGCCCGATAGACGTGGTCCTGTTGCAGCAAGCTGCAGCCATTCTTTTCGAATACACTGACTTTACCAGCTTTTCGAAACTGCACAGCAGCACCAAAACAAACGACTGTAAAATCATGGCTGCCTCATGGCATGAAGCCGATAACCAATTGATATTCAACATTACAGCCGATCGGTTTTTAAGAAATATGGTGCGTTCGATTGTTGGCACAATGCTTGAAATCGGAAAAGGAAAAATGAGCCTGGCGGAATTCAGGAAGGTGATTGAAGCGAAAAACAGGGCTGCAGCAGGACTGTCTGTTCCGGCAAAAGGACTGTATTTATTCCAGGTTGCGTATCCTGTTGAAATATCGGAGGCGCTGTAGTCAACCACGACAAATGACTCAGTTTTTTTTCAGGAGCATCAAATAGCGTTTTTTGATGGCTGCCAGCTGATCGACAGTAAGGTTCTCCTTGTAAATCCTGACAAGGTCAGTTATCCCGCCTTTTTCGTAGATGAATGCAGTGGCTGCATCGAAAAACAACAGCTCCGTGTGGTATTTCACCTCTATGCTAAGTTGTGAAAAGGCCTCCCATGACATGCTCGAAGGGATGACAAAATAGCCATGGTGGGCCTGGCTGGCGTCCATATACATGTCTTCACCAGCCACTGTAAGGTAGAAAAACTTCCTTAGGCGGATCACGGCTTCATCATGATCAATCTTCCGCATCTTCTTTTTCATCGGAATGCCTTCATTCATGTATTTTTGCTGAATGTTGACGATGTGGTTATAATCGGGCAGGTTGCGTATGCGGATGACCTGACAGTCGATGCCTGCTAGTCTAATTGTGCCGGTTACCGCATCGAGCGGACTATTTTGCTTTCGTGCAATGTGGGTAGTGGCCCTGGTGATTGCTTCAAGCGATTGCGTGCCTTCAAGAACCAGGTAGAGATAATATGGGGTTGTTGTCTGTGCCACCTCACTGTAATAACCAGCAAAAGGCATTACTGATTCAAGCACACAGGTGTTTGGCATAATGAGTCCGCTCTCCATACACGACATTGGTTCCTGCTTAACCAAAACACCAAAACGCTCAAGAACTTCGTTTTGTTTCATTTTTTTGATGGTTTTAAAACAGGGTATAAATGTACAAAACCAATTAGCATTTAGGCAAATGGTTTAATTAAATTATTTAATGACTTCATCAATGCACAGGTGAAAATTGCTTGTTAGTCCGCCACAGGTTTGCCTCAGATGGACGAAGGAAGCCTTGCTCTCACATGTATTCTAAATGCCCACGCTTACACTCAGCTCATTTTACTAATATTGTATAATAAAAACTACCCAAATTGGTATCCGGAATTTAGGTTATCTATAATTAAAAAATTATCATATATGCTTAAAAATAAAGTAATTGTCATTACGGGAGCCTCCAGCGGAATTGGCGAAGCTACAGCAATGCTGCTTGCAGAACAATCAACAAAAATTGTATTGATGGCCAGAAGGATCGATCGCCTGAATGCGTTGGCCGGAAAAGTAAGGCAGCTTGGATCAGAAGCCTATGTCGTGCAGGTTGATCTGACACAGCGGAAGCAGGTCGAACAGGCGTTCGCAACAGTCTACAGCCATTGGGGCAAGGTTGATGTGCTGATCAACAATGCTGGCTTAATGCCGGTTTCGTACCTCGATAAGTTAAAAATTGATGAATGGGACCGGATGATTGATGTAAACCTGAAAGGATTGCTGTATTGCATCGCTGGTGTTTTAACAGGAATGAAATCAGCCGGTGGCGGACATATTGTGAATGTTTCATCCGTTGCAGGAAGAAGGGTATGGCCGGGATTTGCTGTTTACAATGCCACCAAATTCGGGGTAACAGCCTTGTCCGAAGCAATGCGCATGGAGCTTACGCCATCGTTTAACATCAAAGTTACCGTTGTTGAACCTGGCGCTGTTGCCACAGAGCTAACACAAACCATCACCGATAAGGACATCCTGGAGAGTTTTGCGAAAAGAGGCGAGGGCATGGTACCTCTCGAAGCGGCAGACATTGCCAGGGCTATTAAGTATGCCATTACCCAACCTGATCAGGTTAATGTGAGTGAGGTCCTGGTTATGCCAAGGACACAGTTCTAGAACAATATATTCTATAGATATCAGATAATCAACACTTAATGTTGAATATTCGTGATTTTAACATTTATTACGAAATATTTCGTATATTTTTGTTGACATAGCATGATTGATCATTTACTTTTGCTACGAAAATATTCGTAGTTTATGAATGATTACATCAAACCCACCGAGTCGGAACTTGAGATCCTGCAGCTTTTGTGGGAATATGGGCCGGCTACGGTGCGGCAAATCAACGATGCCCTGAATAAAAAGCGCTACACCGGTTACACAACCACACTCAAGCTTTTGCAGATCATGGCCCAAAAAGGAATTGTCGTTGTTGACAAAAGGGTTCGTACACATGTGTATAAAGCTGCCTTACAGCAGGAGGAAACCCAACAACGTCTGGTTGACCAGTTTCTGGATGCAGCTTTCGGAGGTTCAGCAAAAAAACTGGTGATGCAGGTGTTGGGAAACAAGAAGCCGAGCAAAAACGAGCTTGATGAAATCAAATCACTGATTACAAAGCTGGAGGGAAATAAATCATGAATACAATGATGCTCACTTTTTCCAATCAGTTGCTGCAAAGCCTTGGGTTTACCCTGCTACACTCATTATGGCAATCGGCCCTGATTGCGATTGCTGTGTTTGTATTGCTGAAAGGAATGAGAAATGCCTCAGCGCTCAGCCGGTACTACATTTCATTTACGGGCTTGTTACTGATGCTTGCCATTCCCGGAATCGCTTTCGTACAATCATTGGGCAAATACAGCCCTGTGCCGGAACAACCGCTACTGCCACCTCAAACTGATGACCTCATTGCCGTTGTATATGTGCTTGCTGATGCAGGCTTTGGTATACAGGCTTTCGTTAACCAGATTTCAGACGCGTTTTCAGCCATGGCCCCATATTTTGTCTGGTTCTGGCTAATTGGGATGATGATGATGTCGGTTCGCCTGGGCGGGGGATATGTCCTGGCTTACAGGCTAAAAACAACCTACATCAGGCCTGTGGAGCAAAAATGGGAGCTTATCCTGAACAGGATGGCCGACAAGTTGCATATCAGGCATAAGATCAGCTTGTTTGAATCGGTAAAAGTGGATATGCCCATGGTGATCGGATACCTCAAACCTGTGATTTTACTGCCAATCGGCACCCTAAGCCGCATGCCCTATGATCAGGTCGAAATGATCCTGGCCCATGAGCTGGCACACATCAGGAGGGCCGATTTTCTGGTGAACCTCATTCAGTCAGTGGTTGAAGTTGTGTTGTTCTTTAACCCCTTTGTCTGGTGGCTTTCATCAGTAATCAGACAGGAACGCGAGCATATCTGCGATGATATGGCAATGAATATCAGCGGCAAAGGACTTTCACTGGCCAAAGCGCTGGTGAGCCTGTCGGACCTTCCGGCCGCTGCAATGGATAATTCTGCAATTCTTTATTTTAACAAATACAATACTATGAAACGGATAGAAAGGCTTTTCAGTAATCCAAGACTGAAACCCTCATCATTTGAAAAAATGATTGTAACATTGATGGCCCTGGTTGTTGTCATCATCATTTCAACTTCAGGAACATTTGCCGGATCGGCTGACAACGGAGTGGCTGAACCTTCAGCTGTCATCAACGGAACTGATGGTAACTATGCAGTTGACATCATGCCATTGCCTGACACATTAAAGGATGCACCAGCTCCTGTAGTAAAGGAAAAACGCGAAATTTACCTTGAAGTTGAAGATGGAAAAACTGTAAAAGCCATAGTCAATGGGAAGGAAGTTCCTGTGGAAGAGCTTGAAAAAGAAGCATTCAGGATTTCAGACCACGACACCGCAATTACGAAAAGGGTTATCATCAAAGGAGCTCATCCGCGCTACAAAGAAGTCATCGTGGAAACAGATGAGGTCGAGTGGAATCAAAAAGGCAACAAGCCCGGAAAAGAAAGGAAAGTCATTGTTTATGATGATGACAAGGTGTTTATGGCACGTCCCAAGCCACACGGAGCACCTCCAATGCGTTGGAAAGGAAAAAACCAGGAAGCCTATGCGTTCGACATGACCATCACTGAAGGCGACTCCCTCATGGTAAATGTAAGTCAGATCGATTCCCTGATCAGGAATGCTTACGTCATGCAACTCGATTCGGCTGGTGGCATGCGTGTACTGGCGGATGGCGAACTCGATTCAGTGCTGACCGTTTACGGGATGCCAAAAGATGGTCCGGGCCATGGCAACAGGCGCATGATTTACATGAATCACCCTGATGTTGAAGGATTAAGAAGGAACGCCGAAGAAATGAGGCGGCAACGCGACATGGAGCGTGAACTGATGCAAATGGAGCGCGAGGCCAGGAGGATGGCCGAAGGGCAGGAGCTGGAGGCCAAGCGGGAGGAAATAGAAGCGAAAAGGCTGGAATTGGAAGCCGCCAGAGAAGAGATGGAGGCCAACAGAATGGCGATAGAAGCAATACCTGAACCCGGGATTCCCAGACATATGTTTTTCCCTGAAGAAGGTGAATTCGAATTCTTTATGGATAGGGAAAGGCCTGAAGGACAATGCAGGTATGACCACAAATATATCCGCCTGTTTAAGGAGGAGCTGCTCGAAGCAGGGCTGGCCGGGCCAGGCTCAGACATCACGCTGACCCGCAAGCAGCTGATCATCGATGGCACTGTTGCTGACAACAAGTTGCACAAGCATTACCTGAAACGTTTCGAAGAAATTACAGGCGAAAAACTGGATCAGAACCAGGCTGTGGTGATCAGATAAATGACGTCATAACCAATTTAAAAACTGCTTTTTTCGATGAAGAAAGCAGTTTTTTTATTTGAAAATGAGTAACTTTGAAAAATAATCTCTTTTTTTTTCTGAGCACAAGTAAACCATTTTCCTCCACAGGTATCTGAATAGTATGTTAAACTTAATAATTAATCATTTATGAAATCCACCAAAGTAATGTTGCGTTTTGCCGTTGTCGTTGCAGTAGTGATGCTTACATTTTCCTGCAAGAAAAGTGACAATAACCCGAACCAGAATGAAGCCGACAGCTTTAAAAAAGATGCGTTGGTTGAATCAACCTTTAATGAAGTTGCTGAAATAGCTGACCAGGCCTGGAATTCAGTAGCTTACCAGCTAAAGTCAACCGAAGGTGGCACCTTCCTCTTCAGCCCCTGTGCCACCATTACTGTTGATACTGTGGCAATGCCTCACGTGATGACAATCGATTTTGGTACTGAAAACTGCCTTTGTCATGATGGAAAATACAGGCGTGGACAGATCATCGTAACCTTCACAGGCAGGTACCGCGAACCAGGCACCGTTAAAACCCGCACCTTTAATGAATACTATGTCAACGATAACCATGTTGAAGGACAATCGGTGGTGAGCAATATGGGATTCAACGATGACGGGTTCATTTACTTTACCATTGCTGTTGAAGGCACGATCACCTTTGCCAATGGCGAAGGCACATGGACATGGATGTCGAACCACACCAAAACCTGGATTGAAGGATACGAAACATTTTCATGGCTCGACGATGTATACCTGATCGAAGGAAATTCATCTTCAACTTTCCTCGATGGTGGCACAGTAAGCCGTCAAATTATCCTTCCATTGCGCCGCGAACTTACCTGCCACCATTTTGTCAGTGGCAGCATCGAAATCACCCGCGAAAACAGACCCACACGCCTGCTTGATTTTGGCGACGGCACTTGCGACAACATTGCTACCGTAACCATCAATGGCGAAACACATATCATTAGATTGAAATAAATAAGAAACATTGCTTTGAAGGGCGCAGGTCTCAGGCATGCTATAGCCTGAGACCTGCCCACCAAGGCAATTGACCTGCAGTGCAAAATCGGTTTTATGGATTCAGGTGATGAAACTTTACTCACATTATCAGCAGGTGAAACAGACAAACCAGGCGATTTCCGCTTGCTCGTCAACGCGCATAGCAGGCCACTTTATGCCCACATCAGGAGCATTGTCCTCGACCATGAATCAACAAACGATGTACTGCAGAACACCTTTCTCAAAGCCTGGCAATCCTATCCGTCTTTCAGGGGCGATGCGAAAGTCTCCACCTGGCTCTTCAGGATTGCGACTAACGAAGCCTTGCAACACCTGCGAAAACGTAAAACAAGGGAAGTATTTTCCCGCATATTGCTACAGCACCAGCCTCAACAGCAAACCGACGCCCATTTTAACAGCGACGACATCAGGAAAAAACTTGAATCAGCCCTCAATACACTGACAACGAAACAGCGCATGATTTTTGGTATGAAATACTTTAACGAGATGAAATATAGTGAGATAAGTGAGATTCTGAAACTTTCTGAAGGAACCCTGAAAGCTGTTTATCATCATGCAAGCCGAAAAGTAGAAGCGTTTATTCTTCGCCAATCAATAGACTAAAATGGAAAAAAATATACATTCAATGAAAGGAAAAGGACCGGATGCATTTAATGATGTTCCGGAAGGCTATTTTGAGCAGTTGCCCGACACCCTGCTTAACGCTGTATCGCAGCCGACCCGACAATTTCAAGCACGGTTTTTGTATACCCTGGCTGCAGCCTCCGTCGTTATTTTGGTGCTTGGCATAAGCCTGATCCTGTATTTAGCCGGAAGCGGAACTTCCAATGCGCCTGTACAATACGTGGTTAACGATACAACGCAAATAAACAACCCAACAAACCCGCATATTACTGATGTCAGTTCGGCTTACCAGCATCATGGATTGGTGCTGACAGCAGTTGATATTTACAGTACGGAAACAAATACAAACCTCAGGTTGATTGATCAGGTTTCATATGACGAAATCATTGATTACCTGGTATCGGAAACAGATTATGATTTTTAAACACAAGCCAATGAACCGTATTTTACAAGCACTGAGCACCCTGACGCTCATCGTGTTTCTGGCCTTTAACGGACAGGCATTCGCTCAACGACGCTTTGAACAGCAACAGGTTAAAGAAAAGATTGAAACAGCGCGCATTGCTGTTTTCAGCAACCAGATGGACCTGACACCGGAGGAGGCAAGCGTCTTTTGGCCTCAATACAACGCATATCGAAAGCAAATGAAAGACCAAAAAGACCAGACAAAAAAGGTACTGGCGAAGCTGAATAAGGAGGTTGCTGAAATGTCGGATGAGGAACTTAACATGCTCATCGACGCAAGGCTTGGTGAAGCAAAGGCACTTATGCAGACGCGTACTGACTTTATCATGTCGCTCAGAAAAGTGCTACCACCCCGAAAAGTCATCAGGTTTTATAAAGCGGAAGAGCAATTTAAGCGGATGCTGCTCGAAAAAGCTGCTGAAAAGCGAATGAATGAACCATTCGAAACGGACGAATAAATTCCGGCTAAACTCGCTGTTTATTGCGAACATATCCCTGGAAATTATAAAAAACTGCGCAAGCAGTTTTTTTTAGGTGTTTATGTGCTGATCACTGAATGCACGGTGGCAGTATAATTTTGCCTAATTTGCGGTGCGAAAATAAATCCGGCAATTATGGCCTATAATTTTAATAAAATCATCGACAGGGGAGAATCAAACTCCGTAAAATACGACCTGAGGTCTGCCATTTTTGGTAAACCGGATGTGATTCCAATGTGGGTGGCCGATATGGATTTTGAAACCCCTGAATTTATCCGCAATGCGGTAATCGCCCGCGCTAATCATCCTGTCTATGGCTACACATTCAAGCCGGAATCATATTATCAGGCAATCATTCAGTGGCTTCAGCAGCGACATGGCTGGGCTGTACATCCTGACTGGATTTCATTTTCGCCCGGTGTGGTGCCTGCCCTGAACCTTGCAGTTCTGGCAGTGACGCAGCCGAACGACAAGGTTATTGTTCAGACACCGGTCTATTATCCCTTCACCAGTGCCGTTAAACACCATCAACGTGAACTGCTGATTAATCAGCTGATATTTAGCGAAAACAAATACACCATTGATTATGACCTACTGGAACAACAGGCCAGGGAGGCTTCCTTGCTGATTCTGTGCAACCCGCATAATCCCGTTGGAAGGGCATGGCGAAGAGAAGAGCTCGAAAAAGTGGCGGATATATGTATCCGGAACAAGGTAATTGTGCTCTCAGATGAAATTCATAACGACTTGTTATTGCCTGGATACACGCATCAGGTTTTTGCTGATTTATCGTCTGAAGCTGCACAAATCACCATAACGGCACATGCTCCCAGCAAAACCTTTAACCTTGCAGGCCTTTCCACTTCCTCTGTCATTATTTCTGATGACACCTTGCGAAAAAAATTCAGGCATACCCTTGAGGGCATGCACATTGAGCTGGGCAATTTATTCGGCATCACCGCATCCATTGCAGCCTTTACTGAAGGCGATGCCTGGCTGGACGCTTTGGTTACCTACCTCAGCGAAAATATCCGTTACGCAACAGGCATTATAAACGCGCAACTGCCTTGGGTGAATGTTGTTCAAACAGAAGCCACCTATATGATGTGGATCGATTTTTCGGCATCCGGCCTGAGCGATGAAGAGCTTAAGCAGCACTTCATCCATAAAGCAGGCCTTGGCCTGAGCCCTGGTTATGAATTTGGGCCAGGCGGACAGGGTTTTATGCGCATCAATGTCGCCTGTCCAAGATCAAACCTGGAAAAGGCGTTCGATCAGCTTGTCGCTTCGTTTGCCTGAGAACTTGAAAGTTAAGCTGTCATTTGAATTATTTCACAGAGTGCCAAATCGCCCTGGTGTTTGTTTGGCATAATACTTGACGGCATTTGCCATAAATATTTACCTAATGAAACTCCTGAAAATTGCCTTCTGGTTTGTTGTTATTATCCTTGTTTTCATATTTGTAATACCCTTGTTTCTTCCTGATAACGTTCAGATTGAGGCTAAAACAAACATCAAAGCCAGCCCGGAAACAGTTTTCAGACAGCTGAATTCGTTGAAAAACTGGTCCAACTGGAGCACATGGAACCAGGCGGATTCTGCAATGACTGTCAGCTATTCAGGACCTGATTTCGGTGAGGGCGCTGTATTTAACTGGAAGAGCAAAGTGCTGGGAAATGGTCAGATTAAAATTGTTAACAGCCTGGCTTATTCCTCAGTCAGAAATGAATTGGATCTGGGTGAAAGGGGGAGGGCTGAAGATGAATGGGTGTTCAAAAAACTAGGCGACAGCATTCAGGTTACCTGGAATTTCCGCGCAATCAACCTGCGTTATCCTTTAGGAAAGCTCAACGGACTCTTCCTGTCAGTGACAATGAAATCGTTTCAACTGGAAGAGTTGGCAGGATTGCGCGACTATTGTCAGAAACAACCCTTGCCGGTAAGCGTGAACATCATTGAGGTGAAGCCGGCAAAATGCATCTCTATTGCTGATTCTGCAACATACACTGAATTATCAGCCAAAATGGAAGCGGGCTTTACTGCTTTGTTCAAAAAAGCAGAAGCACAAAAGGGAAGCATCACCGGCGCTCCTTTTGCCTTGTATTATAATTGGGATACGGCTGAACAAATTCATTACAGGCTTGGTTTACCAATAATGGAAACAAAGCAACTGGCTTGCGACTTTACACAGGAAGGTGGAAAAGCATTGATGGCCGTAATGAAAGGGAGCTATGATCAATTTGAACGATACCACAATGAAATTCAATTGTTTGCCATGGAAAACAACCTCCAGTTATCAGGAGCACCCTGGGAAGAATATATCAGTGGGCCAGGGAACACTGAGGATGCTGCAAACTGGGAGACAAGGATTTATTACCCTGTTGAATAGCAATGGCAGATTTTATGTTACTTGCATCTGGCAATGAACATATTAATGTATTGTACTGCCTTGACTGCATAAAACAAACCTGATGAATAACACTGAACGGACTGAAAAAAAACGCCTGAGCTGGGATGGTTTGAAACGTTTCTTTTCGTTGATAAAATACATATTACCACACAAATACGCGTTTATTGTTGGCATGGTTGCGCTCAGCCTTTCGAGCCTGGGTACCTTGGCCTTTCCAATGTTGTTGGGCGATTTGCTCGACAGCGCTCATCCTGATACCAGCCTGAAACACATCAATACCCTTGCCCTGATCTTGCTGGGTATTTTTGCAGCCAATGCTGTTTTTTCCTATTTACGGATTTACCTTTTTGCTGTGGTCACACAGCATATGCTGGCCAGCTTAAGGCAAGCCAGTTACAATCACCTGATCAGGCTGCCGATGAGTTTCTTTTCATCGCGCAGGGTAGGAGAGCTAAACAGCCGGATTTCTGCTGACATCTCGGTGTTGCAGGAAACCTTCACCTTCACCATTGCCCAGTTTATTCGTCAGATTATCACCATCATAGGTGGGATTGTTTTGCTCACAATGGTTTCTTATAAACTTACCTTATTCATGCTTGCCTTTGTGCCGGTGGTGGCTGTTGCAGCCCGGTATTTCGGCAAATACATCAGGCGGCTTTCAAAAGACAGCCAATCGCAGCTGGCTGCTTCCAATGTGATTGTTGAGGAAACCCTGCAAGGCATTGCCAATGTGAAAGCCTTTAATAATGAGCCGTTTGAAAACCAGCGTTATATTAAATCAACAAATGAAGTGATCGATGTGGCCCTCAGGGGAGCAAAGTGGCGCGCCACCTTCACATCTTTGATCATTTTTAGCCTGTTTGCTTCCATCGTGGGCGTGATCTGGTATGGCGTCTCGCTTGTTAACCAGGGCGAAGGCCTCAGTACAGGCGACCTCTTCAAGTTTATCCTGTATACGCTCTTTGTTGGCGCCTCTATATCAGGTATTGCCGACTTGTATTCACAGGTACTGAAAGCCGTTGGGGCAACTGACAGCCTGCTTGACCTGATGGATGAGGAGACAGAGGAGACCACTGCCTGTGCGCAGGGAATCGCGCAAGCATTTATTGGTGGCGAAGTCAGGTTTGCCCAGGTCGACTTTGCCTATCCATCGCGGCCCGATATTCAGGTGCTAAAAGGCATCAGTTTAAAGATCGGCGCAGGGCAGAAAATTGCATTGGTTGGTGCTTCGGGCGCCGGTAAAACCACAATCACTTCGCTGTTGTTTCGCTTTTATAACCCTGTAAGTGGTAAGATATATATTGACAATCAGCTTATTGATTCATTTAACCTTTCGTGCCTGCGACAGCAAATGGCGATTGTTCCCCAGGAAGTGTTGCTTTTTGGTGGAACAATCAGGGAAAACATTGCCTATGGCAAACCTGATGCCAGCCTGGAAGAAATTGAACAGGCTGCCACAAAAGCAAATGCATTTGGTTTCATCAGTGAGTTTCCGCAGGGTTTTGATACTGTGGTTGGTGAACGGGGAATTCAGCTTTCAGGAGGCCAGCGACAGCGGGTAGCAATAGCAAGGGCCATTTTGCGCAACCCAAAAATATTGATCCTCGATGAGGCCACAAGTGCACTTGACTCTGCCTCAGAACAACTGGTGCAATCAGCCCTCGATGAGCTTATGAAAGGACGCACCTCGCTGATTATTGCACACCGGCTTTCGACAATATATCAGGCCGACAGAATATTGGTGCTTGATCAGGGCAGAATTGTTGAGTCAGGCACCCACAATGAATTGATAGCCAATGAGCAGGGAATTTATTATAAGCTGACCAAAAAAGCAGCCCTCAACGAAGGTTATATTAGCTTGAATGAAAATCTAGGATGAGTTTTCTGTGGTGGAAATGTTGTCAGACCTGAGATATTGAAGGTCATTCATCTGGCTTACCACCTGCAATCATTGCAAGAAAATCTGCTTCGGTGATTATTGGAATGTTGAGTGAAACGGCCTTCTCACGTTTAGCGGGACCCATCTGGCCGCCTGCAAGCACAAAGTCTGTTTTTGAAGAAACCGAAGCATGGTTTTTGCCACCGTGACTTTCAATGAGGGATTTGATTTCATCGCGGCTGAAATGTTCAAAAACCCCACTCACAACAAAGGAACGACCGGCAAGCAGCATACTCCCAGGTTCAGCTTTCTTTGTTCCGGAAAAGTTCAGCCCTTTTTCTTTGAGTCGGCCGATTGTTTTCAGGTTTTTTTCATTGGCAAAAAAGGCGATGACTGAATCAGCAATACGGTCGCCAATTTCATCCACTGCCATCAGCATCTGTTTGTCAGCCTGCATCAACTGCTCAATGTCAGTGAATGCTTCAGCCAGTTTTTTTGCCACAGTTTCGCCAACAAACCGAATCCCCAGGGCGAAAAGGACCCGCTCGAAAGGAACCTGTTTCGATTGTTCGAGGCTGTTTATTATGTTTTCGACTGTTTTTTCCCTGAAACTCACCTTTCTTTCTTTGCCACCATCTTCTGGGATAATCACCTTTTCGAGACCGAATAAATCGTCGTAGGTTAAATCATAGAGGTCGGCAATGCCGTGAATAAGCTGATTGTCGAATATCAGTTCAATTTTCCCTTCGCCGAGGCTTTCAATATTCATTGCCTTTCGGCTGATAAAGTGTTCGAGCTTTCCTTTCAGCTGAGGCGGACAGGCATTTGCATTGGGGCAATACCAGGCGGCTTCACCTTCGGCCCTGACTAGGGCTGTGCCACATTCCGGACACTGCTGGATGAATGCAACCGGCTGGCTGTCTGTGCTTCTGAATGCCAGGTTTACCGAAGTGATTTTAGGGATTATCTCACCGCCTTTCTCCACCACGACCATATCGTGCATATGCAGGTCGAGTGCCTGGATGACGTCGGCATTGTGCAGGGTGGCTCTTTTCACGGTTGTTCCTGCTAGTAGCACTGGTTCAAGGTTTGCAACCGGTGTTACTGTTCCGGTTCGGCCTACCTGAAAATCAACACCAATAAGTCGTGTGAGCCCTTCTTCGGCCTTGTATTTGTATGCAATGGCCCACCTGGGCGATTTAGCGGTGAACCCAAGCTGCTGTTGTTGTTCAAACTTGTTCACCTTGATCACAATGCCGTCAATGTCGAAAGGAAGTTCGTTGCGACCCGTTTCCCAATCCCTGATAAATTCAAACACTTCATCTATTTTCCGGCAAATGGCAATATTGTTCGAAATGTTGAACCCCCACGACCTCGCCTTGAGCAGACTTTCATAATGGCTTTCGAAAGGAATTTCGTCAGCCATCAGGTAATACAGCCAGCAATCGAGCTTACGCCTTGCTACAACAGCCGAATCCTGCATTTTAAGCGTTCCTGCTGCCGCGTTTCTGGGATTGGCAAAGAGGGGAAGGCCATCAGCCTCGCGCTCAGCATTCAGTGCACTAAAACTTTTGTGTGGAAAGTAAATTTCACCACGCATTTCGAAACTAACCGGAAAGTCTCCCTTCAGTCGTAGCGGAATGCTGCGGATGGTTTTCACATTGGCTGTTACATCATCGCCTTTGGCCCCATCGCCACGGGTGACAGCCCTTTGCAATAGACCGTCCTCGTATAGCAGACTGATGGCAAGACCGTCGTATTTGAGTTCGCATACGTATTCAACATCTTCGCCAAGGCTCTTCCTGATGCGTGCATCAAAGTCGGTGATTTCAGCCTGGCTGTATGAGTTGGAAAGTGAGAGCATTGGATAACGGTGGCTCACAGAGTCAAATGCCCTGGTCACGCTGCCGCCAACACGCTGCGTAGGTGAGTCGGGTAAGGTCAGTTCAGGAAAGGCTGATTCCAGTCTGACCAGTTCTTCGAGCAGCCTGTCGAATGTAAGGTCAGAAATTTTGGGCTGGGCCAGCACATAGTAGCTGTAATTATGCTCATTAATTTCTTTGGTGAGCTTCGCGATCCGCATGCCGGCCTCTTCCCGTGTCATGTTTATTTCACTTTATCTGGCATCAGGGCCGTGTTCCGGTAAATATAAATGCTTTCGTTGGCATTCACCGGGTTCAGCCAATGGATAAACCTATCCATCATGCTGGGTTTTACATAAGTTTCGAAAACAAGTCCCGGGAATACCTGCTTCACCGAGTCAACCCGCATATCGAGGTTGTCGGGCTGGTAGAAAAGGACGAATGCAGGCTGGTTGTTCACATCGCTCCAGTCGGCCCACCGATGTAAATCGCTGTAATGATTTCCTTTGGTGAAAAAATAACTATATGGCCACTGGCCGATGTAATAAAGCGGTGGAAAACGCATAACGCGCTGATTGACATCTTCGATCATGATCGTTTTGATGCCGGAATACTGGCGCAGGTAACTCATCGATTCAACCCTGGCCCTTTTCGAATACATGGGAGTAACGGTGAACAGCAAGGCCAGGTTCAGCATCCAGAAAAATACCCACATGGATGTCAGTAGCTTTTTGTTTTTGTGCCAGAAGGCTGAACCGGAAACAAATGATTCCCATCCGACGAGTCCAAGCACTATGATCATGGGCAATACCGGCAGGATAAACCGTTCCTGCTTGTTGGGAAATATGGAATGGAAAACCAGAAAAACAAAAACAGCAAAAAATAACAGAAACTGCTTCCGCCAAAGTCGGAAATAGCCAAAAAGCAGCATGACGCTTAACGGAGGGATCAGCAGCCCGAAAATCACCAGGAAGTAATTATACCATGGCATGGTGTTGTAGCTGTAAGCGTGGTGTACATTGTAGTTGATGTATTCTGTAAGTTCAGCAAATGGGCGATGCCATACGATAAAATCGATTCCACCCTGAAAGATGACAACGGAAGCCAGGAACCCGGCCGCTGTCGAAAGCATCCCTTTCCAGTTTCCAAGAATCAGGAGCGCAAGGCCCAGACCGCCAGTGTAAAAGATGGTCTGGTAACGTACCGAGAATCCAAGCCCAAGGAAAAATCCGGCCACAAGGAAAGAAGTGATGTGGTATCCCGGCTCTTTTTCTTTCCGGATCAGCTCCTGCCTGAGCAAGATGAGTGTTCCATACATCAGAAATGGAATGCACACCGCTTCGACAAGATTTCTGACGCTGACAAAAGGCATAAACCAAAATACAGCCAGCAACAAGGCTACCCGATAGGCAATTTTCTTTTCGGCGATGAGCGAAGCAATGCGGTAGCCAAACGATATCACAAGCAGGGATAGGAGGGCATGTATTCCCCTCACAAAATACATTTTAAGCTGAGGGTCACTTAAGCCAAACAGCTTAAGAAAATGGAAAAACAAAAAATGAAAACCAACATAGAAAAAGCTATGACCCTGAGGACCTTCGTTACCTTCAGTGCTAGGAAGCCAGCGATAATAATCAACCCCATCGAGCCAGGATTGTGCTGGTTCGATCACCAGAAAATGATCGTCGTGCATGCCAAATCCCTTGGAAAAAATCACAGCGATGAACCGCAATATCATTCCGATCGCCATGATAAACAAAAAAGGATGCTTTTCTTTAAAATGTATTATTCGCTTCACCATGCTTTCGGGGGATGATTATGTGTAATGGACAAAAATAGAGAATTTTCAGGCTTTTCGGACCTAAACAATGCTTAAATTTTAATCGTATTTTATTAACGACCTTACAAGCTGCAAATTTGATTCCTTACCTGCATTGCGTTCATCTTTTGCCCATTGGGTAAAAAATCTGTGACCGGATAAAAATGCAAGCTGCTCCTGATACCAATGTGAGAGTGACGCATCATAATGGTTCAATGTAATCCATTCAAGCCTGAGTTTGTGCGAGATAGAAAAGTAATCCGGACGGCCAAGGTAGTCGAGGTCAGCATCGCACATGAGTTCCGAAAGCTGGTTGAGGGGTGTTTGTGGAAAGCGAGTAGCCATAATCATTTCACAAACGGCATCCACCTGGCTGGTGCCAAAACCAAATTCTGGTAAAATCAGCCTTGTGTAGTCAACAGATGCCTGCTCATGGTTCTCAATGGCAGTAACGGTGCCGGTTTCGTGCAGCAAGGCTGCAGTCTGCAGCAGGAGAAAATCCCCTTCGCTGAGCCCTGCTTTCCTGCCATAATGTTCAGCTGCTTTCAGTACATCAACCGTATGAGCAACATCATGGTAATGCATGGAGGCTGGCAAATTAGCGCGCAGATAACTCAAAACCAAAGATTTAAGTTTAGAGAAGTTAATCTCTGCTTTCATAGTTTCACTTAGAACCCTTGCTTCCGGAATGTGCTGCAGAAACTGAATGCAACGCGTCAAGTGCATGGAAGCAGTTTTGTCTCCCGGATTCATGGCCAGAAATTTCTCAAAAAGTCCGCAGGCTTCATCATATCGCGCATTGTCAACAGCTTCGATGGCCCTTGTATAGGTGGACAATTCGGTGTATTTGTTGCTTTCGCGTCCCTTTCTGCCAGCAATTTCATAAATCCTAACGACCTCTTTACGACCTTTCACCTGCACATCATCGAGGTAGCGATAGTAATACAAATCCTTGTCTTTAAGATCATTAAGGCTTTTTTCCGAAATAATTATCCCCACTTCATATTCGCGTGTCAGCCCCTCAAGCCGGCTTGCCAAATTTACTGAGTCGGAAATTACGGTTGTTTCCATCCGGCCTTCACCGCCAACCACGCCCAGCATCAGGTTTCCGGTGTGAATCCCGGCGCCGATATCTATTGGTTTTCTGCCAAACTGATGCATCATCCCGTTAAAATCGGTCAACCTCCTGTGCATTTCAAGGGCTGCATCGAGGGCGTCTTCCACGGCATTGCTGAACAATGCCATGATGCTATCGCCGATATACTTATCAATAAAACCCTGGTGTTTTCTGATCACAGGTTCCATATATCCAAGGTAATTGTTCAGGAAATTGAAGTTTTCCTTGGGGCTCATTGTCTCACTCAATGTGGTAAACGCCCTGATGTCGACAAACAACACCGACATGCAGCGCTGAACCTGGTCGCCCAACTGCACATCCTTGATGCTGTCTTTGCCCAGAATCTGAAGAAACTCTTCAGGAACGAAGCGCTGATTGGCTTCTGTCAGCTGGCGCAGATCATGGATGTTATTGCTGATGCGGAGTGCCATTTCATTGAAGCCAATGGCCAGTTTTCCAAGTTCATCTGTCGTCCTGACCACGGCAAGGCGCTCGAGGCCGCCTTCACCGCTTTGCTTCATTTTTTTAAGCACTTCGGATACCGGAACAACGATGCTGCTGGTGGTCCAGTTGACAAAAAAGAACAGGTATACAATACTGATGAGGATGCCTGAAAAAATCCCGACAAACATAAGCAGGCTGTCGATGGCGTTCACATAAAACAGTTGGTCACTCCCGACAAGGTTCGCCTGATCAATAAAAGGCAGGTATTTCCCGAAAAGAATCTGCACTTCTTCGCGCTTAGGGACGCCTTTTGTGGCTTGCTTGATGCTTGTAATGCTCAGGAACAGATAGAAAACCACAATAATCAGTGGCATCATCGTTGTCATGGTGCTGTTCACCCACAGGCGGTATTTGATGTGACCGCCGGTATCGCGCTTGCCGGCTTTGTATAAACTCACACTGTCGAAAACGTGGTCGAGGTACTTGAAGGTCACACGGTGTTTATGCCAGAAATAGACGAACAGCACGGTCAGTACCGAAGCAAACAGTGAGATAAAGAAGAATTGTCTGTAAAAATGTGTGCTGATTTCACTGGTGATGTTACTGCCATAAACAAATGTGCCAAGGATAATCAGGTACACCAGAAAGGCAAGTCCAATCGAAGCACTGTTGATTACCGGCATATAGACCAACCAACGGCGGCACAGATTTACCAGGCTTTTACTCAATGGCTTATGCCTTCTTTTTCGGTAGAAATAGCGCTTAAAGGGGTAATTCAAGGTCAGGCTCAGCACCATGCTGATGCCTAGAAGCCGGAGCAGGATGGCCACAGCGCTACCAAACTTAATGTCTTCGTCTTTGATCAATAATGAACTGGCAGTTTTGTCTTTCACTTCCGAAGCTGTAACATTGCCCTGAGCTATATTGAGGGTCAGCACAGGCTTGTCGGATGCAGCAGGGGAGGAGGCGGCCTCGTGCGCTGTACCTTTGTCCTTCATAAATCCCTGTTCTTCCACCCAATGCGGACCATACTTAAACAGCATGATGAGCGAAATTGGAAAAACAAGCAGGAGATACAAAAACACTGCCAGCGCATAGATACGCAGGTTGTAATAAACCGGTGGCAGCTTGCTTTTCACTGAAATTACCAATTTACTGCCTTGCGGCTTATCGGCATCGTCATACACCTTGCGCCACCACCACCACGCGATAGCTCATCGCCTTCGATGGTCACTACAAACTTATCATAGGTATGAATATCAACTTTTTTCTTGATAATATCTTTTGCCTTAATAATTTCAAA
>JAHIUX010000082.1 GCA_018816765.1 Bacteroidota bacterium
ACAGGTTAGCTCTTAATATGATTAAAAAAGAGGATTCCAAAATAGGCCTCAAGGCTAAGCGACTTCTTGCTGGTTGGTCGCAAGAGTATATTTTAAAAGTCCTAAATTTTTAATGCGTCGCCCCTGCCAAAATACTTCTGCTTGTCCTTGGAATGGATTAAAATCTGTACCTTAGCCCGATTGAAACTATCATTCATTAAATCCGCTATATATGGAAAATATTGATTGGAAAAGCTTGCCATTCGGTTATTATCCAACTGATTACAACGTACGTTGTTATTGGAAGAATGGAAAATGGGGTGAACTTGAAGTAAGTTCCTCGGAATATGTGAGCCTGCACATGGCGGCTACCGCCCTGCACTATGGTCAGGAAGCCTTTGAAGGCCTGAAGGCTTACCGGGGAAAAGACGGAAAGGTGCGCTTGTTTCGCTGGCAGGAAAACGCAAAACGCATGCGTAATTCTGCCTCAGGCATCATGATGGCTCAGGTCCCGGACGAGATTTTTTTCGCGGCGATCGATAAGGCTGTCAGGCTGAATGCCCGTTTTATTCCACCTTTTGGAACCGGATCTTCGTTGTATATCAGGCCGGTATTGTTTGGCAGTGGACCACAGGTTGGTGTAAAACCAGCCAAGGAATACCTGTTTATGGTATTTGTGAGTCCGGTGGGTCCATATTTTAAGGAAGGGTTCAACCCCATCGCCATTGAACTCGTGCACGATTACGACAGGGCTGCACCACTGGGCACAGGTCACATTAAGGTTGGCGGAAATTACGCAGCAAGCCTGCGTCCGGCCGACAGGGCCCATGCCGACGGTTTTGGCTCGGTGCTGTTCCTCGATGCCAAAGAGAAGAAATACATCGATGAGGCCGGTCCGGCAAACTTCTTCGGAATCAAGAACAAGACCTATATTACCCCACAGTCGCACACCATCCTGCCTTCGATCACCAACAACAGCCTCGAGGTGATTGCACAGGAAATCGGACTGAAAGTGGAACGCAGGCCTGTAGCCGTTGAGGAACTCGCCACCTTCGAAGAAGCCGGCGCTTGCGGAACTGCTGCCATCATTTCACCCATAAAGAAAATTGTGGACAGGGATTCGAAAAAGGAATACACCTATGGTGATATTGCAGGTCCTTATTCTACAAAGCTCTACATCACGCTTCGCTCAATTCAGGAAGGTGAGATCGAAGATAAGTTCGGCTGGACAACCATTATGGAAGGTCTTTAATGGTCTGTGTCTTAAAAAAACAAGCCCGGTGAAACGCTCATCGGGCTTGTTTTTTTTGTTTCGTCAAGTTACAATTTTGCCGCTCTGAGCAGCTGTGCCATTTGTGATTGCAGTTCAAGGGCTTCTTCTGCGGCCCGCAAAGCGAAATCTGTACCAGAAGAGGCATATAAAATACCCCTTGAGGAATTGACAAGGATGCCACACTGTGCACTCATTCCGGCAGCGGCAACACGGGCTAAATCGCCACCCTGAGCACCAATTCCCGGTATGAGCAGAAAATGATCCGGAATCATCCGGCGTATGCCTGCCAGCTCATCAGGATGTGTTGCACCAACAACATACATCAGCTGGTCGTGGCTGGCCCACTTGCTGGAAGTGAGGATTACCGATTCATATAGTTTTTTTCCGCTGCTACCTGCATCGAGGTATTGAAAGTCTTTCGATCCACTGTTCGATGTCAGGGCGAGCAAGATGACCCATTTATCAGCAAAACCAAGAAAAGGCTTCACCGAGTCTTCGCCCATATAGGGAGCAACAGTGATGGCGTCGAAATCGAGTTGCTGAAGAAACGCCCTGGCATAAGCCGCAGAGGTGTTGCCAATGTCGCCGCGTTTGGCATCGGCAATGGTAAACACTTCCGGATACTTGCTTTTCAGAAAATGAATCGTTTTCTCGAGCGCAGTCCAGCCTTTTGATCCCATTGCTTCATAAAAGGCAATATTGGGTTTATAGGCCACTGCATAAGCAGCTGTGGCCTCGATGATGGCTTTGTTGAAACTGAACACCGGATCGGCTTCATCGTGCAAATGCGGCGGAATTTTCGCCGGGTCGGTATCAAGCCCGACACACAGAAACGATTTCTTTTTCCTGATCTGATCAAAGAGCTGTGCGCTGTTCATGCTGTTGTTGTTTATCCAAGTTCAGTTTTCAGGCGTTCTGCATTTTCGGCCATCTGCAACTTCTCAATCACCTCATTGATGTCGCCATCGATGATGGCAGAAAGGTTGTACAGGGTAAGGTTAATGCGGTGATCGGTAACGCGGCCCTGAGGCCAGTTGTAGGTCCTGATTTTTGCTGAGCGGTCGCCCGTTGATACCATGGTTTTGCGTTTCGACGCAATTTCTTCGAGGTATTTGCTGTACTCGCGTTCAAACAATCGCGTACGCAGCACCTTCATGGCTTTTGCCAGGTTTTTGATCTGTGATTTTTCGTCCTGGCACGAAACAACGATGCCACTGGGGATGTGCGTCAGGCGGATGGCCGAATAGGTTGTGTTTACCGACTGACCTCCCGGACCTGACGAACAGAAGGTATCCTTGCGGATGTCCTTTTCGTTCAGGTCGATGTCAAACTCTTCGGCTTCAGGCAATACCACCACCGAAGCGGCTGAGGTATGCACCCGGCCCTGGGTTTCGGTTTTGGGAACACGCTGCACGCGGTGCACGCCCGACTCAAACTTCAAAATGCCGTAGGCATTGTTGCCTATGACATTAAAAACCACCTCTTTGAATCCGCCAACAGTTCCCTCGTTCATGTCGACGAGTTCAGTTTTCCAACCCTTGGTTTCACAATATTTAAGGTACATCCTGTACAAATCGCCGGCGAAAATGCTGGCTTCGTCGCCACCGGTTCCGGCCCTGATTTCGACAACAGCATTTTTCTCGTCCTGGGGGTCTTTCGGGATCAGCATCAGCCTGATGCCTTCTTCCACTTCCTCTTTTCTTAAAGTCAGCTCATCGAGTTCTTCGCGTGCCATCATCCGGAAATCCTCGTCTTTTTCCTTTTTCATGATTTCGCGCGCATGGTCCATATTGGCGATGATCATTTTGTAATCGCGAAAGGCCAGCACTACAGGTTCAAGGTCTTTGTAATCCTTGTTGAGCTTCACATAGCGCTTCATATCGGCCATTACATCGGGATCGTTTAACTGCTCACCCATTTCCTCCCATTTTCGATGAAGGACCTCTAATTTATCAATGATTTCCACTGCTGGTATTTTTGGTTTGCAAAGGTAAATAATAATCCCCGAAGAAAAACAGGCTTCAGATCAGAAGCTGAACTACTGGATATCAATTGGCTGGATACCAATGCGACATGGGATGAGGTGTGATTGTCAGTAAGAAAACTGTCCCCATTGGCTTTTTATGGTCAGCTGTTTATGGCTTGAAGCTTCAACACGGCCAACAATTTGCGCACCGACTCCAAAGGATTTCGAAATGGCCATGATGGCTTCCGCTGTTGGTTTATTGGTGTATATTTCCATGCGGTGGCCCATATTGAACACCTTGTACATTTCGAGCCATGGTGTGCCCGAAGAGGCTTGAATCATCCTGAAGAGGGGAGGGGTATCGAAGAGGTTGTCCTTGATGATGTGCAGTTTGTCGACAAAATGAAGCACCTTTGTTTGGGCACCTCCGCTGCAGTGTATCATGCCATGGATTTGTGCGCGATGGCTTTTCAGAACCTCGCTGATAATGGGTGCATATGTCCTTGTCGGCGAAAGCACCAGTTTTCCCGCATCAACACCCGGAACTTCTGTGGCATCGGTCAATTGATGCTTTCCGCTGTAGACCAGTTCATGCGGAATGTTCGCATCGAAACTTTCCGGGTAACGTTCGGCAAGGTATTTGCCAAAGACATCGTGCCGGGCCGAGGTCAGTCCATTGCTGCCCATGCCTCCGTTGTAGGCGTCTTCATAACTGGCCTTGCCACTCGACGAAAGCCCGACGATGAGGTCGCCTGCCTGGATGTTGTTACTGATCACATCGGAACGGCGCATACGCGCTGTCACTGTGCTGTCGACAATAATTGTCTTCACCAGGTCGCCCACATCAGCTGTTTCACCACCCGTGGACCAGATGCCGATACCCATGTCGCGCAGCTTTGTCAGGAATTGTTCCGTGCCATTGATAAGGGCGGCAATAACTTCACCCGGAATCAGGTGCTTGTTGCGGCCAATGGTTGATGACAAGAGGATATTGTCGGTGGCACCAACACACAGCATATCGTCCGTATTCATGACAATTGCATCCTGTGCGATGCCGTCCCATACGCTCATATCACCGGTTTCTTTCCAGTACAGGTAGGCCAGGGCTGATTTGGTTCCGGCGCCATCGGCATGCATGATGTTACACCAATCAGGATCACCACCAAGCATATCGGGAATTACCTTACAAAAAGCATTGGGATACAGCCCCTTGTCGAGTTTGCTGATGGCCTTGTGCACATCTTCTTTCGACGAAGAAACTCCCCTTTGTTGATAGCGTTCGTTCATGGGTTTTATTTGATCAGCAGCTTCTGTGTGTTTGCGTTGAATTCGAAGTTGCCAAACTGCGACAGCAGCCGTTGCCCGAAAATATACCCGTATTTCAGGTTGTGTTTCACGGTGAGTTCTACGTCATAAACCACCCTTTCGGCGATATGCACTTCCCTGGCCTTGAAGACGGCATTGTCGGCGATCGATCCTGCCGAAATGATCTTTTCCTTGTCACCTGAAAAATTGTCGGTGGTGATCAGGCCCTGTTTAAGCAATTCGAGTGCTTTTTCGAGTGAAACATAGGCGGCAGAATTTCTGTCGTAAAAGAATTCATCCTTATGTCCTTCGATGGTGAATGGAACGATAAACGCACCTGTTTTTTCCTCGATCCTGAATTTACTGAACTCTTCATCGGGATTGATGACAATTTGCACGTTTTGAGCCACAGGCTGGTTAGCCGGCTTTGGCACAAAGTCCTTACTCAGCACCTTAAACTCGGTGCGGCGGTTCATTTGATGGGCAGCTTCCTGAAGTTCTTTTGTGGGCAATCCTTCGATGAACTTTTCGTTGAGCACGGTGCCTTTTTCAAACTTAAGGCCGCCGATGGTAACTGTCTGGCTGAGTTTTCGCGGGATGCGTTCACCATAGCCTTTGGCAACAAGGCGTCCGGGATCTACTCCCCTGAGGATTAAGTAGTCAACAACAGACTGGGCCCTGCGTTGCGACAGAATAAAGTTCTTCTCTTCGGTGTCGCGTGCGTCGGTATGCGAGGCCAGCTCGATGATGATAGTCGGGTTAAGCTGAAGCGTCAGAATGAGGCCTTGAAGCGAATCTTCGTACTGCGGCTTGAGTTCCCAGCGGGCCAGGTCATATAGAATATCGGGCAACACTATGGGCTCTTCCGGAATTGGATCGAGGGTGAAGTTTTTCACGAAATCGCGGCTGAACTCGACCCCAACCGTTGTTTCAATGGCGCTTTTGGTGAAATAATTCGCTTTGTCGACAATGATCTCGTAGGTGGTATTCTTATTCACCTGGCTGTTGCCAAACATATAATATCCTTTGTCGTTGGTGCGTGTGCTGATCGACATGCCATCGGAACCAACGAGCTTCACCATAGCATTGTCGACAAACTGAAGTGTTTTTTCGTTGGTGACGGTGCCTGCGATGGTAAAAAACACCGGTGGTTCGATAAAATAGTAGAGGTTGTCAGTACCTCTCGGGTTATCCCTGTTCGAAGTGAGAAATCCCCTTTCTTCAGTGGGATGAAACACGATGGCGAAATCATCACTGGTTGAGTTAATTGGATATTTCAGGTTTTTAGGTTCACCCCAGTTTCCGGCGCTGTCGACAGTTGTTACAAAAATATCGAGTCCGCCCATACCACCATGTCCGTTGGAGGCAAAATACAGGGTGGTGTCGTTTCTGAGGAAAGGAAACACCTCATCGCCCTTGGTATTCACCACCGGGCCTATGTTCAATGGCCGGCTGAATTCTTCACCTGCGGATTTGCGTAAAGAAACCCAGATGTCGCGTCCACCCATCCCGCCACGGCGGTCGGCGGCAAAGTAAAGGATTAATTCGTTTTCGCTCAAGGTGGGCTGGCCTACCACGTCGAGGGTGTCAACGCCTTTGATTGGCAGTATTTTAGCTGCAGACCAGCTACGTCCGCTGCGGGTTGAGTAAAAAATCTGACAACCTGATTTGATCTGCTGGTCGTTGGGACAGCGGGTGAAGTACAGCGTGTTGAATTTGCTGTTCATGAAGGGTGCCCCTTCGTTGGCTTTGGTGTTGATGATTTCTGCATCATCGATCAGGACCGGAGCGCTCCATTCTTCCTTGCGGTCGAGCCTTGAGCTGAACAAGTCGCTGAAATTCTGGTTGGTCCAGCCATCTTTTTCTTTTCCGGTGGCATTTTCCCGGGTGGAAGTAAAGATGATTTCGTTGTAGTTTGACGAAGCCCATGTTGCGGCAAAATCGGACTCGCGGGAATTCAGTTTCTTAAGCAGTGTAAGCTGGTATTTCGAGGGATTTTCGGTCCATTCGGTAATCAGTGCAGTGGTTTCGATGCCCAGCTTTCCGCGTGGGTCGTCGGGCATGCGTTCGGCATACAGCGCATAGTATTGAGCAGCCTCTTCATACTTCTGATTCATCTTCAGCATGTCGGCATAATTCAGCAATACTTCAGGGAATTTTTTGTCGAGCTCTGACTTTGTCAGTCGCTTGTAAGTGGCTTCGGCCCTTTTGTAATTGCCGGTGTACTGGTAGCATTGTGCCATCCGGAAGCTGATGCGGTCGCGCTCGCCGGAGTTGCGTTTGGTTTTATTGTAGGCTTTCTTGTACCTGTCGATGGCAATTGAATACTGTTTTCTGTCGAACGCATCATCGGCCGATTTTGCGGGGTTTCGCTGCGCCAGTGCCGGGACACTGAAGCAAATGCAGAAGATGAGCAGCAAGCCTGTGTTAAAAATCAGTTTCATTGGTTGTGGATCATTTTTTTGCATGCGTTTGTATAACGACAAAAGCCCGTGTTTATTGGCTTCCGCTTTTTCTCGAAACAACTTCTTTGTTCGGGCTTTCTTCGGCAATGACCTCCGCATCCGTAATTTCATCTTTTTTTGCCTCTTTCTCCTTCAGAAACTCAGCATAACGCACCTCCCTGTCGATGCGCTGAACTTCCTTGTTGATTTCATTCTTGAAATCGGAAGAGGCACGCTTCATCTCATTGATGGCCTTGCCCAGGTTACGTGCTATTTCAGGAATTTGCTTTGGCCCGAAGACCACTACGAGTGCCAGCACAATCACAAAAATTTCTCCGGCACCTAAATCAAAAAACAGTAGCATATGCGTTGCGTTGTTGCGACAAAAGTAATAAAACTTGGGGCAGCGTTTAAAATTATTGCCCTGATTCCATCTAATTCGATGTCTGTGAAATGACTAAAAATAAAAAACCCGGCTTTTTAACGAGCCGGGTCTTTTTGTCAGCCATTTAATCAGGCTTTCTTTTTAGTGTTTTTGGCTGCTTCAACAGGATCAACAAGCTCAGCGCCTTTTTTCTTTCTGGTCAGCAAGTCGAATACAATCGGACTGGCATTGAACACTGATGAATAGGTTCCGAAGAGGATACCAAACAGGAGTGCGAATACAAATCCACGGATTACTTCACCCCCGAAGAGGAAGATGACGAGCAGTACAAGGATGGTTGTACCTGATGTGTTGATCGTACGGGCGAGGGTCGAGTTCAAACCGTTGTTGATGTTGTCGCGCAGGCTGCGTTTAGGATGCAGTACCACGTTTTCACGGATACGGTCGAAAATGATTACCGTATCGTTGATGGAGTAACCGATGATCGTCAGGATGGCCGCAATGAACGCCTGGTCAACTTCCATGCTGAACGGCAGGATGTTGTAGAACAGCGAGAAGATTCCCAAAACGATGATCGAGTCATGGAACAAGGCCACAACACCTGCAAGGCCGTACTGCCATTTCTTGAATCGGATGGCGATATAACCGAAGATGATAATCAATGAAAGGAAGATAGCGGTTATTGCCTTGTTTCTGATATCGCTGGCAATGGTTGGCCCGATTTTCTGTGAGCTCAGGATACCAATGAGTTTGTCGTCGGCTTCCTGGTCGCTGGTAAATTGGTTATATGTTACCGGGGTGCTGTAGAATGTGTTCAACCCGTCATACAATTTACGCTGAATGATTGAGTCAACTTCCTTGCCTTCGTCTTCGATCATGAATTTGGTGGTAATTTTCACCTGACGTGAAGGTCCGAAAGTTTTCACTTCAGGCGCATTTGGAAACTCCGCGGCAAGGGCGTTACGCACACTGTTAACGGTAACATCCTGGTCGAATCGCACGAGATAGGTACGACCACCAGTGAAGTCAACACCGTAGTTCAGTCCCCTGAAGGTGAGCGAAATAAGTCCTATAACAAGGATCACGATAGAGAAAATATAGGCTTTTTTGCGCAATCCGAGGAAATCAAAGTTGGCATTCACCATGAAGTCGCGGGTAGGCTTGGTGTCGAAAGTAATTACCTTGTTCCTGTCGAGCAGGTAGTTGAAGATAAGTTTCGAAATGAAGATGGAGGTAAACAAAGAGGTGAGCAAACCAATGATCAGGGTTGTTGCAAAACCTTGTACCGGTCCTGTTCCGAATACATACAATACGATAGCAGTTAAGAGGGTGGTGACGTTACCATCGATGATGGCAGAATACGCGTTTTTGTATCCATCATCAATGGCAAGCCTGATGCCTTTGCCGGCCCTGACCTCCTCTTTAATACGTTCATAGATGATTACGTTGGCATCCACTGCCATACCAAGGGTGAGCACAATACCAGCGATACCGGGAAGTGTGAGTACGGCTCCCAGTGAGGCCAGCACACCCAACATAAAGAATACGTTGGTAAACAGTGCAAGGTCGGCAATCAAACCTGATTTGTTGTAGAACAGGTACATATAAATAAGCACCATGATGAAAGCCAGTACAAATGACCACAAACCTGCGGTTACCGCTTCGCGACCCAGTGAAGGACCAACAACGGCTTCTTCCATGATGCGTGAAGGTGCAGGTAATTTACCGGCTTTCAGAATATTGGCTAAGTCCTGTGCTTCCTCAATCGACATTTCACCACCAGAGATGGATGAGCGGCCGTTTGGAATTTCGTCGTTAACAACAGGGAATGAATACACATAGTCGTCGAGCACGATGGCTATTTGTCTGCCAATGCTTTCACCGGTTAAGCGTTTCCAGGTTTTGGCACCTTCGCTGTTCATCTGAATAGTCACTTCAACACGGCCATTCTGATCGTAATCCTGACGGGCATCAACAATTACTTCACCGCCAAGCGCTGCCTTGTTGTCGCGTGAACCTTTCAATGCAACGAGTTCAAGGAAATCAGGCTGACCTGGTTTTGATTCCTTAGGTTTAACAGTCCAGGCAAGACGCATATTGCGTGGGAATACGCCACTTACCCTGCGGAGCATATTGTTGATGCGTGCAGTGTCTTTTACGAGTGCTGTACCAACCCTGGCTGTATTGCCCGGATAATATTTTCCTGATTCATCAGGGAAATAAGAGGGCATGAGGTAAGCGTAGAGTGGATTCTTGCGCGAATATTCATCAAAATTTTCCTTTTTATCGGCGGTTGTATCATTCTTGATCTGGTCGAGCAGGGATGATGATGTGGTGTCGGCTTTGGCAGCGGTAGCATCATTGTTATCAGCAGCATTGGCAGTTCCGCCGTTATTTTCAGCAGTTGCATCACTGGCTGTTGTTCCGTCGGCTTTGGTTTCGTCAGCCTTGGCAATTTCGCCGGCGGCGTCGGTGTTGGCCTGAGCCAGGCGCTGGTTGGCTTCATCGAAGAAAGAATACAAATCAGAGAAATTGTAGGTTTCCCAGAATTCGAGCTGGGCTGTACCCTGAAGCAGTTTCCTGACGCGTTTCGGGTCCTTGATACCCGGCAGCTCAACAAGAATCCTGCCCGAGATGGCCAGTTTCTGAATGTTTGGCTGGGTTACCCCGAAACGGTCGATACGGGTCCTGAGGATCTGGAATGAACGATCGATGGCACTTTCGGTTTCCGCGCGGATAACTGCCAGTACTTCCTCGTTGGTCGAATTAACGGTGATTCCTTTGTCTTTAAACTCAAACAGAAAGATAGAAGCAAGCTGTGCGTTCGGATCAATTTCGCTGAATGATTCACCGAAAAGGGTTACGAAATCCTTTTGGCTATCGCGCTGTTTGATCCTGGCTTTTTCGATGGCCTGCACAAAAACAGGTTCCTGGCTATTGCCCGAAAGAGCCTGAATAATGTCCACTACAGAAACTTCAAGTACCACGTTCATACCACCCTTTAAGTCGAGTCCGAGGTTGATTTCCCTTTCCTTGGCTTCACGATAGGTATAATTATCGATCAAAATGTTGTAAACGACCTGATTGTCCATCGAATCAAGGTAATACGTTTCACGTGATTTGGAAATTGAATCCAAATAGTAACCCAGTCGGATCTCGTTACCTTGTGCCAGTTCGTTAGCCAGTTTGGTGGTAGCTTCGCTGTTGGCGTATTTATCGGCCTTTTTCTCTACACGTTGTGCAACAAATGTAAAAGATAACTGATAAAGCGACACAATCGCGAAGGCAATGGCAAAGACCTTGATAGCTCCTTTGTTTTGCATTTCTGAATGAGAATTAAGTTATTTCTTTGTTCTGTACTTTTTTTTGAGGGTGCAAAATTAGCATAATATTTGATAACTACCAATATTTCAGGCATTAATTAAATGTCGTTTAAAATCAGGTGTTTATCATATTTTTGTTCAGATATGCAGGTTAATTGTATCGCCTCAGGCTTGATTAGCACCTTTTTAAGTTTTAAGCCTCAAACCTGACAATTTGTGTATATTAATGATACCGAATCCATTTCCACAATTCAGCGTAGCTTGCTTTTTTTCCATACATCAGGATGCCGGTTCTGTAAATCTTTGCAGCAAGCCAGGTTGCCAGCACGAAGCCTGCAGCCAACAGGGCCATTGACAATGCCAACTCCCAGAAGGGCACGCCAAAGGGAATGCGTATCATCATGATTACAGGCGAAGTAAGCGGAAATATGGATAACCAGAATGCCAAAGGTCCATCGGGATTGTTCACGATGAAATTTGCCATGACGATACCTAGAATCAAGGGAAGCGATACCGGAAGCATAAACTGCTGGGTGTCGGTTTCGTTGTCGACAGCAGAACCGATGGCTGCAAAAAGAGCCGCATAAAGCAGGTAGCCTCCAAGAAAGAAGTAAATAAAGCTGAAAATCATGGCCTGGAAGTTAATCGAGTCGATGACCTCCATCACCATTGACAAATTGCCCTGCGCCGACATGCTGCCTGAAGCAGCCAAGGCCTCAGTCTGCAAGCCCTGGGCCTGGCTCATCACGCTTGCTGAAGGGATGGCGCTGCCATTGGCCACTGTGGCAAAAACGAGGTAAATGGCGCCAGTGAGTACAACCCAGAGTAAAAACTGTGTAAGCCCGACAAGGGCCACGCCCACAATTTTACCCATCATCAGCTGAAACGGCTTCACGGAGGAGATGATCACCTCAATGATGCGGTTCGTTTTTTCTTCGATGACGCCGCGCATGACCTGTGCCCCAAACATGAAGATGAAGAAATAAATCAGGATGCCGGAGAAAATGGCTAAGCCAACTTCAACTTCGGTGTATGAGCGTGATTCGGTGCCGTCGTCGGTGAGTTTGATGGCAATGATATTGATCGCTGTTTTCGATGATTTAATTTTCTCAGGATCAATGCCAGACGCAAGCAATTTGCGGTTTTCCACTTCTGTTTTCAGCACATTGCGCAGGTACGAAGTAACGTTCATCGAAGCTTGTTTCAACGAAAAAAGTTCGGCGTTGACAGGGATATTCAGGTCGGGCTTCGGGATATAGAGCAGGGCATCGAATTTGCCGGATTTCAGCTTTTCTTTCTCCGATTCAAGGTCGTTAAACACGGATTCGAAGGCCATATTGTCGCCATTCTCGAACTTTCCCATGAACCAGCCTGTTTCGTCAAGGATGGCAATTTTCCGCTCGGTCATATCGCTCAATGTCGCCAGATAGGCTGGTACAATCATTAGCAAAGCCATGAGCACCGGGCCCAGGAACGTCATGATGATGAAGCTCTTTTTCATCACCCTTGTGAGGTATTCGCGCCGGATGATCAGGAATATTTTATTCATGGCCATTGGGTTTTGTTGCCTTCACCTGTTCGATGAAAATTTCATTCATTGTCGGTAGAATTTCGTTGTACGAAATAATTTCACAATGATGCACCAGTGCATTGATCAGGTCGTTTGACCTGCTGCTGCCGCTGGTCCTGATCGTTAGCTGTAACTGGTTTTCGGGAAGACTGATTTCGTTCAGTACAGTAAACTGTTCTGGCAAAAGCTGCCGGATGCTTGTGTGTGGATGGCTGATTTTAACATCGTAGGCATGTGTCCTGTGCTGCTTTCTGATTTCAGCCACCTGGCCTTCAAGCACTTTTTTGCTGGCATTGATGAGTGCAATCCGGTCGCACAATTCTTCGACAGAGGACATATTGTGGGTCGAAAAAATGATCGTAGCCCCCTTCGATTGCAAATGAAGGATCTCTTCTTTCAACAGGTTTACATTGATGGGGTCAAATCCGCTGAAGGGCTCATCAAATATAAGGAGTTCAGGTTCATGGATGATGGTGACAATAAACTGAATCTTCTGCTGCATGCCTTTGCTCAGTTCTTCCACTTTGCGGTTCCACCAGTTCATGATGTCGAACTTCTCGAACCAGTAAACAAGCCGTTTTTTTGCCACTGACGCAGAAATGCCTTTCAGCTGGGCCAGGTACATGGCCTGTTCGCCCACTTTCATTTTTTTATAGAGGCCCCTTTCTTCCGGCAGGTACCCAATGATGGCAGTGTCGGACGGTTTCAAGGGGTGCCCGTTCAACAACAACTGGCCTTCGTCGGGCGCAGTGATCTGGTTGATGATTCGTATCAGTGAAGTCTTTCCGGCGCCATTTGGACCAAGCAGGCCGTAAATGCTTTGCTTTGGCACAGTGATGCTGACTTTGTCGAGTGCAAGATGGTTGGCGTACTTCTTGCTGACTTCAATGGCTTCAAAATAGCTCATAATTCAGGCAGCTGATCAGCTGAAAAACTCTTTCATCCTGTCGAAATAGCTTCTTTCTGCTGCTGTGGGGTTAGGCTTGAAGTTGTCCGCATCTTTCAGCGATTCCAGGATGCGTTTTTCTTCCTTGTTGAGCTCCTTGGGTATCCACACATTCACATTGACCAGCAAATCGCCGTTTCCGTAGCTGTTGATACTGGGCAAGCCCTTGCCTTTGAGCCGCAGTATTTTCCCGGGTTGTGTTCCCGGACTGATTTTCAGCCGTGCTTTGCCGTCGATGGTGGGTACCTCGATCTGGGTGCCAATAGCTGCATCAACGATACTGATAAAGAGGTTGTGTAGCAGGTTGTTGCCGTCGCGCTCCAGTTCCGGGTGTTTTTCTTCCTCAACAAGCACGATGAGATCGCCTGGTACACCGCTTCTTGCGCCGGCATTGCCTTTGCCACTGACTGATAGCTGCATGCCTTCAGCCACTCCGGCCGGAATATTGAGTGTAATGATGTCTTCTTCACGGACAATGCCATTTCCATGACAATCAACACATTGCCTTGTGATTGATCTGCCTTCGCCTCCGCAGGTCGGACAGGTAGACGTGGTCTGCATCTGTCCGAGGAAGGTGTTTGTTACCCGCGTCACATGGCCCGAACCGTGACAGCTGCTGCAGGTGGAGTAGGCCGTTCCGCTTTCAGCACCGGTGCCACTGCAATGTTTGCACGAAACATATTTGTTGACCTTGATTTTTTTCTCGACACCGAGTGCGATTTCCTGCAAATTGAGCCTCACCTTTACCCTGAGGTTTGAGCCTTTGTTTACGCGGCGGCCACGTTGCGATTGTCCGCCGAATCCACCAAAGGCGCCTCCGAAGATATCGCCAAACTGGCTGAAGATATCATCCATCGACATGCCTCCGCCAAAGCCTCCCGCACCTGATGCACCGCCAACACCTTCGTGTCCGTATCGGTCGTAGCGCGCCCGTTTATCCTGGTTGCTCAGCACCTCATAGGCTTCTGCAGCTTCCTTGAACATGTCTTCGGCCTTCTTGTCATCAGGGTTTTTATCCGGATGGAATTTCAGGGCCATCTTGCGATAGGCCTTCTTGATGTCGGTTTCACTTGCGTTACGGTCAACCTCAAGTATTTCGTAGTAATCTCTTTTTGCCATTAATGTGTTTTTACTGGATTAACTGCCAACCACAACCTTGGCAAACCGAATGACTTTGCCGTTCAGGACGTATCCTTTCTGGATCACATCAATCACTTTTCCTTTTTTGTCCTCTTCAGGAACAGGCACATTGGTAAGCGCTTCGTGAAAGTCGGTATCAAATGCCTTGCCTGCAGCGTCCATTTCTTCCAAACCCTTCTGCTGAAGGTATTTGATCAGCTTGCTGTATATCAGCCGTATGCCTTCGATCACGCTTTCGTGACCTTCGGTTTTAGCCGAGAGTTCAATGGCGCGCTCAAAATCGTCGACCACGCTTAACAAACCAATAATGACATCCTCAGAAGCCGTTTTGCTCAGTTCCAGTTTTTCCTTCATTGTCCTGCGACGGAAGTTGTCAAAATCAGAAAATAAGCGCAAGTACTTATCATTGAGCTCATCGTAGTTTGCCTGAAGTGCTTTCAGTGCGGCATCTGCCTTCTTTTCCTTGCGTCCTTTTTTCTCAACCGGTGCTTCCTTGCTTGCAGCTATTTCGTCTGCATCGACACCTTCAATATGCATATCTTCAAATTCACCCATGGGTTCTGTCTGTTTGGCTTTATGTTCTTTTTCAGTCATCGTTTTCTTTATTTTCTGCCAGTGCTCATCAAAATGTTTGCCATATTGGGGTCGGGCGACAAATTGACAGGCGGTAGTCAATCAATGCGTTCGATGTGTGCACCCACCTGCTGCAGCCTCTTATCAATAAACTGATATCCCCTGTCGATCTGGTCAATGTTATCGATAATGCTCGTTCCTTTAGCGGATAGGGCGGCAATCAGCAGCGCCACTCCCGCCCTGATGTCGGGTGAACTCATGCGTATTCCCCTGAGGGAATACTTTTTGTCCAGACCAATCACATTGGCACGGTGTGGGTCACACAGGATGATCTGAGCGCCCATATCAATCAGTTTGTCTACAAAGAACAGCCTGCTTTCGAACATCTTCTGGTGAACAAGCACAGTTCCCCTTGCCTGGGTGGCAACAACAAGTACAATACTGATCAGGTCGGGGGTAAAGCCTGGCCACGGGGCATCGGCAATGGTCATGATGCTGCCATCCATAAAGGTTTCAACAACATAATGGTCGTGCGGTGGAATATGGATGTTGTCGCCAATGAACTCAAGCTGAATACCCAGCTTACGGAAAATGTCGGGGATGATGCCCAGGTGTTCGATGCCAGCATTTTCGATAGTTATGTCAGCACCTGTCATGGCAGCGAGGCCAATAAAACTGCCAACTTCAATCATATCGGCCAGCAAGGTGTGAGAGGTTCCGCCAAGCTGCGAAACGCCATGAATCGTCAACAGGTTCGACCCGGTGCCTTCGATCCGCGCGCCCATGGCATTGAGCATCCGGCACAACTGCGCCAGATAAGGTTCACAGGCGGCATTAAACACTGTGGTTGTGCCTTCGGCAAGCACGGCTGCCATTACGATGTTGGCAGTCCCGGTAACTGATGCTTCGTCGAGCAGCATATAACAGCCTTCCAGGCCTTTCTTCGTTTCCACACGATAAAGCTGGCGGGCGTCCATTTCATTAAAGGTTGCTCCCAGTTTCTGCAAGCCGATAAAGTGTGTGTCGAGCCTTCTGCGGCCGATTTTATCACCACCGGGTTGTGGAATAAATGCCTTTCCGAAACGGGCAAGCAGCGGACCCAGTATCATGACGCTGCCCCTCAGGCTGGCTGCTTTCTTCATAAAAACATCGGTCTGCATATACTCAAAATCGATGGAAGCAGCTTCAATCGTCACCTTTGACCGCGACAACCTTTCGATGCCAACGCCCATGCCTTTCAGCAGGTCGAGCAGGTTGTTCACATCATTGATGTCGGGCAGGTTGTTGATGTGCACTTTTTCTTTTGTAAGCAGGCATGCACAAATGATTTGAAGCGCCTCGTTTTTAGCACCTTGTGGTACGAGTGTGCCTGAAAGTGTTTGCCCGCCTGTAATCCTGAATGAGCCCATATAACTGTGATGATAAGGTTTTCTTTTAAATCAGAAAGGCAAAAAGCAATTCCATTGCTTCTTGCCTTTAATCACTAATAAACCCGTTTTTAGCGTGGGCGATGACCCCTGCGCTGAAAATTCTGGGAACTGTCTTTTTTCTGTGTGAATTTCTTTTTCTTGTTTCGCGATAAAATCTCGTTGGTAGCCAATAACTTGGATTCTTCGGGCACCGTGAGTTTTCCGCCTGACAGGTCAGAAAGGTTTTCGGCAATGGTTACGTCAGTAACCGAATCCCTGTTCCAGTTCAGGTACGATTTTTTCATCTGATTGGCAATCACATGCACAAAGGCATCGCGCTCCTCGCCCGGTTCATATTCGCAGGCTTTCTGAATGATGTCGGTGATGTACCTTCCGTAATGACCGTATTTAATATTGGTGTGCGAATACCCAATATGCTCGGGTTTGGCATCAAGGCTTTCGGGAGCCGGGGGAGGGAAGGGGCTGTCGACATCAAGCTTGAAATCAGAAATGATGTGGAGGTGATCCCACAATTTATGCTTGTAATCCATCGCTTCCTTCACCTGTGGGTTCATCTGTGCCATCACGTTTACAATGAAACTTGCAGCAGCAGTTCTTTTCTCGCGATCCTCAATGGTCAAAAGGTGTTCGATCATAAGCTGAATATTTCTGCCATATTCAGGGATTTTCAGGTTGCTTCTTCCGGTATTGTACTCCATAATTATGCTAGGTAAGTGAAGGATCTTCGTTTATCATTATAAGAACCAGTGTGTTAATGCAAAAAACATCCGGCCATCAGGACCACAAAATTAGTGCATTATTTGATTCATTCGTCAAGTATTTGAAGCCGTGCGAATTTGAGCAGCAATTGTTTTTGTCCGTAGCCATTGAAAAACACGGTTGCCTTTTTGTTAGGACCAGTGCCTTCGACACTGATGACCTTGCCTTTGCCAAATTTCTGGTGAAGGACAACCATGCCATTTTGCAGTCCGACAGTATCCGATGCCTCAAAATTATCCAACTGAAGCTTGTCTTCGGGACTTGCCTGCACCGGACTGGTAACCGGAGTTGATGGGAGTTTAACAAAATTGCCTGCCTGATGGGGCTGTCCGCTTTTTGCAGGTGAACTGAATCCTGCCCGCCTCGGTTTCTCTATCAGTGCCGGATCAATTTCCTCAACAAACCTGCTTGGTTCGCACATGGTCAGGTTTCCCCAGCGGTAGCGGCTTTCAGCATAACTCAGGGTGAGTTTTTCTTCGGCCCTTGTGATGGCCACATAAAACAAGCGGCGTTCTTCTTCCAGGTCACTCCTAGCCGAAAGCGACTGAATTGATGGAAACAGGTTTTCTTCGAGCCCGACAACGTACACATAGGGAAATTCGAGGCCCTTGGCGGCATGTATGGTCATCAGGCTTACATAGTCGGTGTTTTCGGGATCGTCGTTGTCGGCATCTGTCAACAGGGAAACCTCCGACATAAATTCATTTAACTGGCGCGGACCGGCAACAATGCCTTCTACATCCTGATCAACCTCTTTTTCTGTAAAGTCCTTGATGGCATTCAGCAATTCCTCAATGTTCTCGATCCGGCTGATGCCTTCTGGGCTGTCGTCTTCCTTGAGGGTTTTGATCAGTCCTACAGAACTGGTAATATGCTTTGCAAGCTCATAGGCATCTTTCGTGGCCAGTTGTGCCGCAAAACTCCTGATCATGGTGGTGAACTCTTCCACGCGTGCAATGGTAGGCCGGTTGAGTCCACTGTTCAGGCTACCAAGGGTGTTAGCAATTTCCCACAGGCTGGTATTCATGTCGTTTGCCAGTACAATCATTTTCTCGATGCTGGTTTTGCCGATGCCCCTGGCAGGGTAGTTGATGATCCTGTTGAAGGCCTCTTCGTCGTTATGGTTGATCACCAGGCGGAAATAGGCCAGAATATCCTTCACTTCCTTTCGGCTGTAAAACGAAAGGCCGCCGTAAATGCGGTAAGCAATATTTTGTTTGCGCAGGGCTTCTTCAAAGGTACGCGACTGGGCATTTGTGCGGTACAGGATTACGAAGTGCTTGTTTGGGAGCTGTTTGGCCATTTTATAACCAAAGATGGAATTCACCACCAAGGTGGCTTCTTCGTTATCGGAGGTGGCCCTGAGCAGTGAAATAAGCTCACCTTCGCCCTTGTCTGTCCAGATGGTTTTTTTGATCTGGTCTTTGTTGTTTGCGATGACCTTGTTTGATGCCTGTACGATTACATTGGTTGAACGGTAGTTTTGTTCAAGCCTGTAAAGCTGGTGATCAGGATAGTCGTGTTTAAAATTCAGGATATTCTGTATGTTGGCCCCCCTGAAGGCATAAATGCTTTGCGCATCATCGCCCACAACACAGATGTTTTCGTGTAGGGCAGCCAGTTTTTTTAAAATGAGGTATTGGGCATGGTTGGTGTCCTGATATTCATCAACAAGGATAAAATTGAATTTATGCTGGTATTTGTACAGCACCTCAGGAAAGTCGCGGAAAAGGAGGTTGGTATTAAACAGCAAATCATCAAAGTCCATGGCATCAGCACGCTTGAGACGAGCATTGTAGCTCTTGAAAATTTCACCGATCATCGGTTTGCCTGCAACCTGATCATTTGACCTGACTTCGCTGTTATTCAAATAATCTTCAGGGGTAAACAGGTTTGATTTTGCACTTGAAATGCGGTGCAGCACAAATGAAGCCGGGTAAGTTTTTGCATCCAGGTTCAGGTCGTTGACGATGTTTTTCACCAGCCGTTTGCCGTCGTCAGTGTCGTAAATGGTAAAATTGGACGGATAACCGAGGTGATGCCCTTCGATGCGCAGAATTTTGGCAAAAACCGCATGGAATGTTCCCATCCACACATTTCTTCCTTCGGCATGGCCAATGAGTTCCATTACCCGCTCTTTCATCTCACGGGCAGCCTTGTTTGTAAAGGTAAGGGCAAGAATCTGAAACGGATCGGCTCCTTTATTAATAAGGTGTGCAATGCGATAAGTGAGGGCCCTTGTTTTGCCAGCACCGGCACCGGCTATGATCATAACAGGCCCTTCGGTATGTGTAACAGCTTGACGCTGTGGTTCGTTCAGTTGATTTAAAAGCTCAGTCACAAAATCTTGATTTGGTAGCAAAGTTAGTGCTTTTCGCCGAACCCTTGTGAGTGCAACTGAAGGCATGTGGTATGTGCACACCATGGAAGTCATTAAATACAGCTAAGTGTATTCGTTTTTAACACATTGACTTTTCTTTTTGACTTAAATAATGGCTGGGGATTGGTGAAGCTTGTGTCTTAATAGTATTGAAACAGGCGGTTATAAATACCGATGGATATGATAAATGGCATCGGATAGGTTAGAAAACAGCGGTTTTAATTAATGGCTCAGTTTTTTCGAAGCGATTTTAAAAAAATATTCTCATATCTGATTTACAACACGATACAAAAAGCGATCATATTTGGGCCATTAAAAGTGAGCACAATGAAGCAAAAAAAAGGTAAAAATTACTTGTCGGATTGAAAAATCTGTTTACCTTTGCAGCCCCATTTGATAGGGAAAATTGAAATAACTGGAAATGTTATAGTTAAAGGAACCTGATAAGCTAAAACGATATAGGTTCTGACGAAGCGCCGAAAGCTTGTTCTTAAATATCGGACTTCGTGGTTTTAGACCCTAACGGGCTTTACACCTTCCTTAAACTATTTTTACCAATTTATTTTAAAAGCCATTGTTATTCAAGAATAATTGAATACTTTTGCGCTCCCAAAATTGGGCTAGTAAACGAAAAAATTAAATAAGAGAAAATGCCTACTATTCAACAATTAGTGCGTAAAGGACGCCAGAAACTGGTTGATAAAAGCAAATCGCCTGCCCTTGATTCATGTCCTCAGAGGCGTGGTGTTTGTGTAAGGGTTTACACCACCACACCCAAGAAACCTAACTCAGCCATGCGTAAAGTGGCCAGGGTAAGGTTGACAAACGGCAAGGAAGTAAATGCATATATACCAGGTGAAGGTCACAATCTTCAGGAACACTCAATCGTCATGATCAGGGGTGGCCGTGTGAAGGATTTACCAGGTGTACGTTATCATATTATCAGGGGTGCTTTGGATACCTCTGGTGTAGAAGGCAGAAAGCAACGCCGTTCGAAATACGGTGCTAAACGCCCCAAAAAGAAATAAGTCATCGTCAATTATTTATCAGTTAAGACATTTTAGCAATGAGAAAAGCTAAACCAAAAAAACGAATTATTCTTCCCGATCCAAGGTTCAGTGATGTGCTGGTGACAAAATTTGTCAACAACATCATGCTGGAGGGCAAGAAAAATGTGGCTTACAAAATATTCTACGAAGCAATGGATATTGTAAGTCAGAAAAGTGGCGAAGACTGCGTCGAGGTTTGGAAAAAGGCTTTGGCAAATGTTACGCCTGCAGTGGAAGTCAGGAGCCGTCGTATTGGCGGGGCTACCTTTCAGATTCCTTCTGAAATCAGACCAGGCCGTAAAATGTCGATTGGTATGAAAAACCTGATCGGTTTTGCACGCAAACGCCACGAAAAATCGATGGGTCAGAAACTTGCCGGCGAAATTTTAGCTGCATACAAGGAAGAAGGATCAGCTTTCAAAAAGAAAGAAGATACCCACCGCATGGCTGAAGCCAACAAGGCATTCTCCCACTTTAGGTTCTAATATTAAAAAACAGCGAGATTCTCCGTATGACATTCGACCAGAACATATCAAACAAACTGCAACTCACCCGTAATATTGGCATCATGGCCCACATCGATGCCGGTAAAACGACGACTACTGAGCGCATTTTGTATTATACCGGCCGTAGTCATAAGATCGGGGAGGTGCACGAAGGTTCTGCCACCATGGACTGGATGGTTCAGGAGCAGGAAAGAGGGATAACAATCACTTCGGCTGCAACCACGGTGTTTTGGGATTATAATGCGAACAAGTACAAGATCAATATCATTGACACTCCCGGACACGTTGACTTCACCGTTGAAGTTGAACGTTCGTTAAGGGTGCTCGATGGTGCTGTTGCCTTATTCTGCGCCGTTGGTGGTGTTGAACCCCAATCGGAAACCGTTTGGCGCCAGGCCGACAAATACAAGGTTCCACGCTTGTGTTTCATCAACAAGATGGACCGTTCGGGGGCTGATTTTTACAGTGTGCTTGAGCAAATCAAAGCCAGACTGGGCGCAAATCCAATACCACTTCAGATCCCTATCGGTGAAGAAGAAACGTTTAAGGGTGTTGTTGACCTGATCAGAAACAAGGCCTTCGTTTGGGACGACAGTACCAAGGGCGTTGTGATGGTTGAGGTGCCAATCCCTGATGACCTGATTGATGTTGTTGAAGAATATCGCCTGAAACTGATCGAAGGTGTTGCTGAAGAAAGCGACGTGCTGCTCGAGAAGTTTATGGAAGATCCAAACTCAATCACAGAAAACGAAATTATGTACTATATCCGCAAAGCCACCATCGAGATGCGTATCTCGCCGGTGATGTGCGGTGCGTCGTTTAAAAATAAAGGCGTCCAGATGCTGCTCGACGGAGTGATTCAATACCTGCCAAGCCCACTCGACGTTGAAGCTGTTAAAGGCATCAATCCTAACACCGATAAAACGGAAATTCGCAATGTGGATGCCACTGAGCCTTTCAGTGCCCTGGCATTCAAAATTGCTACCGATCCTTTCGTTGGCCGTATCGCTTTTTTCAGGGTGTATTCGGGCAAACTCGAAGCAGGTTCCTATGTGTACAATGCTTCGACCGGTAAAAAAGAACGCATTTCACGTATCATGCAGATGCATGCCAATAAACAAAATCCGCTCGATTCAATCGAGGCTGGTGATATTGGTGCAGCTGTTGGATTTAAAATTATCCGCACCGGCGATACCCTTTGTGAAGAAAAACGTCCGATTCTACTCGAATCGATGACCTTCCCGGAACCGGTGATCAGCGTTGCCATTGAACCCAAAACACAGGGTGATATGGACAAAATGTCGATGGCACTGGCCAAACTGGCTGAAGAAGATCCCACATTCAAGGTAAACACTGACCAGGATTCAGGACAGACAATTATCTCGGGTATGGGGGAACTCCACCTCGAAATCCTTGTTGACCGCCTGAAACGCGAATTTAAGGTTGAATGTAACCAGGGTCGTCCCCAGGTGGCATACAAAGAAGCCATTGTCAGCAGCGCCACTCACCGCGAAGTATACAAAAAACAGACCGGTGGCCGTGGTAAATTTGCTGATATTCAGTTCGAGATCGGACCGGCTGATGAGGGCGTGATCGGATTACAATTTATCGATGAAGTAAAAGGCGGCAATATTCCAAGGGAATACATGCCGGCCATACAAAAAGGTTTCCGCGAATCAATGGCAAATGGTGTGCTGGCTGGTTTCCAGATGGACAGCATGAAAGTAAAGATTTTCGACGGTTCGTACCATGCTGTTGACTCCGACTCATTATCATTTGAAATGGCTGCCCGCATCGGATACAAAACTGCCTGCCGCAAAGCCAAGTCAGTATTGCTTGAGCCCATCATGAAGGTTGAAGTAAACACCCCGGATGAATACCTGGGAGAAGTAACCGGCGACCTGAACAAAAGGCGTGCTGTATTGAGGGAAGTAACAGCCAAAATCGGACTTCAGGTGATCAAAGCTGATGTGCCTTTGTCGGAAATGTTTGGATATGTCACTGCCTTGCGTTCACTGTCATCAGGAAGGGCCAACTCAACGATGGAATTCAGTCGTTACCAGGAAGCCCCTGAAAATGTTGCTGAGGCGGTCATTAATAAATCAAAAGGTATTGTAAAATAGTTAGTTAACTGTAATATTTCTCAAAAGTGAGCCAAAGAATCAGAATTAAGTTAAAGTCGTACGATCACAACCTGGTTGACAAGTCAGCCGAGAAGATCGTCAAAACCATCAAAACGACTGGTGCAGTGGTTAGTGGTCCCATTCCGCTCCCGACTGACAAGAAAATTTACACCGTGCTGCGCTCAACCTTTGTGCACAAAAAGTCGAGGGAGCAGTTCGAATTGTCATCCTACAAGCGATTGTTGGATATCTACAGCTCAACATCACAGACGATTGATGCGCTGATGAAGCTCGAATTGCCCAGTGGCGTTGAAGTAGAGATCAAGGTTTGACGTATTTTTTGAAGGAATTCATTGCTTATAAAAGAATAGAACAATGTCAGGATTATTAGGAAAGAAAATTGGGATGACAAGCATCTACGACGCTAACGGGAAGAACATTCCTGTTACTGTGATCGAAGCAGGACCATGCGTTGTTACCCAGATAAGGACAAAAGAGAAGGACGGCTACGAGGCTGTTCAATTGTCTTTTGACGAAAAGAAGGAGAAGCATACCACCTCAGGCTTGAAAGGACACTTTGCAAAAGCCGGTACCACCCCCAAACGTTATATCAGCGAATTTACCCGTTTCGAGCACCGCAAAGAATTCGGGGAAGTGATTACCGTAGAAGTGTTTATCGAAGGTGAATATGTCGACGTATCTGGTATCAGCAAAGGTAAAGGTTTTCAGGGCGTTGTAAAACGTCATGGCTTTGCCGGTGTTGGTGATGCCACCCATGGTCAGCACAACCGTTTACGTGCTCCTGGTTCACTGGGTGCTTCTTCATATCCTTCAAGGGTTATGAAAGGTGTTCGCATGGCGGGCCGAATGGGAAACCACAAAGTAAAGCTGATCAACCTGCAGATCGTAAAGATTGTACCTGAAAAGAACCTGATATTGGTGAAAGGTGCAGTTCCTGGCGCAATTAACGGATATTTAAAAATTGAGAGATGGAATTAGTAGTTCATAATATCAACGGAGAAGCTACTTCACGTAAAGTGCAGTTGAACGAAGAAATCTTTGGTTTGAAGCCTAACGATCATGCGATTTACCTGGATACAAAACAGTATCTGGCCAATCAGCGTCAGGGCACCCACAAATCGAAGGAAAAGAGCGAAATCACTGCCAGTACCAAGAAGATTAAAAAGCAAAAAGGCACAGGTACCGCAAGGGCCGGTAGTGTGAAATCACCACTGTTTATCGGTGGCGGCCGTGTTTTTGGTCCAAAACCGAGAGACTACGGTTTCAAACTGAACAAAAAGGTAAAGCAACTTGCACGTAAATCTGCTTTGGCTTACAAAGCCATCGAAAACAAAATCATTGTATTGGAAGATTTCACTTACGAAACACCAAAGACAAAGAGCTTTGTTGAGATGCTGAGCAAGTTTAAGGACACAGATCGCAAGGCATTGTTTGTACTGGCTCAGGCTGACCGCAACGTGGTTTTGTCGTCGAGGAATGTGCAGCAGGCCAAGGTGACCACTGCCAACGGCTTAAACACTTATGATATCCTGAACGCAAACAACTTATTCATCACTGAAAGTTCTTTGCTCAGAATTACAGAGTTGCTTTCATAAAAAAATAGAAACATTAAATCGCTCAAAACGATGAATATCATTATTAAACCGGTGATTACGGAGAAAATGACTGCCATGGGTGAGAAACTCAACCGGTATGGCTTTATCGTGGATAAGAGGGCTAATAAACTCCAGATTGTTGCAGCCATTAAAGAGCTGTACGGTGTTGAAGTGGCCGCTGTAAACACGATGAATTACTCAGGAAAGCTGAAATCACGGTATACAAAAACCGGCATCATTGCCGGTAAAACAAAAGCTATTAAAAAAGCTATTGTGACTTTGGCTGAAGGTGAAACGATTGATTTTTTTAGCAACATTTAGGTAAATGGCTTTAAAGAAATATAAACCAACGACTCCAGGTCAGCGCTTCAAATTGATTAGCGCGTTTGATGAAATTACCACCGACAGACCTGAAAAATCACTTATTGCTTCGGCAAAGAGTACGGGTGGAAGAAATAACGATGGCAGACGCACCATACGCAATGTGGGTGGCGGTCACAAGCAAAAATACAGGATTATCGACTTCAAACGCGATAAGGACGGTGTTCCGGCAACTGTAAAAACCATCGAGTATGACCCAAACCGCACAGCACGCATTGCGCTGGTATTTTACGCCGATGGCGAAAAACGCTACATCATTGCACCTCAGGGGTTAAAGGTTGGTCAGGAAATCAGTTCGGGCAAGGGTGTTAATCCCAATGTGGGCAACTCATTGTTCCTGAGCGAAGTTCCTTTCGGAACAATTATTCATAATATCGAGCTTCGTCCCGGTCAGGGTGCCAAGATGGCCCGCAGCGCCGGTTCGTATGCCCAACTGATGACACGCGATGGCAAATATGCCATCCTGAAAATGCCCTCAGGTGAAACCCGCATGATTTTGCAAACATGCAAGGCTACCATCGGCATGGTGTCGAACGTTGACCATAACCTCGAGAAATCAGGTAAAGCCGGTAGAAGCAGATGGCTCGGCCGTCGTCCACGCGTAAGGGGTGTTGTTATGAACCCGGTTGATCACCCAATGGGTGGTGGAGAAGGCAGGGCATCAGGCGGCCATCCACGTTCACGCAAGGGTATTCCAGCCAAGGGTTACAAAACCAGGGCCAAGAAGAATACTTCGGACAGGTACATTATCGAGAGAAGAAAGAAATAGGTCAATAACCAGGAAGTAACAATATTACTACTATGAGTCGTTCGCTTAAAAAAGGTCCTTATATCCATTACAAACTTGAAAAAAAGGTGATGGACAACGTGGAGTCGGGTAAAAAATCAGTCATTAAAACCTGGTCAAGGGCCTCAATGATTGCCCCCGATTTTGTTGGACAAACAATTGCTGTGCATAATGGCAACAAATTTATCCCGGTGTATGTAACAGAAAATATGGTAGGCCACAAACTCGGTGAGTTCGCACCTACACGTATCTTCAGGGGTCATGCCGGTAAAAAGGAAAAAGGTAAAAAATAAGGAGAAGTAAACAATGGGAGCAAGAAAACATAACAGAGCCGAGGCGATCAGGGAACAACGCAAGTCATTGTACGTGGCTTCATTGAACAATGTGCCCACTTCACCACGTAAAATGCGCCTTGTGGCAGATATGGTAAGGGGAATGAATGTTGAACTGGCCTTACACGCCCTTCAATACTCACCGAAGGAAGCTTCGAACCGCCTGTATAAGCTGCTCAGGTCGGCAATTTCAAACTGGGAAGCCAAAAACGAAGGTGCCAGGATCGAAGACAGTCACCTCTACATCAAAGAGGTATCGGTTGACGCAGGCAGGATGTTGAAAAGGGTACAGCCGGCTCCTCAGGGAAGGGCACACCGCATCCGCAAGCGCTCAAACCACATCACATTGGTTATTGATAGTCGCAAGACACAAGAGTAGATCACTGAATGATAGAATCTGTTAAGAAATAAATTGAATGGGACAAAAAACGAATCCGATTGGACTAAGGTTAGGAATCATCAAAGGATGGGATTCCAACTGGTATGGCGGTAACGACTTTTCGGGGAAACTTGTTGAGGACGATAAAATCAGAAAATATCTCAACGCCCGTTTGGGAAAAGCCGGTATCTCCAAGATCAATATTGAACGCTCACTGAAGCTCGTTACCGTGACCATTTCGACGGCCCGCCCCGGAATGATCATTGGAAAAGGAGGTCAGGAAGTGGATAAATTGAAGGAAGAGTTGAAGAAACTCACCGGAAAAGAAGTCCAGATTAATATCAGCGAAATCAAACGTCCGGAATTGGATGCCTATATCGTAGGTTCAACCATTGCGAAGCAAATTGAAGGCAGGATTTCGTTCCGTCGCGCCATCAAAACAGCCATTACCTCGAGTATGCGCATCGGTGCCGAAGGAATCAAAGTCATGATTTCAGGCCGCGTTGGCGGAGCCGAAATGGCCCGCAGGGAAACCTACAAGGAAGGCCGTATTCCACTGCATACCTTAAGGGCCGATATCGACTATGCACTCGTTGAAGCGCACACGACATACGGCCGCATCGGAATAAAGGTGTGGATCTGCAAAGGTGAAATTTATGGCAGGCCTGAACTTGTTCCAAGCAGTGTTGGTGGTGTTAAGAAAACCGTAGCACCAAAACAGGGCGGCGGAGCTCCCCGTCAAAGAGGAAGACGTAAATAAGCATTTTTCATCAATAATAACTAAGTAACAATGTTACAGCCGAAAAAGACAAAGTTCAGAAGACATCAGAAAGGCAGAATGAAAGGACTGGCACAGCGCGGAAATCAGCTTGCCTTCGGATCGTTCGGAATCAAAGCCCTCGAGAATTGTTGGTTGACTGGACGTCAGATCGAAGCAGCCCGTCAGGCTGTCACCCGTCATATGAAACGTGAAGGACAAATATGGATACGCGTTTTCCCCGATAAACCCGTAACAAAGAAACCTGCTGAGGTTCGTATGGGTAAGGGTAAAGGCGCACCTGAGTACTTTGTAGCACCTGTTACACCGGGACGTATCATATTCGAAGCAGAAGGCGTGCCTTTGGCCGTGGCAAAGGAAGCATTAAGACTTGCTGCCCAGAAGCTCCCAATCACCACCAAATTTGTAGTGAGAAGAGATTACGTAGAAGCAAACTAATACGACAATGAAACAGGAAGTAATCAAAGAGTTAAGTACGGCCGACCTGAAGGAAAGGCTGGAAGAAGAACGCAAGCTACTGGTTAAGCTCAAGCTCAACCATGCCGTTTCTCCACTCGAGAATCCAAATAAGATCAAAGCCTACCGCAAAACCATAGCAAGGTTGATGACTGAATTGAGAAAACGTCATATTGAGGCTAGTAATAATTCATAACAGGGTCAATTACGATGGAAACCAGAAATTTAAGAAAAGAAAGAATCGGTGTTGTGGTCAGCAACAAGATGGAAAAATCCATCACCGTTGAGATCGAACGCCGTGTCAAGCACCCTATTTACGGTAAGTTTGTTAAGAAAACAAGCCGCTTTATGGCACAGGACGATAACAACGATTGTCATATCGGAGATACCGTACGCATTTGTGAAACAAGACCATTGAGCAAGAATAAATGCTGGCGCTTGGTTGAAATAATCGAAAGGGCTAAATAGTATGATACAGCAGGAATCAAGACTAACAGTTGCCGACAACAGCGGCGCAAAGGAAGTGCTTTGCATCAGGGTACTCGGTGGCACAGGAAAACGCTATGCCCACATCGGTGACCAGATCGTTGTGACAGTGAAAAATGCACTGCCCAGCGGAAACGTGAAAAAAGGTACTGTCGTAAAAGCAGTTGTCGTTCGCACAAAAAAAGAAACCCGTCGCAACGATGGTTCTTATATCCGCTTCGACGACAATGCCGTGGTGCTTCTGAATAACGCCGGTGAAATGATCGGAACACGTATTTTCGGACCGGTGGCCAGGGAACTGAGGGAAAAACAATATATGAAAATTGTGTCACTAGCGCCTGAGGTGTTATAAGACCTTAATAAGTAAGTATATGGATAAATTGCATATCAAGAAAGGTGACAACGTGATGGTCATTGCCGGAGACCACAAAGGTGAATCAGGCAAGGTGCTCATCGTTGATGTTGAAAAACAGCGGGCTATCGTCGAAAGCGTTAACCTGGTGTCGAAACATACCAAACCAAATGCCGAAAACCCAAAGGGTGGCATTCTTAAAAAAGAAGCATCAGTGCATGTTTCGAACCTCAAAATCATCGGTTCGGGTGGAAAGCCCACGCGTATTGGTCGCAAAATTGATGAGAAAACAGGAAAATCAGTCCGTTATTCAAAAAAGACAGGGGAGGTGATTAAGTAATGAACTATCAGCCCAGACTAAAAGAAAAGTATAGGAGCGAAATCGTGCCTGCACTCGAAAAGCAGTTTCAGTACAAAACTGTGATGCAGGTTCCACGTTTGGTAAAAATTTCACTCAATCAGGGTATTGGCGCAGCCCTTACCGATAAGAAACTGATCGATTTTGGTGTCGACGAAATGAGCGCCATCACTGGTCAGAAAGCTGTGCCTACCATTTCGAAACGCGACGTTTCAAACTTTAAGCTGCGTAAAGGCAATCCAGTTGGTGTTCGTGTAACACTCAGGGGCGACAAGATGTATGAATTCCTTGAACGGCTGATCGCAGTGGCCCTGCCACGTGTACGTGACTTCAGGGGTATCAACGACAAAGGCTTCGATGGCAGGGGTAATTACAGCTTTGGTGTAACCGAGCAGATTATCTTCCCCGAAATTGATATCGACAAAATCAACCGCATCAACGGTATGGATATCACCTTTGTAACAACAGCACGCAACGACCAGGAAGCTTTGGCATTGCTGAAGGAATTTGGTCTTCCGTTTAAAAATCAAAAAAAATAATAGAGCATGGCAAAAGAGTCAATGAAAGCGCGCGAGCGTAAAAGACAAAGTATGGTAGAAAAATTCGCTGCCAAGCGTGCCGCCCTCAAGGAAGCCGGCGATTATGACGCCTTGCAGAAACTGCCAAAAAATGCTTCACCCGTAAGGTTGCACAACCGTTGCCAGCTCACTGGCCGCCCAAAAGGGTATATGAGGCAGTTTGGCGTTTCCCGTATTAACTTCCGGGAAATGGCGCTCAAAGGATTAATCCCAGGTGTTAAAAAAGCCAGTTGGTAGAATTAAATATCTCAGCACAATATGAATACTGACCCAATTGCAGATTATTTGACAAGATTGAGAAATGGCGTAATGGCCAAACATAGGGTTGTCGAAATTCCTGCATCAAATGAAAAGAAAGCGATTACCAAAATCCTGTTCGAAAAAGGATACATCCTGAATTACAAATTCGAAGATGTAGCACCTCAGGGCATCATCAAGATCGCTTTGAAATATCATCCTGTGACCAAAATGCCTGCCTTGACACGTCTCGAACGTGTTTCAAGCCCTGGCTTGCGGAAATATGTTGGTGCCGAGGAACTGCCCCGCGTGTTAAACGGCCTGGGCATTGCCATCCTCTCTACCTCAAGTGGAATCATGAGCGATAAAGAAGCACGTAAACTGCATGTTGGTGGTGAAGTGTTATGTTACATCAGTTAATCAAAGGAGAGCGAATACATGTCAAGAATAGGTAAATTGCCGATTGATCTGCCCGCTGGCGTTGAGGTAACAGTAAATGCCGACAACGTGGTGAAGGTGAAAGGAAAATTAGGCGAACTCACACAGCAGGTTGATCCGGCTGTTACGATAAAGGTTGAAAATAATCAGATCGTGCTCGACCGGATATCTGAAGAAATTGACCATCGTGCCAAGCATGGCCTCTACCGTGCCCTGCTCAACAATATGGTTAAAGGGGTGTCGGAAGGATTCAATGTTGTTCAGGAACTTGTTGGTGTTGGTTACAAAGCCGAAGCCAAAGGACAGGTCCTCGAAATGTCGTTGGGATACTCTCACAACCTTGTGCTCGTGCTGCCTTCTGAAATAAAGATTGAAACAGTGACCGAAAGGGGTAAAAATCCCTTGATCAAGATGAGTTGCATCGACAAACAACTCCTTGGTCAGGTTGCCGCCAAAATCAGGTCACTCAGGGCACCGGAGCCATATAAGGGTAAAGGTATTAAGTTCCAGGGCGAATTGCTCAGACGCAAAGCCGGAAAGACAGCAGGAAAATAAATTGTAAATAACCAGCCTGGATATCGGGCTGTTAATATCCATTCCAAATGGCTATAAAGAATAAAAAAGACGAAAGAAGGAACAGTATCAAGAAAAGGGTCAGAAAGATCGTTCGCGGTTCAGCTGAACGTCCGCGCCTTACTGTTTTCAGAAGCAATAAGCAGATCTATGCACAGCTGATTGACGATGACCAGGGCAAAACCCTCGTAGCCGCCGGTTCAATTGTGAAAGAAGCAGAAGCTTCGAAGATGAACAAGATTGAACAAGCCAAAATGGTGGGTAAACTTGTGGCTGAAAAAGCGCTTGCCGCCGGCATCGAAAGTGTTGTTTTTGATCGTAATGGGTATTTGTATCACGGAAGGGTGAAGTCATTGGCTGAAGCTGCTCGTGAAGGTGGACTTAAATTCTAAAAAACTATGTCAGACGTAAACGTAAAAAGAGTAAAATCCAGCGAAATCGAGTTTAAAGATCGGTTGGTCAGCATACAACGCGTTACCAAAGTAACCAAAGGCGGTAGAACATTCAGTTTTTCAGCCATTGTGGTTGTCGGAAATGAAAACGGTGTTGTAGGCTACGGACTGGGTAAAGCCAAGGAAGTCACTGCAGCCATTGCCAAGGGTGTCGACGATGCCAAAAAGAACCTGGTAAAAGTACCAGTACTCAAAGGCACTGTTCCTCACGAACAGTATGGCAAATACAGCGGCGCCCTCGTATTTATCAAACCCGCTTCTCCCGGTACCGGAGTTATCGCCGGTGGTGCTATGCGCGCCGTGCTCGAAAGTGTGGGTGTGAGAGACGTGTTGGCCAAATCAAAAGGCTCATCGAACCCGCACTCAGTAGTGAAAGCCACCATCAATGCGCTCACCCAGATGCGCGATGCCTATACCATCGCCCAGGTGAGGGGAGTTGATCTGGATACAGTGTTTAACGGATAAGAAAACGGAACCATGAAAAAAGTCAGAATAACACAGGTTAAAAGTGGCATCGGAAGGCCCCAAAGGCAAAAAGATACCCTAACCGCACTGGGATTTAAACGCATGCACCAAACCCTCGAAGTAGAACTCTCTCCTTCAGTGGAAGGTATGGTCGACAAGGTTAAACACCTGCTGAAGATCGAAGAAATTTAATTATTGAACAAAGGAAAACTTATTATACGATGGATTTAAGCACTCTTAAACCGGCAAAAGGATCTGTTAAGAACAGAAAAAGAATCGGTCGCGGTCAGGGCTCTGGCCACGGTGGCACTTCGACACGTGGTCACAAAGGAGCCGGTTCACGCTCGGGATATTCCAAAAAATTAGGCTTCGAAGGTGGTCAGATGCCGCTCGTTCGCCGCTTGCCAAAATTCGGATTCAAAAACATCAACCGCAAGGAATATACGCCGATTAACCTCGAATCGTTGCAGTTGCTGGCCGAACTGAAAGGATTATCGGTTATCGATCCGGAAATTCTTGTTGAAAATGGCCTCGCAGGTAAAAAAGACCAGATCAAGGTGCTTGCTAAAGGCGAATTGAAATTAAAACTCAATGTGAAAGCACATGCTTTTTCAGCAACAGCAATCAGTGCGATTGAAGCTTTAGGCGGAACAGCAGAAAAAATCTGAACCTGATGAAAAAATTATTTGAAACACTCAGAAATATTAATAAGATTGAAGAATTGCGCAAGCGCATTCTTTACACCCTTGGTATATTGCTGATTTATCGTTTAGGCTCCTTCGTTGTGCTTCCGGGTGTTGATCCCAACATGCTGGCCAACCTGCACAACCAGGCCAGCGGAGGCTTGCTTGGACTGCTGAATATGTTTTCCGGCGGTGCATTTTCGAATGCCTCCATTTTCGCCCTTGGAATCATGCCTTACATCTCTGCATCCATTGTGATTCAGCTCTTGGGTATGGCCATTCCATATTTCCAACGCCTGCAGCGCGAAGGCGAAAGCGGACGCCGCAAAATCAACCAGCTTACCCGTTACCTCACAGTGGCTATCGTGGCACTGCAGGCCCCGGGTTATATCGCCAATATGATTTCGCAGTTACCTGCCGAAGCCATTACCCCATTTGATCCTACAGTGACAAGTCCTTCGGCATTCTTCTGGGTTTCCAACACCATCATCCTGATTGCAGGAACCCTGTTTGTAATGTGGTTGGGCGAAAAAATCACGGATAAGGGCATCGGTAACGGTATCTCCCTCATCATTATGATTGGTATTATTGCCAGGCTGCCCTTTGCCCTGTTCGGTGAGTTCTTTGCTCGCCTCGAACAGAAAGGCGGCGGACTGGTATACTTCCTGATAGAGATTGTCATCCTGATTTTTGTCATCCTGATTACGATCCTGCTCGTTCAGGGAACCCGCAAGGTGCCTGTGCAATATGCAAAACGCATTGTAGGAAACCGTCAGTATGGTGGCGTCAGACAATATATTCCATTGAAAGTGAATGCAGCCGGTGTTATGCCGATCATCTTTGCGCAGGCAATCATGTTTTTGCCCATCACCCTGGTTGGCTTTACCTCATCGGAAAGCCTTAGCGGTGTTGCTGCTGCTTTTACGAACATTAACGGTATCTGGTATAACAGCACATTTTTTATCCTGATTATCCTGTTTACCTATTTTTACACAGCCATTACCATCAATCCGAACCAAATGGCTGAGGATATGAAAAAGAATGGTGGATTCATTCCTGGCGTAAAACCAGGAAAGAAAACAGCTGAATATCTTGATAATGTGATGTCAAGAATTACTTTACCCGGATCCATTTTCCTGGGCTTTGTTGCCATCATGCCTGCTATAGTAGGCCAGATGGGTGTGAGCAATGCTTTCGCTCATTTTTATGGTGGCACCTCGCTTTTGATTCTGGTAGGGGTTGTGCTCGACACTTTGCAGCAGATCGAAAGTTACCTGCTCATGCGTCATTATGATGGTTTAACAAAATCGGGTAGGATTAAAGGTCGTGCTTCAGCTATGAATATGGGCTAAGCTCAAATCTGAAGAAGATGATTTTTATCAAAACCGATGAGGAAATAGAAATACAGCGCGAGAGTTCTTTGCTTGTTGGAAAAACACTGGCCGAGGTTGCGAAGTTGATCGAACCCGGGGTGAAAACCATAACTTTGGATATGGTGGCCGAACAGTTTATCAGGGATCACAAGGCTGAACCCGGATTTAAAGGTTACGGCGGATTCCCCGGAACACTTTGTGTCTCGGTTAATGACCAGGTTGTTCATGGTATTCCCGGAAACACCATACTCAAGGATGGCGACATCGTATCAGTTGACTGTGGGGTTTTGAAAAACGGATATTACGGTGATTCGGCTTATACGTTTCTTGTTGGCGAGGTGTCTGAGAAAGTCAGAAACCTGGTCACACGAACTAAAGAATCACTGTATCTCGGAATCGAACAGGCTGTTGATGGCATGCGGATAGGTGATATCGGATTTGCCATTCAGTCGTTTGCCGAGGGATTCGGTTACGGAATCGTGCGTGAACTTGTTGGTCATGGTGTTGGAAAAAAGTTGCATGAGAAACCCGAAGTGCCGAATTATGGCCGCAGGGGATCGGGCATCAAACTGAAGTCAGGGATGGTCATCGCTATCGAACCGATGATAAACCTGGGCGTCAGGAATGTGAGGCAGGAAGCAGATGGCTGGACCATCCGCACTGCCGACGGAATGCCTTCGGCCCACTTCGAACACACCGTTGCAGTTAGAAATGGGCAAGCAGATATCTTGTCGAGTTTTGAGATGATTGAAACAGTATTAAAATCTTTGAACCGCTTATAAAATGGCAAAACAACTGTCGATAGAACAGGATGGAACGGTGATTGAGTCGTTGGGAAATGCGATGTTTCGTGTTGAGTTGGAAAACGGACACGTGATCACAGCCCATATCTCCGGTAAGATGAGGATGCACTACATCAAGATTCTGCCGGGTGACAGGGTAAAACTCGAAATGTCGCCTTATGACCTGACAAAGGGAAGAATAACATTCAGATATAAGTAAAGCGTTAAACAATAAAGTTTTTGTTGCAGAACAAGGACAACAGTAATCCGAAATAAAATGAAAGTAAGAGCCTCAGTAAAAAAGAGATCAGCCGATTGTAAAATCGTTCGCCGCAAGGGCAGGTTGTATGTAATCAACAAAAAGAACCCTAAGTTTAAACAACGTCAGGGTTAGTGAGTAATAGCATATATATAAAATATAAATAAGCAGATATATGGCAAGAATTGCTGGGGTAGATATCCCAAACAATAAACGTGGCGAAATCGCCTTGACTTACATCTACGGGATTGGTAGAAGTTCAGCTCAGAAAATCCTTACTGATGCAGGTGTGGATTTGAATAAGAAGGTTCAGGACTGGACAGACGACGATCAGAACAACGTACGTACGATTATTAGCGAACGCTTTAAGGTTGAGGGTGAACTCAGGTCGGAAATTCAGATCAACATCAAACGCTTGATGGACATCGGCGCCTACCGTGGCATTCGTCATCGTCTCGGATTACCTACCAGGGGACAGAGTACAAAGAATAATGCCAGAACCCGTAAAGGGCGCAAGAAAACTGTGGCCAACAAGAAAAAGGCTACCAAGTAAGCATTGACACTATTTTTTAAAAGAATAGATTAAGTAATCAATTATATTATGGCAAAAACCACGAGAGTTACAAAGAAAAGGGTTGTGAAAGTTGAGCCCATCGGAAAGGCTTATATCAAAGCTTCTTTCAACAACATCATTATTTCTTTGACTAATAATGCAGGACAGGTAGTTTCCTGGGCTAGCTCAGGAAAAATGGGTTTCAAAGGTTCGAAAAAGAACACACCCTATGCAGCACAGATGGCAGCAGAAGATTGCTCCAAAACAGCATACGACCTGGGATTGAGAAAAGTTAAAGTGTATGTGAAAGGACCTGGTGCCGGTCGCGAATCAGCCATCAGAACAATCCATTCATCTGGTATCGAAGTGATGGAAATTATTGACGTTACCCCATTGCCACACAATGGTTGCCGTCCTCCGAAAAGAAGAAGAGTGTAAGTTGCGCTGATTGAATAGAAAATAATTAAACGTTAAGACAATGGCAAGATATATAGGCCCAAAATCAAAGATAGCCCGCAAATTTGGTGAACCCATTTTCGGACCAGATAAAGCTTTTGAGAAAAAGAATTACCCCCCGGGGCAACATGGCAGCGCCAAACGCAGGAAAAAACAGTCAGAGTATGGCATTCAGCTTCAGGAAAAACAAAAAGCTAAATATACCTACGGCATCCTCGAAAAACAGTTCAGAAACACCTTCGAAAAGGCAGCACGTAAGAGCGGCATCACCGGTGAAATTCTGCTGCAGTTGATCGAGTCGCGACTGGACAACCTCGTTTACCGCTTTGGTATTGCTCCAAGCAGAAGCGCTGCCCGCCAGCTGGTCGGTCACCGCCACATTACCGTTAACGGTCACGTTGTGAACATCCCTTCATACCAGGTAAAAGTGGGTGATATCATAGGCGTAAGAGAGAAATCACAAACCCTCGAAGCCATCACCAGCTCACTCGAAGGACGCGTTAACCGCTTCCCCTGGCTCGAATGGGACGGAGAAAAAATGCGCGGTAAGTTTATGACCTATCCTTCACGCGAGGATATTCCGGAAAACATCAAAGAACAACTTATCGTTGAGTTGTATTCTAAATAATCCACTTAAGTAACCTGTTAGGAACCCTTCAAATATTAAAGTAAGTTATGGCAATATTAGCATTTCAAAAACCTGATAAGGTAATCTTGGTCGAATCTGATGAATACAGAGGACTGTTCGAGTTTCGTCCCCTTGAACCAGGTTTCGGAATCACTATTGGTAACGCCCTGAGAAGGATTTTGTTAAGTTCACTTGAGGGCTATGCAATCACCTCCATAAAGATTGAAGGAGTTTTGCACGAATTTTCATCCATCGAAGGCGTTGTTGAGGATGTTACTGACATCGTATTGAACCTCAAAAAAATCAGGTTCAAACAACAACTGGCTTCGGAAACCACCGAAAAAGTCAATATCGTTATAGGCGACCAGGAACAGTTCAAAGCCGGCGACATCAACAAATTCCTGTCGGTTTTTCAGGTATTGAACCCTGAAGTGGTTATCTGTAACATGGATCCTTCGGTGAAGCTGAACATCGAACTGACCATTAACAAAGGCAGGGGATATGTTCCCGCTGAGGAAAATAAGGTGCCTAATGCCGTTGTTGGAACCATCGCTATCGATTCTATTCATACCCCGATTAAGAATGTGAAATTCTCCATCGAGAACTTCAGGGTTGAGCAAAAAACCGACTACGAAAAGCTGCTGCTCGAAGTAGTAACTGACGGTTCAATTCAGCCAAAAGAAGCCTTGAAGGAAGCTGCCAAGATTCTTATTCATCACTTCATGCTGTTTTCAGATGAGCGTATCTCGATCGATTCTGAAGAGAAATCTGTTTCGGAAGAGTTCGACGAAAGTTCGTTGCACATCAGGCAACTGCTCAAAACAAAACTCGTCGACCTTGACCTTTCGGTAAGGGCGTTGAATTGCCTGAAAGCTGCTGATGTTGAAACTCTTGGCGAATTGGTGGCATTCAATAAGAATGATTTGTTAAAATTCAGAAACTTCGGCAAGAAGTCGCTGACCGAGCTGGAAGACCTCGTAAAAGCTAAAGGTCTTGAGTTTGGCATGAACACGATTAAATATAAATTAGATAAGGAATAAGCCAAATGAGACACAGAAATAAAGTAAATAACCTCAGCAGAACAAGTGCCCATCGCAATGCGATGTTGTCGAACATGGCAGCTTCACTCATACTGCATAAGCGAATTACTACTACTGTAGCCAAAGCCAAAGCATTACGCGGATATGTTGAACCCTTGATCACCAAATCGAAAGACGATTCTACGCACTCCAGAAGGATGGTTTTCCGTTTGTTGCAAAATAAATTTGCAGTGAGTGAACTCTTCAGAGAAATTTCTGTGAAAGTAGCTGACCGTCCGGGTGGATACACAAGGATCATCAAATTGGGTACACGTCAGGGTGACAACGCTGAAATGTGCATGATGGAACTTGTCGATTTCAATGAAAATCTTCTCGGTAAGGAAACAGTGGCCAAGAAAGCCAAGACAACCCGCAGAAGAGCAACAAGGAAAACGACCGTTAAATCGGAGCAAACCGCAAAAGAAACTGCTCAACCAGCAGCCGAAAAAGAAGCGGAAACAGATACAAACGAATAGGTTAAACTAACCTCAACCGTTTGCGGTAAAAAGGACAGGGTCATTTGGATGGCTTTGTCCTTTTTTTTGTTTTTTACACTAATTTTGTCTTCAAATTATAACCCAAATATTTTATGAGTCACATTGTAAATGTTCATGCCCGTCAGATTCTTGATTCGCGTGGAAACCCAACAGTAGAAGTTGATGTATTAACAGAAAACGGTGTCATCGGCAGGGCTGCCGTGCCATCAGGTGCCTCCACCGGGGTGCATGAAGCTGTTGAGCTGCGCGACGACGACAAAAGCGTGTATATGGGCAAAGGCGTACTGAAAGCCGTTCAGAATGTAAATACCCTCATTGCCGAAGAACTGCAAGGATATTATATCACCGACCAGGGTGAGATCGACAAAAGAATGATCGAACTCGACGGGACTCCCAATAAGGCCAAACTTGGCGCCAACGCCATCCTTGGCGTCTCCATGGCCGTGGCACACGCTGCTGCTCAGGAAACCGGACAACACCTGTTCAGGTATATCGGCGGCACAGGAGCCAACACCCTGCCTATCCCGATGATGAATATCCTCAATGGCGGATCGCATGCCGATAATAGCATCGACTTCCAGGAATTTATGATCATGCCTGTAGGTGCAAGCTCTTTCAGCGAAGCCCTGCGCATGGGTGCCGAAGTGTTCCACAACCTCAAAGCCGTTTTGAAAAAACAAGGCTACTCGACTAATGTGGGCGACGAAGGTGGTTTTGCCCCGAACCTGAAATCGAATGAAGAAGCGGTCACCGTCATCCTTCAGGCCATCGAAAAGGCCGGTTACAAACCAGGTCAGGACATCTTTATTGCCCTCGATCCGGCATCAAGTGAATATTACCTTGCTGATGAGAATGTATATCACCTGCATAAATCAACAGGCGACAAGCTCACCCCATCGCAAATGGTCGACTATTGGGCTAACTGGGCCAGCAAATACCCGATTATCTCCATCGAAGACGGCATGGCCGAAGACGACTGGGACGGCTGGAAGTTGCTTACCGACCGTGTCGGAAGTAAGGTGCAGCTCGTTGGCGACGATTTATTTGTGACCAATGTAAACAGGCTTGCGATGGGCTTCGATAAAGGAGTTGCAAACTCCATCCTGATTAAACTGAATCAGATTGGCACACTTACCGAAACCATCGATGCCGTGAACCTTGCATACCGCAATGGTTACACCGCCATCATCAGCCACCGCTCAGGCGAAACAGAAGACACCACCCTGGCCGACCTGGCAGTAGCCCTGAACACCGGACTGATCAAAACAGGATCGGCAAGCCGCACCGACAGGATCGCAAAATACAACCAGTTGCTTCGCATCGAAGAAATGCTTGAAGGCACTGCCCGTTTCCCGGGCAAAGGCTTCAAATATGCCCGCTAAGGACTGCAGGTACATCCCTCATACAATCCGGTTCAGCAATGAACCGGATTTTTTTTGGCTAAGAGGTAGTCGTTTGGTTATTGGCCACAGACAATTATTTGCGGGCTGTGCCTGGCTGAAAAATCATTGAAGTGGATCTTCTGTCTGTAAAGCATTTTTTTGCCAATTACAAGGCTTCGCTGTGAAAGAAAAGGTATGGTTGGTGACATTGATCAAAAATTAGTAATACGGTTTGCTCAAATAGAATTAGTGGGTTAAATAGGGTGTTTAAACACATACCCTCTCTATAAATATATATAGTCAAAACTACCAAAAAGTCGCTTTTTTACTCAGGCCTGTCCTGCAGGGAAAGGGTTTTTTCGGTTCATGAAAGCCTGAAAACGCAAATCTGAAATATTAAAAGCGCAGGCATCGTGGGATGGTGACCTGTGTTTTTGTGCCTTATTCCGGATGCGCCTTCCCAAATTTGAAAAAATGTTGCTCAAAACACCTACTGAAAATCAAAGACATAAAAAAAAGTGGTGAAATATTCCGGTTTTTTTCAAAAATAAGTTTGGAAGATAAGAAAAAGGGATTAATTTTGCAGCCCCAATTGAGACAACAGGAAGAAGCGGGAGAGATTGGGAAAACGAAAGAATAAAGTTCTTTGAAAGCTTGAAGCAAAAAAAGTCTGGAAA
>JAHIUX010000083.1 GCA_018816765.1 Bacteroidota bacterium
ATTAGGTGTTTTTCCGATCATTTTCTGCAAGCTTTTGATATAAAATTACGCTTTTTCTTGCAGTTTTGAACATCAAAAAATATCAGTTATTAACATTAATATGTTGAATATCAACAATCTAAAACCTTATTAAGGATCGACGAATTAATATCTGGTCAGAAATTTCCTGATATTATTGCAAATAAATTTTACGGTATTGAAGTAAAAACTACAAAGCAAAATCACTGGACAACCACTGGTAATTCTGTACTTGAAAGTACTAGGGTTGAAGGCATTGAGCGTATTTTCATGCTCTTCGGTAAAATGGTTAACCCCGTTGAGTTTAAATGCAGGCCATATGAAGATTGCCTTTCAGAAGTTGTTGTCACACATTCTCCAAGATATTTGATAAATATGGATTTACCATCTGGTCACACAATCTTTGATAAACTTGATATTCCGTATGATACATTAAGAAATTACCCTAATCCAATAAAACCAATTACAGATTATTACAGACAATTTCTTAAGTCTGGTGAGGAAGTCTGGTGGTTAGACCAAGAAGAACCAAAATCAACTGGATTGATTATCAAACTTTGGAATAATTTACCTATTGAATCGAGAAAACAATATATGTTGAAATCAATGATATTATTTCCAGAGATTTTTAGCAATCGTCCTGATAAATTCAATCGGCTCGCTGTTTGGTTGGTTAATTCAGAAGGAATTGTGTGTCCAAACATAAGGGATGTTTTCACTGCAGGTGGACAAGGAATTATAGAGTGGAAGAAAAAACAATATTCTAGAATCCCTCAGATATTAATAAAGTTGTCAAACTCGATAGATGATTTAAAAATCATCTTAGACGAATTAGAAATTGATATTTTGGAGAAGTACTGGAATTTGTCAATTAAAAACAAAGTGAATGATTGGCTTGGGTTGATTAATGAAAACTCAAAAAAAATAAAGTCCTTGAATTTAGAGGAATATTTAAAAGATAAATTTGCCAGGCCACAGTCGTAAGCACATTTGCAAGCCCGCACAAGCCAACGCTTAAACCAAAGGCTTGCAAAAGAGCTTCCGCCTCACCTGCCCAAGTAACCGCCTTTGAGGGCAGTTTTAGGATTGCCCACGCACAAAAAAACAAAATAAATTTGTGCTTCGTAGAAAGGTTTGTAATAATTAAAAATGACTTCAATAATATCGCTAATTAATTGATAAACAGACTTAAATGAATGAACACCAGCATACAACAAAGTGTATAAATCATTGGGCGGATAGGGCTAATTTCAAGGGCGTTACATTTAATAAAATTTGTAGCGGTTTGACAGGAAAGTGCTTCGAAATGCCCAACGCTTCATACACTAACCGTTGTGGCTCATTTCAAGAAGAAATACAGCTCAAACATGCAGATAAATGAGCCATAAAAACTATCTTTGTGAGCTAAATTATTCAGAATGCTTGATTCAAGAGAACAACAGATAATTGACTTTTTAAAGCAAAGAGGAGCCTGTTCTTCGAAAGAAGTTCACGATAATGTAGACATTTCTGTCAGTTATGCAACATTAAAAAGAGTTTTATCAAAGTTAATAACAGACAGTTATCTTGTAACTATTGGACAAGGGAAAGGAACGAAGTATACTATTTCCCCAACATTCGAGCTTCTGGCGCCAATTGATATTGAAAAGTATTATAAGGAAGAAATTGATGATAGAGTTATAAAAGAGAATTTCAATTTTTCAATTATTAACGAAGTTCTTGCGAAGAATAGTGTTTTTACTGAAACTGAATTAGAGAAACTCAACCTACTTCAAGCAAAATTTCGGAACAATATTTCACAACTATCAGAAATTGAATATAAAAAAGAGTTTGAACGATTAGCGATTGATTTAAGCTGGAAATCTTCGCAAATAGAAGGGAATACATATACATTATTGGAAACCGAGAGGTTGCTAAAAGACAGGGAAACAGCAGCTGGCAAAACTAAGGAAGAAGCGATAATGCTTCTGAATCACAAGGATGCATTGGATTTCATAATTGAAAACACCGATTATTTAAATCCATTATCTGTTTCAAAAATAGAGGATATCCATCGTATTTTAACCAAAGAACTTTTGGTAGAGCGAAATCTAAGAAAGCGCCGTGTTGGTATTTCAGGGACAAATTATCGTCCATTAGATAATGAATTTCAAATTTCAGAAGCATTAAGAAATTCTTGTGATGTAATAAACTCTAAGAAAAGTGTTTTTGAAAAAGCTTTGTTGGCACTAGTATTGATTTCATATATTCAGCCGTTTATGGATGGAAATAAAAGAACTGCAAGAATTGTGAGCAATGCAATTTTAATGAATGAAAAACATTGTCCATTATCCTTTAGAACGGTTGATTCTATTGACTACAAGAAGGCAATGTTATTATTTTACGAGCAAAATAATGTTTCCAAGGTCAAAGAGATTTTTATAAATCAATTTGAATTTGCTGTGAACACCTATTTCTAGAAATGAAAAACGAGCCACAAAATCATGCATAAAACATTGGGGTTTAAGTGATTAATTGAAGTATTCTGCCCCGCATCAATCCCGCCTTAGGCGGGATGTAACTTGACAGGAAATTACCCGCAATCGGCAACTTTTCATACCGCAACCGTCAGACTGTCTAAAAACCCATTCATCCGTACAGAAATAAATCATATTATTTTCGGTAAGAATTGCATGTATAAATTCAATAATAATTCGTAAATTGAATGCGTATACAACGCATTCAATGAAAGTCCAGCAAGGACACAACAGGGAGCAGCTGCACATCTTTCCGGTGAGTATGGAATCTGCCATCGGAACCGATAATGAGGTTCGGATGATTGAGCTGTTTGTTGAGGGGCTCGATTTGGGTTTCGCCCGGTTTCAGGCATGACCATACTGAAAACGGTCGTCCGGCCTATCATCCCAAAAATTTATTAAAGCTGTACCTCTACGGGCATATGAACCGCATGCGCTCCTTCCGTGAGCTTGAGAAAGATACAAGCGCAACATCGAAGTCATGTGGCTGCTCCGAGGCCTGAGCCCCGATCACAACACTGTAGGCTTCAACAGGATCGCGACCAATCAAAGCAACAATGAATGGGCGCTTTAATGCTTATAAATTAAATTTTCAGGCAATGTAGAAATATAAAGTCAGTCAGTTAACTTTGTGTGAAATTTTATTCCTGTTATGTATGGAAACTGGATTTTTGTCATTGTATTTCAGGATGTTCTACAAGCCGAAAGCTAGCTTCGAAAGCATCTTTAGCCAGGATAAAAGCCTGCAATACGGCTTCTTTGCATTGCTTGTTCCGGCAATCGGCTATACCCTGTTTTACATCATGGCCATGTATGCCGGTGGCTCGCCTTCATCTTTCAAGCCCTGGCTCGCTTTGCCAATTGAGGATTATTTCACCTACGACATCTTCCTTACCATACCGGGCTATTACCTCAGCTGGGCCGGCGCGTCGGTTACGGTATACCTGGTATCGGCGCTGATGGGTGGCAAGGCCAGGTTCGATCATATGCTGGCCATCACCGGCTTTGGCATTGGCGTGGCCACCTGGAGTTCGCTGCTGCACGACCTCACCGATGCCTTCTTAAGCGTCATTGGAGTTATCTCCATGCAGGAATATGAGCGCTTACTGAACGAACCCACTTTCTGGCGTGGCTTGTTATGGACCCTCTATTCACTCTACTTCATCTGGTTTTTAACCCTGTTTACGATCGGGATAAAAACCGCCCAGCGCTTTAGCCTGCTAAAATCGGTGATCATCGCCTTCATTGGGCTTGCCACCTTTCAGGTCATCCTGTTGATTTTTATACGCTAAGCCAAATCAGGCCCGGACAAAGCGGTAGCTAACAATGAATAATCAACAAATCTGTGAATAATATGGTTGTATTTGGAATCATTTGTGTGCTGTTGCTAAGCTATCTCCTGTTGATCAGGCCATGGCACCTGCATTGGGGAGCAACAAAGCAAGAGGTAATGTCAGCAATGCCGGGTGATGGCATTGTGCCTAAGCCCGACTTTAATGCCACCAGGGGCATTGGCATCCGATATCGCAATACTTTCTTTTAACATCCAATAAATGAGCCAATAACTGACTATGGAAAATGACATCATTGCCTACCTTTCAAAGTACATCCCTATCACTGAAGAACTGAAAGAAGCTATCATAAAAAGTGAATTTATCAAACGCTTTCGCAAGGGGACGCTTCTGCTCGAAGAAGGCATGCTTTCAAACGAATGCTTTTTCATCATAAAAGGATGTGTAAGATGTTTTTACATCAAAGATGGTGAAGAACGAACCACCGAATTTTACACAGAGGAGGAGGCAGTAACGCCATCGGCCTACGGACAGAAAATTCCTTCTGAATATTACATCGAATGCATCGAAGACACCATTGCAGGTGTTGGCACGCCCGAGTTGGAAACAGAGATGTACCGGAAGTTTCCACAGATAGAATCATTAAACCGGGCGCTGGGCGAGGCCATCATGGCAAAATTCCAGGATAGCTTTGCCGGGTTTAAGATGGCCTCGCCGGAGGAGCGTTACCTGAACCTGCTCAAAACAAGGCCTGATTTGTTGCAACGTGCACCCCAGCACCAGATCGCCAGTTACCTGGGCATTAAACCCGAATCGCTGAGCCGCATCCGCAAGAGAACCATGGCAAAGAAAAATTAGCATCAGCTTTATTCATCAACAGCCAAATGCGTTTAAAAATCGACAAATACCATTGATCATGCAGCAAAGCCTTTTCGACTTTATTGAACAATACATCATCCTCACAGAAGAAGAGAAAAAATGCATTACAGACCTGGATATTTTTCGCAGCGTAAAAAAAGGAACCCTCTTGTTAAGTGAAGGTCAGTGTTCGCGATCATCCATCTTTGTACTTAAGGGCCTGATCAGGACATTTTATATTGTTGATGGTGAAGAAAAGACAACGGAATTCTATGCTGAGATGGAGGGAATTTCACCCCCTTGCGTATTGAGCGGCCTTCCTTCCGAACTGTACATTTCATGTGTTGAAGACGCCATGATCAGTGTGTCGGATCCGGGTATGGAATCAGAGGTTTTTCGAAAATTTCCCAGGTTTGAATCTCTTTGCCGGATATTATCTGAGCAGTTGCTCTCGAAAAACCAATGCAATTTCGACACATACAAGACCTCTTCGCCCGAACAAAGGTATCTGCATCTTTTGAAAAACAGGTCTGATCTGCTAAACCGCGTTCCTCAACATCAGCTGGCAAGTTATTTGGGCATTAAACCACAATCGCTGAGCCGGTTAAGGGCAAGGTTGGTGAAAAAGAAAAAATGATTTTCTTAACTTAAGTGAACGTTTCGAGCGCCAGGGCCCTGGTAATTTTGCCCCATCAATTTTAAAATGAATATTACGATGAAAAGAAAAATTGCATGGTCGCTAATTGCCGTTTTACTGGCATTTTCTTCCCCTGTGATGGCGCAATATGCCAGCCATGACACTGGCTTTCACCGGTATTATGTTGGAAGCACACTCTTTATGCTGGGAAACCTGGATGCAAAAAACAAACCCGATTTTGTGCAGCTGAATTTAGGCTACCGGCTGACACAGCGCGATGTAATTTCTGTGGAGTTAAAGACATGGAAATATGGCTGGTCGCTGGGTATTCCTTACGGCGATAAATGGGAAGCGCCGGAGGAGAAATTCCCGGGCTACATCAGGGAGTATGGTTTTGCACTGGCTTATCAGCACTTCTGGTGGAAAGGCTTCTATTCAGGCATTCATATGATGAACGCATGGCAAACATTTGTTGATGCTGCAGGAGTTAACATCGACAAGGGCTTTCAGGTTTTCAACACCTACAGGCTGGGTTACCATTTTAGCTTTTTCAGCGATAGGGTTTTTATCGAGCCTTCGCTGGCAGTTACACACAGGCTGTACCATACCGAAATGCCGGCTTCGTTCAAACAAATGGATGACAAATGGTCGAAATTCTTTTTTGGTGAGCCGGGATTGCATTGTGGTATAAATTTTTGAAACCTTTAAACCAGAGGGTCATTTCTTAACTTAAGTCAATGATTCGATAGATGACAGCTATGTAGTTTTGCAGCAAGTTTTTATGTTTCATTTTAATCAATGCACCTATGAATAAGAAACACTTCTTAACCGCATGTCTGATCACCTTGTTTGTTTCGCAGGCGATTGGTCAAACCACAACCAAAATGACCACCGGTCTTGCGCGCGAACGCAAATTCTCATTGAGTACAACCTTCCTTGTTTTCATGAATTTTGGCGAGGAAAAGAAAAACACCCGGCACTACGAATTTCATTTGAAGTACAGGCTCACCGACAAAGACATCGTTGGTGTCAAGGCGGCCACATGGAAATTATTCGCCCCCATGGGTATTCCGCTATGGGATTCGCTTTTCCTTGATGAAAGTGAGTTCTTGCCTGGCCGCCTGAGAGAAAGTGGCCTTGGAATCAGTTATCAGCGGATGCTGTGGAAAGGACTTTTTGCCACCATAGAAGTCCTGCCCTTGTACAAAACCTATCTCGACAAGGAAAACGAGAAGGTCGGACATGGCTTCAAGCTTTACACCTCATATCACCTGGGCTATCATATCGCACTGTTCAAAAACAGGATGTTCATTGAGCCACAGTTACACTGCAATTACTGGCCTGTGGACACCAACATACCAGATGGCTTCAGGGAAATGGAACGTAAATGGAACAACTATTTCCTGTTCGAGCCTAATGTGTATATAGGGTTTAAATTTTAACACGCAGACGCAATGTATAAAGACGAAAAATTCTGGGATAGAATCGCTTCAAAATTCGATAGAATTGAAAAGAATGATATTGCCTATACTATTTTTATTGAAAAGGCAAGAACATACTTAAAAGCCGATGACACCATATTGGATTTTGGTTGTGGCACCGGGCTTATTTGTAATGAGATTGCAGAAAATGTAACATGTATTCATGCCATCGACATATCAGCGAACATGATTGCCATCTGCAGGAATAAAGCATCGGAGCGCAACATCCGGAATATTGAATATTCGCGTACGACAGTATTTGACGAAAAATTCAAAGAGGGTTCTTTTGATGCAATTATTGCCTTTAATATTTTTCATTTACTGGATGAGCCTGAAAAGTATTTTCAAAGGATCATCAAATTACTGAAACCCGGTGGAATATTACTTTCGGCAACACCATGTATGAGCGAAGCTCCGGGATTAAACTTTGTGCTTAGGTTCTTTTCCATTTTTGGATTGACACCGAAGTTAAATTCATTTACACACACTGAAATGGAAAATTTCTTTTTAAAAACATCGTCTATGACACTGGTTTTGAACAGAATAAAACCACATTCTCCACAATATCTTTACATTTGCAAGAAGCATCTGAATCAGTGAAGATTAACAGGTACTAGATTGATAATTTGTCTATTATGCCCATATTTCAGCAACAATAAATCTCAGAATCATGAAAACAAAAATTAATATCGCATTACTTTTCATGGCTTTAACGCTCATTATCGCGTTTTTATCCGGGTGCAACAGTCAAATCAATTTTCCTGCATCATTAATGGAGATGAATAAACCCGAATACCTGCTTCAGGATTCCTTGTTTTGGAACAGATATGAAAGCAAACATTTTATCTATTATGCAAGCAAACAAGTGGATGACGATTATATCAAACCCATAATTGAAAATCAGGAAATTAACATAAGCCATATTGCCGGGATAATGGGTATCGGCAATATCGATACCTTACCAAAAATTAATGTATGGATATTCAATTCTGATAAAGAGAAATACCTTAAAACCCAGGTTAATTCAAATGCCCATGCTTTAACAGCATATTGGTCGGTTTATTACAATAAAAACAATGCAGCCGGGGCACATGAAATCGGGCATTTGATGAGCCAGCATTTCTGGGGCTATCTACAGTCGAAGAAATATGATTTTTTAATGCAGGAAGGCTTTGCCTTTTATATTGATGAAACCAGGTTCTTTAAATTTAATTTTTACAAAAAAGCAAAAGGAATTCTTCGGGACGAAAAATATAGCTTATCAAAGATCATAAAGGAGAATAACAATACTGATTATGAGGACAAAGCTATCGTTTGCGGGGCTTTTGTTAAATACTTAATAGCTGGCTACGGAGTTGAAAACTTTGCCAGACTATGGAAGGCTATTGATGACAGTGACAAGGCCTTTATTACCATATATAATCAGGATTTCTCAGATTTGGAGAATGATTTTAATGCGTCCTTGGAAAAATAAAGTAAGGTTGTAAAAGAATTTTAATCCAAAACAAACCCATATGAAAACAATCCTCCTGTCAGTATTTATCTTATTCTCTTTCAACATGGTATACAGTCAGCAGTATATCAAAATCCTGGAATTGCCCAAGCCAGATAGCACCGGAAATATTTGGAATTCCTTTTATGCTCAGAAAGAAAAAATTATGGTTTTGTCTGACAAATACGCGAATGATAATGAGTATAAAAGGATGTACGGTTATTTCCTCCTCGACACCACGCTTAAGGCAAAACCTGAATCGCAGTTAAACGAAGCCGATTATAAAAAACCTCTATTGATATTTGGTCCTGTGAATGGTTTCAAAAACTGGAACAAGTTTGATGCACTGGTAATCAAAACAAAAAATGGATTTTCCTTTTTAAATAAACAGTACAACGAAATTAATGACGGCGTATTTTACAGTTCTCCCAGCCGAATGGTATATACAGGAAATTCGCTGCAGCCGGTTTGGGAACTTCAGTCGCAGTTTCAGAATTATCCATACACGATTGTCAGTAATAACGAAAGAATTATTATGGGTGATTACGTGCCTGAAAAAGCATACAGTATAGATTTAACTTTGATCAGGAACAACAATTACACAGAGATAAACACAAAGTATTTCAAAATTTATGCTTCCAAGAACACAGCTACCGACTTGGTAATGAACTTTGTTTCAAAAACTGATTCAATATTCGAAGAAATATGTGGCAAGTTAATCATTCCGCTTCCGGAGAATCCAATAATATGCTATTTACATGCTGAACCCAATGAGGCTACCTTTTTTGCCAACTTCTATTTTATGCAAGGATTTGGCGTGTTGCCCACGGACAGGACATTTGGAACAGTTTTTATGAAACAGTTACATTGTGTAGGACTGAACCTTGACATTGTCAAACACGAAGGTTTCCATGCTTTATGGGAAAAATCAGTCGGATTATCAATTAACGCATTTTTTAGCGAAGGCATTCAAGAGTATTATCAGTGGGGAAATGATACAGCCATTGTAAACAGCAATAAAGGAATATTGAAAAAGCATAGTGATTATGATTTTACGGACCTTGTTCTGAAAGGAGAAATTCAGCATTTCTGGGGAGGTCCGGCCGAAAATAATTGGCCCATCGCCTATCCGTTATCAGGATTATTTGTGAAATACCTGGTTGAAAAATGGGGTATTGAATCATTCAAGGAAATGTATATTATTGAAGATAAAACAGTTGCTTTTAGAAAAGTGTATAATAAATCGACAGAAGAATTGATTTTTGATTTCAGAAAAAATGCAATAAACCAATAATCTAGCCATGAAAAAATCATTTATCGTTACCCATGTTTTGCTGTTCCTGGGTTATTTGACCTACTCACAAACCATCCCGACTGACAGCCTGTATTTCGGGCAAACACTTCCCGGAAATACCCCTGTGCTTTTTGCCCCAGGCATTGTTTCTCAGCCCAACAGGAATGAAGCTGTGATCACCTTTTCGCCCGATGGGGCGACCGTCTTTTTTTATATCCAAAAGTGGCCGCAGCCCGGATCTCCTTATACCCTATTTTCCACATATACCGATAACCATTGGACTGTTCCTGATACCATTGGATTTACACTTGGCCGGTCGACAGGTGAACCATTTTTTTCGTTTGACAGTAACAGGCTTTATATGTTTGCCACCAACGCCGTAAATCATCAGGGTGTTGCCGACCTGAGTTATTCAGAAAAACAGGGCGACAACTGGAGCGCCCCTATCAGCCTTGGCAATCCGCCAAATAGCGAAAGCTATCAGTATCATCCTTGCATCGTTGGTGATACCTCGGTCTATTTTTCAAGTAACGCAGGTTACATCTGCCGGAGCCAATACATCAACGGAAGCTACCAAAACAGGGTCATTCTGCCTTCACCTGTAAATTATATCGGAAGCCAAACCTGGGGCGATCCTTTTGTTTCCCGTGATGAATCCTATCTGATCTTTAAGTCGATCAGGGAAGGCGGATTTGGACAAAATGATTTGTATATAAGCTATAAAAAGCCAGATGGCTCCTGGACGAACCCAAAAAATCTGGGCAATACGATTAATACGCCATTTGACGAAACTTCCGGTGACATTACCCCTGATAATTTATACATGACGTATGGATCAAACAAAGACCTCTATTGGGTGTCGACGGGTTTCATCGACAGCTTAAAATATACCAATTATACTCCCTACCTCAGTAGTGGGCACTTAAAACCCACTGATTATTAATTGATTACTATATTGTTCTTTGACATTTTTGTAATTGCACTTTGTAAGTATCTCTCTTACAGGAGTTTTGTCCAGTAGAGATATGCTCAGAATTTGTAATATTTCG
>JAHIUX010000084.1 GCA_018816765.1 Bacteroidota bacterium
AACGAATCACTCCATAATGATAATTTGAAACGAAGGCGGTGGCTTCTTCTCCGACAGGCTCAACATAATAAGCCTCAGCATCTTTGATGAAGTTGTGATAGGCATAATAGTCCACTTCGTAAAAACTCCGTTCGAACAAATTTTTCCAGTTGTCGGGTGAGGCCTGCCGCTTGTTCAAATCGTCTTTTAAATAAGTTTTGATGAACTTAAACCTGACTATCTCCTTTTCGGCATCCCTGATGGGATACACGGCTAAGAACAGGTTAGCATCTGTAATGGCGCTTTTTTCAAGAATGTTCTGGATGTTTTTGATGATCACTGCATCAGGGTCCGACTTTTTGCTCGAATACATCTTGGCGACGGTGCTGTAATAGTTGTAAATGGGAAGTTTTTTCTTGTCGATCTGAATGATGCGGGTGTAGTTTCTTACGGTGCCGGTGGCAAAGCATTCGAGATTAACAAGATAACGAACATTATAAGGCACATTGTCGGGCAGGAGTTCTTTCAGCTTTTTACTGTCGAAAATGTAAAAATCGAGCGATGGGTACGATTTCCAGCCCTGACCCAATATCGGAAACTCAAATTCGCCATCCTCATATTTCTTCAGCAGGACGCTGTATTGCTTGTCGCCAAGGGTTATTTTGCGCAATTCCAACGAAAAAAAACTGTCCTGACCCTTCTTGCCCGGGCGAGCGAGTGCTTCTTCCGATCTTGCATTTGTCGTAGGAATCACATTATCTTCAGATGCCCATGTGCCATTGTCCTGCAATGCCCAGCCGGTAGCATCAGTGAGTTCCGAGTAGACAGGACTCAGAATAGAAAAATCTTCCAGATCACTTTCGTTCTCTTTCTGAGCATATTGCGTCAGGCTAATTAATAACAAAACGGTGATCAGGGTAATTCTATTCAGCACTTTATTCATTGTTAAGTTTGCCTGCCTGAGCAACAGCATGTTGATGACAGGGCCGGGTTTATTGCCAGTGTAAATTTAATCAAAATGCAAAGTTTTGATGATGATGTGTTTTTTTTTATTCCATAATTTATTAACAGCATCCTTCATTTTCCAGCCTTACAAACGTAATGAAAAGAACAAGCCAGCAATACAATGTTTATCGCGAATGCAGGATTTCTTTGAATTTGTCGATGGCTTTTTGTACCAGTTCCGGTTTTTTACCACCTGCTGTAGCCAAAAACTTTTGTCCGCCTCCGCCTCCCTGAACTTCGGAAGCCACAGCTTTAATGATTTTGGAGGCATCCATTTGCATATTTTCTACAAGGTCGTCGGAGAATGCAATGCAAATCGAAACCTTGCTGTCGTCTTTGCTTACCAGCATGACAGCGAGTGAATTAGCGGCTGTGCGAACCTTCGTTGCCAGGGATTTCAAAAGGTCAGCTTTAATGTCGATTTCCTTGATTATAAGGTTAACACCCTGAATGGCTTCTGCACCAGCAATCAGGTCCTGACACATCTGAGCGATTTTTTCCTGCTCAAAATGCTCAATCTGCTTCTGGAGTAACTGGTTTTGCTCGAGCAGCTGCTGCACGCTTTTAATCATATCGCCTGATGCCCCCACCAGGTCTTTTACCTGTGTCAGCTGATCGAGCTGTTTGTTGATAAATAAGTCGGCCTGAGCACCTGTAACGGCTTCTATGCGGCGCACTCCTGCGGCAATTGCGCCCTCCGAAACAATCCTGAACGTACCAATATGACCTGTTGAAGCAACATGTGTTCCGCCACAAAGCTCAACCGAGTAATCAGGATTGAAGCTTACCACGCGAACGGTTTCACCGTATTTCTCGCCAAATAGGGCCATGGCACCCATGTTTTTTGCATCATCTATCGGAATGTCATTCAAAATTCTGGCTTCGATATTCATTCGGATTTTGTCGTTTACGATCGTTTCAACCTCCCTGATTTCATCGGGACTCATTTTGCTGAAATGACTGAAATCGAACCTCAGGCGTTCGTGATCAACGAGCGAACCTTTCTGTTCAACATGCATGCCCAGCACTGACCGCAACGCAGCATGCATCAGGTGAGTGGCAGAATGGTTGTTTGCCGTTAATAGGCGTTTTCCGGCATCAACAACTGCCGTGAATTGCTTTGCAGGATCAGCCGGTAAGTCGTTTGTGATGTGAATGACAAGGTTGTTTTCTTTCAGGGTATTGATCACCGCAATGGTTTCATTTTGGTTGGTCAGACTGCCTGTGTCGCCGGCTTGTCCGCCCGATTCAGCGTAAAATGGTGTTTTGTCAAGCACGATTTCGTAGTGCTTCCCTTTTTTTGACTCAACAACACGGTATCGGTAAATCATCACTGTTTCCTCGAGCGAATCATATCCGGTAAACACTGTTTTTGAGTTGCTTTCATGCAGTACCACCCAGTCGCCGGCGGCTACTTCGGCTGACTTTCTCGACCTGTTTTTTTGCTCTTCGAGCCTGAGCTTAAAGCCATCCATATCCACTGTGCAGCCATTTTCTTTTGCCATCAGCATAGTAAGGTCGATCGGAAAGCCAAAAGTATCGAACAATTCAAAGGCAAATTGTCCTTCGATGAGCTTCGATTCACCAAGTGCTTTGATGTAAATCTCGAACCGCTTTATGCCTTGCGACAAGGTCCGCAAAAACGATGCTTCTTCTTCCTGAATCACCTTCATCACAAGCTCCTTTTGTGAGCTGATTTCAGGGAAATTATGTCCCATCATCGCGTCAAGGGCCGGAACAAGCTTATGCACAAAGGGTTCTTCAAAGCCCAGAAAGGTGAAACCATAGCGCACAGCCCTGCGAAGGATACGGCGTATGACATAGCCGGCTCCTGTGTTTGAAGGAAGCTGCCCATCGGCGATGGTGAAACTCACTGCCCTCAAATGGTCAGCGATGACACGCAATGCAATGTCTTTTTCTTTGTTTTGTCCATAGCTGATATGTGCCAGTGAAGCAATTTCTCCGATCAGTGGCTGGAACACATCGGTGTCGTAGTTTGATTTTTTGTGTTGCAACACTGCGCAAAGCCTTTCGAACCCCATGCCTGTGTCGACATGACTTGCGGGTAATTTCACCAACTGACCGCTGGCTTGGCGGTTAAATTCAATAAATACAAGGTTCCAGATTTCGATCACTTCGGGATGGTCGTGGTTGACCAGCTTGCTGCCATCAAGCGTTGCACGCTCATCATCGGACCGGATATCAGCGTGTATCTCGGAGCAAGGGCCGCAAGGACCGGTATCGCCCATTTCCCAGAAATTGTCTTTTTTGCTGCCAAATAAAATCTGCGACTCAGGCACCAGTTTTTTCCACAAATCGAAGGCTTCCTGGTCCTGGGCAAGGTTGTCGTCCTTGTCGCCGCCAAACACGGTCACATACAAGCGACTTTTGTCAATCTTATACACTTCGGTAAGCAGTTCCCATGCCCACTCAATGGCTTCTTTTTTAAAATAATTGCCAAACGACCAGTTACCGAGCATTTCAAACATGGTATGGTGATAGGTGTCGTAGCCTACTTCTTCGAGGTCGTTATGCTTTCCTGAAACACGCAGACATTTCTGTGTATCAGCCACCCTGGGCGATTTGGCTTGTTCGTTTCCGAGAAAAATGTCTTTGAACTGATTCATGCCGGCATTGGTAAACATCAGGGTAGGATCATTTTTTACAACAATCGGTGCTGAAGGAACAATGGCATGACCCTTTGAATTAAAAAAATCAAGGAATGTTTGACGTATTTCTGATGCGTTCATTTTGAGCTAGTTGAAAATATTAGGATCAGGTTTTTTATGAAAAATTAAGCTTGCAAATTTAGCTTAATTAATTAATTTTGCCCGCAACGGTACACATGTTGTTGTAATTTGTAGGATTAAATTCAAAAATGGTAAAGGCCAAGTATTTTTTTAACCAAAAGACCTTATCATACGAGCGACTGAAAATCAGCTGGAAACAGCGGTTAATTCAGGTGCTCTCGTTTATGTTGACAACTTCTGCGTTTGCCATTGTGATTATGATTGGGGTGTACAATTTCTTTGGTTCGCCAAAAGAAAGGATGCAACAGCGCGAACTCGATTACCTCAGACTGCAGTATCAGTTGCTTACCGACCGTTTGCAGAATATTGATGTGCTTCTGGGCGATATGCAGGAGCGCGATGACAATATTTACCGCGTGATTTTTGAGGCTGAGCCTATCGCGTCATCCATCAGGAAGGCCGGCTATGGTGGTGTTGACCGCTATGACAAACTCAAAGGCTACAAGAATTCCGACATTGTCATTAGCACAACAAAGAAACTCGACCAGATTTCAAGCCAATTGTATGTTCAGTCAAAATCATTTGATGATGTGTTTAAACTGGCCAGGAGCAAAAATGAGATGCTTGCATCCATTCCGGCCATTCAGCCAGTCAAGGAAATTAACCTGAAGCGCATCACATCTTATTATGGGGTACGTACCGACCCGTTTTATAAGGTAAACAAATTCCATCAGGGGCTCGATTTTTCAGCACCCATCGGGACTGATGTGTTTGCTACAGGAAACGGAAAAGTGGTTGAAGTCGAAAAGCAATACTGGGGCTATGGGAATGTGATTGTGATTGACCATGGTTTTGGCTACCAGACCAAATATTGCCACCTAAGTAAGTTTAAGGTGAAGAAGGGGGAAAATGTCATGCGGGGTCAACTTATTGCTGAAATCGGCAATACAGGCAAATCAACTGCACCACACCTGCATTATGAGGTACACAAAAATGGCCAACCTGTTAATCCTATTCACTTTTTCTTCTCCGACCTGACACCTGAAGAGTATGAGTTGATCCTAGGGATGTCGACACAGCCTTCACAATCAATGGATTAAATATGAAATCAGCACGGACCGAAAAGGTGTATTATGCCATTGGAGAAGTCGCTGACATGTTTCAGGTAAACACTTCATTGATCAGGTTCTGGGAAAAGGAATTTGATGTACTGAGGCCCAGAAAAAATAAAAAGGGAAACCGCTTGTTTACAGAGAAAGATGTGCGGTACCTGCATATGATTTACCACCTGGTAAAAGTAAAGGGGTATACGCTTCAGGGAGCCCGCGATGCCATTAAGGAACAGAGTGATGCACTGGAAATCAAGATCAGGCTGATTGAAACCCTTGCGCAAACAAAGCAATTCCTCCAGCAACTTGATGCTGCATTGGCTGAAAAACTAAAAAAGGCCTAATAGTATTTTTCCGGACTTAAGTAATGTTTCACGTAGTCAGCGATGCCCTCTTCGAGGGATATAAATGGCTTATGGTAGCCTGCGGCATGCAATTTTCGCATGTCAGCTTCAGTGAAATACTGGTATTTGTCGCGTATGTCGGCAGGCGTATCAACAAATTCGATCACCGGAGCCAGTGAAAGTGCATCAAAGGTACTCAGGGCCAGGTCGAGGAAACTGCGCGCCTGACCGGTGCCAAGGTTATACAACCCACTGGCTGGTTTTGTTTCCATTAAGAAAGAAATCACTTCGGCCACGTCTTTTACATAGACAAAATCGCGCAGTTGCCTGCCGTCTTCAAAGTCGGGCCTGTGCGACCTGAAAAGCTTTACTTTTCCCGTATTGATGATCTGGTGATAGGCATGAAAAATTACTGAAGCCATGCGCGCCTTGTGAAATTCATTTGGGCCGTAAACATTGAAAAACTTCAGGCCTGCCCAGAAAGGCGGTTGAGTTTTTTGCTCCAACGCCCATTTGTCGAAATCATTTTTCGAAATGCCATAGGGGTTCAGTGGTTTCAGCTTTCCAACCACTTCATGATCGTCGATGTAGCCATATTCACCAAGGCCATAAGTGGCAGCCGAAGAAGCGTATATCAACGGAATGCCAAACATGGCACAGGCATTCCAGATCGCCTTTGAATAGTTCAGGTTAAGCTTGTCAAACACCGATTGATCGAATTCAGTCGTATCAGTTCGGGCTCCCAGGTGCACCACAAAATCGACTAGCTGGTGATTAAGCTGAAACCATTCGGTAAATGCATCCCGGTGGATCAGGGTAGCATGTGAAAGCTTGCAGTAATTATTGGCTTTGTCATAACGGTCAAAGTCATCCACAAGGATCATGTTCTGGGGATTGAGTCCGCCAATACGTTGTGCTACAACACTCCCAATAAATCCTGCCGAACCGGTAACTACTATCATACACATCGAGTTTTTGCAAAATTACGCAATTTGCTTTAATGTATGCTTTTGCCAGGAAAATGAGACAGGCAAGGCAGCTGTGGGCGGTGTATTTTCTTTGTACTATTTCGGCTTTTCGGGGAATTATCCTGCGAACAAACACGATTTTTGATTTAACTTTGACGCGATTTGAACGGAATTCATTAATTTATTTTTCCCTTATGAAAAACTTTACTTTTCATGTGCGAACAATGTTGTTTGTTGCATTATTGGTCTGGCAGGCTGCCAGCTATGGGCAGATCAGCTATGGCGGTTCCCCGCTGAGTTTTCAGTCGCCCGGTACACTCGAAAAAGCCACTGTCAGGCTCCCCGCCCCGGATATGGTAAAAATTCAGGCCGAAGACCTTGACCATGAACTGAATGAAGTTACAGAACCACTCCGCATGGCAGTATCAGTGATGGCAGGAATCACCATGGACAATGCCGGAAAATGGAATACCCTTGCTGACGGAAGCAAATCGTGGTTGCTGTCAATCCACATCAAAGACGCACTGGCATTAGGTGTTTATTATGACCAGTTTTACCTGCCGGAGGGATCACAGTTGTTTTTGTATAACAAAGACAAAAACCAGCTTCTTGGCGCATACAACAACCTGAGCAATCCTGAAACAGGTCTTTTTTCGACTGAATTTGTTCAGGGCGATGATGTGACCCTGGAATATCATCAGGAATCCTGGGTTGAAGAAAAGGCCGTAATTAGCATCTCTGAAATTGCCTATGCCTATCGGCTCATTCAATTTCAGGAACGTGAAGCAAAAGGAGGCCGTTCGCTGTATTGTATGATTGACGTAGCCTGCTCGGAAGGCGCCAACTGGCAGAACCAAATCCGTGGTGTTGCCCGCATCTCAATCAAAATTGGCGGCAACTACTATTGGTGTTCCGGATCGCTGATCAACAACACCTCTAACAACAGGACCCCTTATTTCCTGACTGCTGGTCACTGCGGTGGTGCAGCCAGTGCAAGTGACCTTAACCAATGGATCTTCTATTTCAACTACCAGGCCCCAACCTGCGGTGGATCAGGCAGTGGAACGAACACCATGACCGGATGTCAGCTTAAAGCCAGGGATGCCTCTGCAGGCGACAATGGCTCAGACTTTTATCTTGTGCAGTTCAACAGCGCAATACCCAATTTCTTTAATGTGTATTACAATGGATGGAACCGGACCAATACAACCGATGATATGGGCAATGGCGTCAGTATCCATCATCCGGCCGGCGATATTAAAAAGATTTCGACTTACAGCACCCCGCTGGTTTCATCAACAGCTTGGAATGGCTTACCCACACACTGGCGCGTCACCTGGGCAAGCACTGCCAATGGACGCTCAATTGTTGAAGGAGGATCATCAGGTTCGCCTATCTTCGATGCCAACGGGCTGATTTGCGGAGACCTCACTGGTGGCTATACCTACAATAGTTGCGAAAATCCGTCACCTTCGTTTTATGGTAAAATATGGTATTCGTGGGACCAGAATGGCAGCACACCAGCTGCAAGGCTGAGAGACTGGCTCGACCCAACCAATATTGGTACCGAAAAGCTTCCTGGCTTAAACTGGCAGCCAATACCTCCTACAGCTGATTTTGAAACAGACACACCTGTCGCAGATCAGGGCGAAGGGATATATTTCACCGATCTCTCAGGACCTGGAATCCTGACCTGGTCATGGACGTTTACCGGAGGCACGCCTGAAACAAGTACCGATGAAAACCCGGGCCCTATTGTTTACACTGTTCCCGGAACTTATACCGTTAGCCTCACGGTGACAAATGCCGACGGTACAGATACCGAAACAAAAACGAACTACATTACCATTAACGCAGCCGCACCTCCGGTAGCTGATTTCGAAGCTGACAATGCCGTGATCGAACAAGGCAGCCAGGTTCAATTCAGTGACCTTTCGCAGGGGAATCCTTACGAATGGTACTGGGAATTTGAAGGAGGTTCACCGGCAACATCAACAGAGCAGAACCCGACAGTAAGCTATTTGAATGCCGGAACATTCGATGTTTCACTCAGGGTGGTTGGCTATGGTGGCGAAGACCAGAAGGTGGTCACAGATTATATCACGGTAAATGCAGTTGCATTGCCGGTAGCCGACTTCGTTGCTGACCAGACCATCATCATGCAAGGCGAAACAGTTAATTTCACTGACTTATCGACAGGTGACCCCAATTATTGGTACTGGGAATTTGAAGGCGGAACACCTGATTACTCAGAAGCCCAAAACCCACAAGGCATTTTATATGCTGATGGCGGTGCCTTCAGGGTTGCCCTCACGGTAGTGAACAATTATGGCATCAACAATAAAATTGTTGAGGATTATATCATTGTGAACTGGGTGGGCCTTAACGAATATTCCAAAGCTGCATTATCAGCTTTTCCAAATCCATCGAACGGAAACTTCCGGATCTTCGTTCAATCAGACGAAGTCAGCGGTAAACTGAGTGTGTATAACCAACTTGGCAAGCAGGTTGTTTACAATGGCCAGGTGCAACTGCAGCAACCTGTTTCGATCGACCTGACACAGCAACCTGCCGGCATATACCTGCTCGTGGTTGAAACTCCTTCAGGACTGATTTCAGGCAAGGTTTCCTTGCTGAAATAAGCCTTTCAAACGATTTCAGGTGGCCGCTTAAACGAGCGGCCATTTTTTTTAACTGGCCATTCATGCTATTTCAAACCGTAAGCTTAAAATATTGGCTATTTTTGTTCAAATGTATTGATATGACCTGCCGAAAACTCCTGTTTCTCCTTTTTAGCCTTCTGTCGGTATTTGCATTACATGCGCAGATTAACGAGGGCGGAAAGGTAAGAAACCCATACAACGGGAGTCAAAAGATCACGCACTATGATTTTTTGTACGAAAAGCAGAAGTGTAATGCCTTAACAGCAGGTCCAGGAAACCCGCGTGTTGCCGGCTATACAGAGAAAGTAGGCTTTTGCCTTGCGGATCTCAGTAATCAGATTGAGCTTGTTGAGGGAACAGCCATCATGCGGGTGTTGTTTACTTCGGATATCGAGACAGGAATTGCGATTTACTTCAGTAGGCTTGTAATCAGCAGTGAAACAAAGGTGTTTGTATACTCAGCCGACGGCAAAACCACCCTTGGGTCATTTGGTAATGACGACCGGGAGCCGGGCGAATTCGCCATACAGCCTGTTTTTGGCGGTAAAGTTGTATTGCAGGTCGAATGGCCGGAAGGAAGTGGGGTTCCTGATATTTGTGTGTCAGAAGCAGGCCTCGTACATGAGCAATTCGGCACAGGCGATTTCGGCGATAGTGGGTATTGTGAGGTTAATGTGCATTGTGCCGAGGGTCAGGAATTTGCTAATCAGCAGCAAGGTGTGGCAAGAATCCTGGTAAAAAAAGGCAGCGGTTTATACTGGTGCACGGGTTCACTCGTTAACAACACCAGGCAAGACCGTACACCTTATCTGCTGACCGCTAACCATTGTGGAAGTGGAGCCAGCCAGGCGGATTACAGCCAATGGATATTTTATTTCAACTATGCTTCACCCACCTGCAATAACCTCACGAAAGAACCTGAAATACAGTCAATCAGTGGCAGTACCTTAAAAGTAGCAGCACAACAGTCCGACATCAGCACAGGTTCTGATTTCAAACTGCTTCAGTTGAATCAGGAGGTTCCCTTATCTTACAAGCCTTACTACAACGGATGGAGTCGGCTGAACGATGTGTCGCAACAGGGCGCCTGTGTGCATCATCCTGAAGGTGATATCAAAAAGATTTCAACGTTTTTTTCCAAGCCTGTTTCAACTGCCTTTGGCCAGGTCAGTCCCAATCCTGCACAAAAATACTGGATGGTAACATGGGCAGCCACTGCTAACGGGCATGGTGTTACCGAAGGCGGCTCGTCGGGGAGTCCCTTGTTTAATGCTGATGGACAGATCGTTGGCGCGTTAACAGGAGGAAGCTCAGCCTGTAATGCCACGCTCGAACCTGATTATTTTGGAAAATTCTCTTATAGTTGGGAATCAAATGGTTCAAGTGATAATCAACAGCTTAAACCCTGGCTCGACCCGCTAAACCTTGACATTGAATCCCTCAACGGGATTGGCAGTGACCCGGATAATCTGTTCGCTGAGTTTGCTGCTGACTATACCGAAATCGTGCCGGGACAGACAATCGCGTTCACGAGCTACTCTGGCGGAAACATCATATCCTACAACTGGAGTTTTGGCGGGGGAATTCCTTCTGAGAGCCAAAACCAGCATCCCGCTGGTATCCGTTACAATGCCATCGGAAAGTATGATGTATCGCTGGTGGTGAAAAACGGAATTACTTCGGATACACTGATCCGGAAATCTTACATCAACGTGATGCCTTATGCAGTCCCCAATCCGGCAGGTAAAATCTTTACGATATTTACCGGAGTTGTTGATGCACAGCAGTTTGATGTAAAAATGTATGATGCCCTGGGCAGAAAACTTGATTTTTTCAGGTCGACTGACAACAACAGCCAAATTCAAATTCAGCTCAAAGCTCCTGTAACAGGCTTTTTTATTGTTGTCATGCAATCACCGGAAGCGGTAGTACGGCTTAAACTTGTTGGTGGCAATTAATCTGTTTCGATTTCCCGTGAGCCGGTATACACCGTCCATTTTTCGATGACCTGCTGCATATCGTAGGGCATTGCTGATTCAAAGTGCATCTTCTTTCCGCTGACGGGATGGTCGAATCCGATGGATTGTGCATGCAGTGCATGACGCGGCAACACCTTGAAGCAGTTGTCGATAAATTGCTTGTATTTGGTAAAAGTGGTGCCTTTGATCATCGAGTCACCGCCGTACCAGGGATCGTTAAACAGGGGGTGACCGATGTGCTTGAAATGCACCCTGATCTGGTGAGTGCGCCCGGTTTCGAGTTTACACTCAACCAAAGTAACATATCCAAACCGTTGAACAACTGTATAATGAGTGATCGCTTCTTTGCCGCTGTCTCCCTCCGGAAAAACCGCCATTAGCTTTCTGTCTTTCGGGCTGCGGCCGATATTTCCTTCGATGGTGCCTTCATCTTCAACCAGGTCGCCCCAAACAAGGGCAAGGTACCGCCGGTCAATCGAATGCCTGAAAAACTGTGCGGCCAGCTTCGACTGCGCAAACTCATCTTTGGCAATCAGCAACAATCCGGTGGTGTCTTTGTCGATCCGGTGAACAAGATAGCCAAAGCCATTTTCAAGCTTTTGTCCGCTTTTTTCAATATAATGGGCAAGTCCGTGAAGCAGGGTGCCGGTAAAATTTCCGTGTCCGGGATGCACCACGAGGTCAGCCTGCTTGTTGATCACCATCAGGCTTTCATCTTCATAGACTATGTTGAGGGGGATGTCTTCGGGACTGATGACGACTTCTCGGGGTGGATAGCTTAGCACGATGACAATCGTGTCGTTGGGCTTGACCTTATAGTTGGCTTTAACAGCGACCTGGTTTACAAGGATGTTGCCGGCAGTAGCAGTTTGCTGTATTTTATTGCGCGAAACGTGCTCGATCCTGTTTGTGAGAAAAACATCGATGCGTACGGGTGTCTGACCGCGGTCAACCACAAATCGGAAATGCTCAAACAAATCGCTGTTTTCATCCGACTGATCTGTGTTACCCAATACATATTTCTCACTCATAATCTGTTTGTTATTTTGTCACCATTAATTTGGCTGTGTAGGTATGATTTCCTTCGTTCACCACAACAATATACATGCCCGAAACGAGCTGTGCAATGTTAACGGCCCTGCCTTCAGTGACAGTGCAGGACAACACCACTCTTCCTGAAATATCCCTGATGGTACAATCCAGTTGTTTTTGAGGGGATACGTCGCCAAGGCTCAGGTGAATCACATCGAAAGCGGGATTGGGATACACCTTCAGTTGCTTAACCAATTGGTTGTTCGTTTCTTCGATGCCGATGAAGTTATTTGAGCCAACAACTGGCCTCATGAGCAGCGAACCTTCATAAATGCTATTGCGCCATACGCCGTCAACATTGAAGAACATATATTGCTGGTTGTTTTTTACCGCATCATATCCAATGTTCAGGCTGCCAGTTTCTTCCTGCATGATGCCCACATAAAACACCCCATTGACCAGCAAGGGTTCACCAAAATGATACATATGGAAACCGTATAACTGATCACTCCATTGTGGCCGCTGATGCGGCAAGCGGTATAGTTCTTCTCCGGGCTTGCCATTGTTGTCTTTCCACACAATGAGGTCAAAATATTTGTCGTTTGCATCATTCAGGGTACGGTTAAAATACAACTGAACACCCTGCAGTGTATCAGGAATCGTCATCCTGAATTGATAAGCAATCAGACCACGGGCAGGCTCAATGCCATACCCAAATTCCGGGGTTCCGTCATCGTAGGCAAAGTAGTTATAAAATCCCTGATGAAACTGCATGGAATCAACAAGCACGTTGGCTCCTGAGGAATCACTGATATAATGGTTGATAAGAAACGATGTTGAGTCGAGATCGAAACTAAACGGAAACAAGGCATTTACCGGAGGGCAGGCATGGGCAGCACCACAGCCGGTATTGCAACTCTGAAATCCAAATTCATCGTATGGAGGCAGGTTGCAGCTTCCACCATCGTAACCGAAAGCCATTGATCCGTTGGACTGCCTGACGGTGTAGCGGTATTTGGTGTTGTGTTCGATTTTATCGAGGTTCGTGATGGAAACGCTGAATTCGGGCGCAGTGGCGTTGGTGGGGTCGGCCCGGTATTGCCTGTAAGGCATTGATTCATATCGTTTCAGAAACGAAGGTGCCCGATCGGAAAAAGACAGTTTCCGGTAACTGGTATCGGTAAAGCTTCTGTTGTAATTCAGGTAAATAAAGTCGACATTCCACTGATCCACATTTGAACGCTTGGGCGGGCTCACATTATCGGCAATGCTGCCATAATTGAAGAAGCGAAACCGAAATCCATCTGAAAAGTAATTTTCGTCGGTTATAGCAATCATTTCACGCTTGAAATAAACCTGATAGGTGGTATAAAATTCTTCCAACGACATCCCTGTCTGATGCCAAACTGTGGTCCATTCCATCTCAGGCTTCATAACAGAATCGCATGGGAGGGTAACCGAATCACCAAACGTAAGCGTTTTAAAATTAATGATATACAATTCCTGGTTGCAGCCTTCAGGAGCAAAAATGGTGTCCTGCGGATAAATGAAATCAATGCCATTGGCAATAAGGTAGGAATCGATCAGCATGGTAACCGAGTCGACATAATCGAGGATGAGATTTCCTGTAGGAACGCCAAACTGAAGCACCAGCGAATCTGTCGGCTCCGGCTGCTCGCCGCGACCCTGAGGCTGATAATAGAAACTGAAATACACCGAATCGGCCGGACTTAATTGCCTGATTACAGGAGAAAAAACAGAGTCTAGCCTGATGTCGGCCGAAGTCAGGTAATCGGCAATAAATGGTGTTGAGGAGGCATTTTTGTACACCAGGCCATTGTCGTCAAGCACATCGAAGGTGGCTGCACCAATATTTGTCGGATTCAGCGGAAAATCTTTGTTGATGAACACATAACTGTCATTCCAACGGGCTTTGTCAGGATAAATATTGCTCGTCGAAAAGTCTTCAAAGAAAGGCAATGCAAGCTTCAATTCAAGTTGTGTCGACTTGTTTGGAATTTGCTTTTGAATGGCTGTATTAAACTGTAAACCAGTTAATGTTTCCTGTGCATGCAGCTTTGGCATCAACAGGGTGCAGCCAAACGACAGCAGCATAATCAAAACAACGTTGGACCTCATTCGTTCAGGTTATAAGTTTCGTTCAGGGTGTCGGCTGGCAGGTCGTTGTAAAACAAGCTGTCAACCAATGAACTATCTGTTTCAAGCACCCGTTCAAGTTCGTCAAAATTAAATTGTGTCTCTGACCTGTAATATACATTGATTTTAGTGCCGGGAAACACATGGCTTTCGTTAATCAGGTTCGGTTCGGTTCTGAAAACCCGCGATTGGGCAGTGTCGTAACCGTCAGGGAAGTATTCCTCACCAATATTCAGGGAAGAGAAATGCAATAAGGTGATGGTTTCTTTGCGTTTTTTTCCCAATATCATCGGAATGGGCACCTTTTGCATGCTGCCACCATTGCCGACGATCAGGTCAATGGCCGATCCTTTAAACAAATCGGTACCGGGTTCAATGATCTCGCCATTGAATTGCTGGTCCACAACTGCATTGCGTGCAAAATGCTCAGCAATGGTGATGTCATTGGCAATCAGTCCCTTCGATTCCAAGAGCACAAGCGCCTGGCGCAGTGACAGGTTCCTTAGGTTCGGCATGGGAATACGCTCTGGCATCTGTGCCACAGTGACAATATAGATGTTCCGCCCCTCTTTTACTTTTGAGCCGGGCAAAGGATCCTGCTGTATGATCGAACCATTTTCAGCCAGCTTGATGTAAACACTGTCAGAAATGATGAACCTGAACCTGTTGCCAAAGGTGTTGATGACTTCGGTGGCTTGCTTTCCACTGAAATCAGGCACAACAAACACTTCACCATGACGGGTGTAGCGGTCAATGGAACTGGTGACTCCCCAAATGATGACCAGTGTCAGCAGGAAAGCAAGCATGAGGTGAACATAAAAATACTTTTTGCCTAAAAAAGAAAAGAAACCCATGTATTCTTTGATTTAGCAATTATATAACCAGGCAAATAAGAAACAGCGTGTTGGCTGAATTATTGCATAAAACAGCACAAAGATAGCCATTTTTGATTCTCGTTGCCGCGTTTGCTGACATAAGGACCATCCGTGTTTTGTTTCATGGCGTGCACCGCTGAAAAAGCTGGCTGTCGCGTGATTTCCGTTAGGGTTTGAAGCAATGTTTGTTAATTTTGCCGTCTGCTGACTGTATCTTTGACTAAACTGAATACCCATGAAAAATATTGCAGTGGTTTGTGGCGGAAACTCCGGCGAATACGATGTTTCAATTCAAAGCGGAAAGGTTGTTGTCGCCTCTTTGCCCGCCGATCGGTATGCTGCCTATCTGATTATTATCAGGGGCACTGAATGGTACCATACTGATGCAAAAGGGAATAAATACCTCATCAACAAGGATGATTTCAGCCTGGAGCTTGGTGGAAAAACACTGCGTTTTGATGCTGTCTTCAATGCGATTCACGGATCACCGGGTGAGGATGGAAAGCTATTGGGCTACTTTGACCTCATTGGAATGCCCTATACATCGAGCAATATGTTTGTTTCGGCACTTACTTTCAACAAGGAAAACTGCAAGCGGATTGTGGCTTCTCACGGTGTTCTTGTTGCTAAAGGGTTGATGTTTAACAGAGAAAGCACGATCGACGTTGTTGCTGTTATTGAACAACTTGGCCTGCCTGTGTTTGTAAAGCCCAATAATGGGGGGTCAAGTGTTGGTGTAACCAAGGTGAAAGAGACCGGACAGTTTATGGATGCGATCGATAAAGCCCTAGCAGAAGATGAAGAAGTGCTGGTTGAATCGTTTCTCGAAGGCCGCGAATTTGGTTGTGGCGTCATGCAGACAAAAACCGGATTGTTGGTTTTTCCGGTAACGGAGATCATCAGCAAAAAGGAGTTTTTCGATTATGAGGCAAAATATACCCAGGGAATGGCCGATGAAATTACGCCTGCCGACATCACTGAAGAGGCCGATAACAAGATCAAATCGACAGCAGCATTGCTTTATAAGCGACTGACATGCAAAGGATTTGTTCGTTTTGATTTCATTATTAGCAAGGGCTGGCTGTTTTTCCTTGAAGTGAACACCGTTCCAGGAATCTCTCCGGCCAGTATTTTGCCCAAGCAAGCCAATGCCATGGGCATTTCCCTTGAAAAGCTGTTTACAATGGCCCTTGAAAATGTAATTGAATAACCACCTCAAGTGCTTACATCAGATCACGGTTATCAGGAATTCAACCAGTTTTTTTGTTGCGAGGCCCCTGTGGCTGATGCTGTTTTTAACTGTGGCCTGCATCTCAGCAAAGGTTTGTTGGTATCCATCGGGCAGAAACACGGGGTCATAGCCAAAGCCGCCTTCGCCTTGTGGACCTGCAGTGATGCTGCCGTTGATCACCCCTTCGAACAGGTAAGGCTTTCCCTCGAAAATCAGGGCGATCACTGTCACAAACCTTGCTTTTCGGTTTTCGGTTTGACCCATTTCTTTTAAAAGTTTTTCCACATTGTCGCTGAATGAGCAAGCCTCACCAGCATACCTTGCTGAGTAAACACCCGGTGCGCCATCCAGGCAGTCCACTTCGAGGCCGGTATCGTCGGCAAAGCAATTTTTATTATAGCGGTCATGAAAATACCAGGCTTTTTGCAAGGCATTCCCACTGATGGTATCCGATGTTTCAGGGATTTCTTCGTGAAACCCGATGTCGTTCAGGCTGATGATGCGCAAATCGGAGCCGGTTATCTGCCTGATCTCGGATAGTTTATGCGCATTGTTTGTGGCAAAAACAAATTCTTTCATGCTGTGTTAAAATAAAAGAGGGCAACATGTTTTCATGCTGCCCTCTGATTGTATTCTGTTGGTTTATGGCAATACAACTGCCGGATACTCAGTTACATTCACCTGAGGAATGTTTGCATTGTATTTGGCGTTGATGGCATCGATAAAGTAATTGGCAACCAGTGCATTTCCCTGAGGAGTGAGGTGCACACCGTCAGTGGAGAAAACGTTACCTGTTACAAATGCATTGGTAAAGGTCACACCATCGACCCTGATTCCGCCACTGGCCAGTTTTTTCATATTGGCATTGGCATCAACAAGGGCAAGGTTATGCGTTTCGGCTGCAACAGCAATCACCTGATTGTAGGCAGTAACAGCAGCGGTTACGTTGGCAATTTCTGCTTCGGTAAGGATATACTGATCGGCAACAGCTTTGGCAGTTCCCCAATAAGCGCATTTAAGCGAATCCTGAGGAATAGAAAGCAATACAAGCTCTCCACTCTTGATCTGCCTGATTTTAGGAATCGGCACACCGTCAGGAATTGGGATGGTGTTGTCAGCGATCACCATGGGATTTTGCCCCAGGCTGAAGTTGATTCTGTAAGGAAGTCCGACGAGTTCCATGCCCTGGTTATAGGCTGCATACTGGCTGTTGATAAAATCAACAATGCTCTGGTCTGTCAGCACGATGGCGTTGTAAGGCACCGTGGTGAAAAATGGAATGCTGGTAATGTCAGGAATATTGGCAACGGCACCGCTTGAAGCAAACTGTCCGAAACTCTGCAAAACAGCTTCATAGCTGGCAGCGAAACCCTGACCCGGAGGGCCATCGATGGGTGTGATCACATCACCAATTCCACCTGAGGTGGCATAACCCAGAACGTCGTTGTTTCCGATCCACAGGGTAAAGAACGTTGGGCTGACGGCTGCAATTTCACTTACTACAGAAGCTGTTGCTGAAGAAGCGAAACGGCCAAAAAATGGATTGAGTGTTCCGTATCCGGGAGCAAGCAGGTGTGCCACCTTTGCGCCGGGAACACCGATATTGTTATAAGGACCATTGGCAGCAACCGAAGTTGTCAGCAAGGCAAAAAGTTCAGCCTGTGAGGCATTAGGATTGGCCAAAACAGGTGCCAGCGATGTAGTGCCTTTACAGTCGGTGCTGAAACCCATTTTCATTTTGGTGACCAGACCGGCACCGCGATTGCCTACGCCATCTTCTGATTCAACGAAAGGGATTTTGAAGTCGCCCTGACGTCCTACCTGTTCAAATTGTTTGGCAAGCAGGTTGGCGTACGAGCCCTGTTGTCCTGATTTGTACAAAGCGCCATCAGCATAACCTGCTGTCAGTGAGTTGCCGGCCGACATATACACGCTAAAATCAGCCGATCCTTTTGATGCCTTAAATTCGTTGAGTTCAGGCTTACAGGCCCACATCCCGACGAAAAGCAACGCGATAACTACTATTTTATATTTCATTGTTGGATAGTTTAATGGTTAGAAACGATAGGAAAGACCCAAACCTGGGATAGCTGCCGTAGACTTAAATGTGCCGGAGAAGTTATCTGGTGCATAACTTTTTTCGGCTTTCATACCCGATAGTTGCAGGTAGGAGAGGTCGATAGTCAGGTTTTTCACCGGAGTGACAGAAAGCCCAAGGGTAAATGCAATGGTGTTCAGGCTGACAGTTTCAGGAGTGAAATAGTCTTCATTGGTTGGGGTCGGGTCGTAGTAACCACCGGCACGCAGACAAACCATATCATTGAGCTTATACTGAGCGCCAAAGCGAGGAATAAACGAATCCCTATACAGCCTTGGATTTGATGAGTTGAGCAACTCGCCTTTTTCCTTGAAGGTGAACTTCAATGAATCATAGGTTCCCCACATCACCCAGTTAAGTTCGAGTGACAGCAACAGTTTGTCAGATGCTTTATATGAAACGCCAAAGTCAAGGTTTGCAGGGAGAGGCAATGATGCGTCAAACTTATTGTCGGCCGGCAAAGTGTTATACAGTGCCGAAGGCAAAGTAAAGGTGGCATCACCGTCTTTTACGTCCATGTTGATTTTTGAGCGATAATCGATGCCGACGGCGAGTTTTTCGGTTGGGGTGAAGTATACGCCAGCATTGAAGCCGATGCTGGCAGCGTTTCCTTCGAGGGTTGCCTTGCTTGTTGGGCTGTAGTTAAGTCCTTTTTCGATGGTTACCTTGCCGGTAGCATAAACCAGGCCGGCACCAATACCGATTTTGTCATTAATTTTATACGCAACTGTTGGCTGGTAAAAAATTGCACGTAAAGCGATGTTCTGAATCAGCAATTTGCCGGCCCAGTTGTCATCCCAAACAGAGGCACTGCCATAAGGTGTGTAAATTCCCAGACCAACAACCCATTTGTCATTGATCTTGCCTGCACCATACACATAAAAAGGTGTGCTTGGCTTATTGTCGGTTTGTGCCTGGTAGTTCGAACCACTTTTCTCAAAAGTTACATTCGAAAGAATGGCGCTGGCTCCCAATGAAAAGTCAAGTTTTTGACTCATCATGGTCAGTGCTCCTGGATTGTAAAAAATGGAAGAGGATCCCATGTTTAAGGCTGTTCCGGTCAACCCCATACCTGTGTTCTTGTTACCTTGTAAGCGAACCTGATAACCACCTGCAAATGCGAAATTTATCGCAAGGGCAGTCATCATCATGGTAAAAATGGTTTTTCTCATAGATTTGTTTTTTAGATTAAAATCGCTGCAAATTAGTAAAAAAAGTATTTGAGCAATTAAGTATTTAATTTCTACATGCCACCTTGGTAGTTAAGCATGTAGTGTTTAATGGTTTAGCGTCCAATCAACAGGAGGCAAGCCAAGGGATGTGAGGTATGTATTTGTTTGTGAAAAGTGTTTGCAGCCGAAGAATCCGCGTGATGCCGACAGCGGCGAAGGATGTGGCGCCATCAGTACCAGGTGCTTTTGTGTGTCGATGAGCGAAATTTTTGCCTGGGCATAATTCCCCCACAACAGGAACACAATCCCTGCCCTGTTTTCCGAAACAGACCTGATTGCTGCATCCGTAAACCGTTCCCATCCTTTCCCCTGATGCGAGCCGGCCATTCCAGCCCTTACCGTCAGGGTCGCATTAAGCAACAATACCCCTGCTTTTGCCCATGGGCTCAGGTTTCCTGTTGACGGTAAGGGATGCCCCAGGTCGGAACGAATCTCCTTAAAGATATTCTGAAGGCTCGGTGGTGGCTGTACCCTGTCGGGAACGGAGAAGCACAACCCATGGGCCTGGCCTGGGCCGTGATATGGGTCCTGGCCAAGGATCACTACCTTCACCGATGGCAGTGGCGTAAGGTTGAAGGCGTTGAAAATATCAGGGCCTGCGGGATACACCGTAAATTGCTTTCGTTCTGCAACAAGGAATTCTTTTAACTGGTCGAAGTAGTCTGCACTGAATTCATTGGTCAGTGCGCTTTTCCAGCTTTCTTCAATGCTTGGATTAATGGATGTCATGGACCCTGTGGTTGATTAATATGCTTTTGATACAATAACTACAAAAAATCTTGGTTATTCCAACAAATTCTGTTTTCTTTGTAAAAGAATTATGAATCCTTATCTGGTAAAATTATGAAAAAAATAGTTGTTATTCTATCGGTTATTTTCATCGCTGGGCTGGTTTTAACCTCTTGCAAATCAACCACCAAATGTGCAGCGTATGGAGAAACAACAAAATTCCAGAAGGAAAGCCGCTATTAGCCGACTGCCAGATTCCGGCCAGAGAGGGTTTGTTTGGTTAAATTTGCCATGATGCGCTGGATTTTGCCTGCTTGCCTGTGTGTTCTTGTTTTTTTGTGCCTTGTTCCAATGGCTCAGGCACAGGAAGATGTGCTTTTTGATTCCATCGACAACCAGATTATTTACAGCCACGAACGGGTAGGGACCGTCATCGCCACAAACCTTGGTCTTGGTGCGGGCTTCCGCAAAGGCATCAATAAAAACGCCTTTAATACCAGGGTGTTATCCTTCGAGTTTGTTTCAATGCGCTCCCCTAAGCAGGTCAAGGTCATCAATCCTTATTATAACAATGCCAAGCGCTACGTTTACGGAAAGCTGAATGATGTTTTTATGCTACGCGCTTCCTATGGCAATAAAAAACTCCTAAACCGAAAACCTTATTGGGGCGGTGTTGAACTCAGGTGGGTGTATGATGGCGGCGCAAGTCTTGCCTTCGAAAAACCCTATTATCTGTTTGTGCGGAAGGTCTTGGGGAATAATACGGTAGTCATAGAAACTGAGTTGTTCTCGCCTGATATTTCCTGGGATAATATTTACGGGCGTGCTCCTTTCACAAAAGGCTTCAGCGAACTGAAAGTAATTCCGGGTGTATTTGTCCACACGGGCATCAATGCCGAGTTTGGATATGTGAAAACAAGCATCAAGGCCCTTGAAGCCGGTCTTACCCTGGAAGCCTTTCCTCAGGGCGTTTCCATCATGGATGATAACCTGAAACAAAAATTCTTTGCGACCTTTTACCTGTCATTCAGCTTCGGCCGACGTTTCAACAAATACTGAGTCAGTGTATTTATTCCTTAAACCTGGCAAACGGCTTCATCGGCTTCCTTAATCGAATACTTTCGGTTTATTTCCAATTGTAAATAATATAATCCACCCACCTTTTCTGGCTGTGTATTGATTTGGCACGAACACCCTTGCAGACGAACAATGCTTTATCGAAATATTTCTACCGGCCTGCATGCCTGCCTATCCCAACAGTTTGTTTGCAAAAAAAAATGAGGCTGCTTTGCAGCAGCCTCATCCTGATCTTTCATTGTGCGATATTTATTCAATAATCAGTCGTTTGGTGTAGGCTGCACTGCCTTCATGCAGGCGAATGAGGTACATGCCTTTTGGTAGGCTGGTCAGGTCGAGCCTGGCTTTTCCTTCGTTGCCAAATGCCTGATGCTGTTGTTCAAACACCTTGCTTCCGGTAAGATTATACACCTCAACGGTAAAGTAAGGTGATGAGACATTGCGCAGGCTCATGCTGAAGACACCGGTACCTGGATTTGGGTAAACGCTGAAAATTTCATTTTCTGTTGTTTCACCGATCCCGGTTTCACCTGTGGTAACGAAGCTTCTTACCTGGCTCCAATTGGTTGAATCGAGACCTTGGATGGCTTTCACGCGCCAGTAATAGCTGGTGTTTTTGTCGAGCAGGTAAATGGTCTGATAGAGTGGGGTAGTGGTGAGTTCTGTCTGGGCATCAGCAAAGCCAGTGTCTTTGCCAAACTGGATCATATACTTTTCAGTTCCCTTGATACCCTGCCAGGTAAACCGTGGAAGGCGGGTAACATCGGTTGCCTGGTGTGCTGGTTCGGTTAGGCTTACTGCGTTAGCGGTAGAGAATTTCCTTGCATCAGACCATGAAGAAACATCCTGTGCGTGCCGTGCATTTACGCGCCAAAAGTAATCTTTACTGAACAGCAAGCCATCAAAGCGATATTCAGCTGCTGTTGATTCAAAGTATTGTGGATCAGTAAAATCGGCATCCATTGATAACTGGATTGAATATTTTGCCACACCACTGATGGCTTGCCATTTTGCCAATGTGTCGAGCGAAATATTGGTTGCATTGTTTGCGGGTGACACCAGTGTAGGCTTGGAAATTACTATAAATGAACTTGCAGGCGACCAATCAGAGGTGGCGGCAGCATGTTTTGCCCTGACCCTGAAATAATGTGCCTGTCCGAAGAGCAGGTTGCCCAGTTTAAACTCGAGGATATCGCCAGGAGTGGAATAGCTTTTCAAGTACGGACTGTCAAAGCCTTCGCCCTGGAATGCAATCAGGGAGCCGGCATTGCCAACGAGGTAGCCACTCGATTCAGTTGAAAAATGAATGCCATAGAGGGTTTCTGTGGTTCCACTGGCAAGTGCCTGCCATACCAACCCGTTGAAATACAGCAAGGTGCCATTGTTTCCAACGATATAGCCATTTTGATCATTAACGAAGCAAACACCTTGCAAATCTCGTGGAGGTGATCCAAAGGTTTGTTCTGACCAGCTGCCATTCCAGCTAAAAATACGACCTGCTTTGGCAGCAACCCATACCTTGTTCGATGCGGTGACCCATACATCATTCATGTCCCTGTTCGAATAGGTGCCGGCAGTCCAGCTGGTTCCATCGAAATGGGTATAATTTCCGGTTTTACCAACAGCCCAAATGTTGTTTGCGCTGTTTCCATGAATTGAAAACAAGTCAAGTGTAACACCTGATGTAACTGGTGTCCAATCAGTTCCGTCGAAATGAAGCAGTTTTCCTGCGCTTCCGGCTGCATAACCGTTTGTTGCTGAGGTAAAATAAACACCATTGAGTGCCGTGGTCAGGCCTGAAGTTTGTGCAGTGAATTCGGTACCATTATAATACAGGATGGTTCCTCCGTCGCCAACGACCCATCCATTGTTTGCATCAACAAAATAAACATCGAACAGGTTGGAGGTGGTAATGTCTGAAAGCACGGTATATGCACCATTGGCTTTCTGAACGATTACGCCATTGTCACCAACGAACCATGCATTGTCAGCATCAACTTCGAACACATCGTTGAGCTTTGAGCTAACGATGCCGGCAAGAGGTTTCCAGCTGTACGAAGTGTCAACCTGAATGTCGTAACCGGTGATGCCGGTAAGCACTTTCCATTTCAACACCGGATCAGGACTGACCACGGCAAGGTTTCCCGGGCTTTCGATCAATACGGTGGTGATCACTGTAAATGACCATGAAACTGACCAATCGCTTACACCAAGGTCATCGATGGCCCTGACGCGCCAATAATACACATGACCGAAAAGCAGGTTGCTCATCTTCATGGAAGTGATACTGGTGCGCGGAAAAGTGGTGGCGCTTGTAAAATCCGGATTTTCTGCCAATTGAACTTCATATTGGATTTCTATTCCTTCGCCGGTTACTGCCAGCCAGTCGAGCAACACATCAGGTGACTGTTCGATGGCTTCGCTTACTGGTGCTTTCAATTCAGGTGCATAGATACGGCTTTGCGCCTTGGCGCTAAGTCCGAAGATGAAGAGGATTGATAAAGCAAAGAGTATTTTTTTCATGTCGCTTAATTTTTTTGTTGTGTTAATTCATCCTGTTAATCAGTGGTTAATACCTGAGAAATTTGGTAGTACCTACCTGATTGCCACAACGGATGCTTAAAATGTAGGCACCATTGCTCAGGCCTTCGGTCGGAATGCTTAATTGCTGCATTCCTGAACCAAGTTGACCAATGGATGCTGAGCGGATCATTTTTCCTGTCAGGTCATATATCTGATAACTAACCTGGTTGCTGCCCTTAAGTTCGAAAGCAACATTGGCTGATTCGCGCACCGGGTTGGGATAAATCGTTACCTTAAAGTTGTCGGCTGATGCAAGCGGAGTTTCATCGATTCCAACAGGTTTTCTGAAGTTATTGCACCTGTAAAGACCACGTCCGTATGTTGCAGCGTACAGGATGCCAAGGTTGTTTGTGCCTGGATAAGTGACAACGAGGGTGTCAACATTGATCAGCTGGATTGTGTCAGCTGATTTGTTGATATACTGTTGTTTAAGATCGAAAACTGGGATGTTGCTGAGGTCACTTGCTTCGGTATACCAGTTTGGTGAGCTGATGTTGTCGGTGATGAAGATCCCTTGCTCAGTTCCGATGATGACCTTTGATGGGTCGGACATTTCGATTACAGATGCATACACTGGCATCTTCGGCAAATTGCCTTGCTTGCTTGTAAATGTCGGGTTCGCTGAGAGGGCATTGTTGCTCATATAAACATAGTCGTTATTACCATAGTTTGCCAGGGTAATGACCACATTGTTAGGGTTTTTAGGATCAACTGACACCGAAGTGATGGCCTGAGAAATCGGGGTTGAAGTACCGGGTAGGTTAATTACGATTTCCTTGGTCGAGATGATGCAATCAGGACTGTTCACGTCAGCCCTTGCGTAGTTATAGGCCAGGGCGATGTTTGAAACCCGGAACAGCTTACCATTGCGCATGCCCACGAAAACGTGGTTGGCATCAGCGCTGTAAGCCATTGACTGCGGGATGCCTGAAAATCCGACCGAAGTATTGGCGATTTCAAACCATTCAGGGGTTTTCGAAAAGGTGAGAAACTCCTTGGTCATCCATAAGCGGTTGGCAACAGCAATGAAGAGCTTTGTTGCAACAATATCCTTCACTGCGATGGAATCACCAGCTTCGAGGCTGTGGTTAGCCGGAAGGGTATAGTAAAAGGGATGATCAAAGTTGTGGCTTCTTACCTTGATGACAGAACCGCCGGCATAGCTTTTTCTGGCATGGAAATAAACTGTATCACGGCTGTTTTGATCTTCATAACTTTCCCAGAGGGCGATGGGTGTTTGGAAAGCCTGTGTGTTGAGCATGTTTCCGCCAAGGAACTGGGTCGAAAATGTAAAGGCCAGGTCCTCTGAACGCCTCATCTGTCCGGCTGTTGAGCTCATTACAATGGCTTCGGGATTTATAGTAGACATCACACAGGGGCCGCCATGGCCATTGTTGAAAAAGCCACCCTGGAACCAAAGTTCTGATCCTTGTTTGGTGGTGTTGCCAAGTCCTGAAATATAGATTGAGCCCTGATCCTGCGCGCCGCCAAGTACCTTGTTTTCTCCTCCGGAAGGGGCCACAGTGTAGAACTGAGTAGAAATCATGTTGCGGTTGCTGGCTGTGAAGGTGTATTCATCGCCATTAACAATTCCGCTGTGAACACCACCATCAGTGCTTACAAAAAATGCATTGTTCTGATTTGGCACGAACACCAGGTCTTGTTGTCCGATGTGAACGTAACCCGGGAAAATGGAATTTACATCACCACGTGATTTGGTATCCCATGAATAATATCCGCCTTCGACAATTTTACGTCCCTGCCAGAGATTGACTCCGCCAACAATAATGCGGTAAGGATCATCCGGGAAAACCGTAATGCCGTTATTGTAGTTTCCGCGTTGCTGAAAAATATTGACCGTGTTGGTGGCTGGTAAAATAACTTCCCAGGTAAAGCCTTTATTTTCTGATTTGTAGATACCAATGTGGATGCCAATGTTGTCAACAAGTGCAGCATACATGACATTTGGTGCGGATGGGGCAATGGCCAATTCAAGGCGGGTCACGCTGGCATTGGGTAAGGTGGTGTCGCTTCCGGTTGAGTAATTGACAAATGCATTCTCAGCGCCGTCGGCCGAAACATAGCATTTGTTGGCAACTGAAGCTACTACTGTTCCGTCGCTGCCTACCTTCACGCAGCTGGCGTTGTCAGTAAGGTCAGCACCTGCATCATCTTTGGCGAAACTCCAAGAAGCGCCACTGTCATCGCTGTAGCGTAAACCACCGTTTGTGGCAGCATAAATACGGCTGCTTTGCATGTCAACGGCAAGCTCGTTGATGAACGCCCAGGGCGAAAGGTTGTCGTTTGCTGCAGGTTGTGTGCCCGGAATGACAGTGAAATTTTCACCATCAGTCGAAGTGAAGATTCCTTCACCCATCAGGCCTGTTGTGTAGGCCAGATCGCCGAACACACTGTATTTTTGCGCTTCGAAGCCATCACCGGTGCCAACAAAGATATCTCCGTTTGGCAATTGAACCATGGAGCTCACCTGTATATTGGTGCTTCCAAGGTGATGCCAGGTGATTCCCTGGTTTTGTGTCCTGAAAATACCGCCACCTGCGCTGCCAACCAATATTGTTTGCGCACTTGCATCCTTGTTGTCAAACAATATCGCTTTTGTTTTCCCGCCGAAATTGTCAGGACCCAACGAAAACCAATTCAAGGCTTCGTCAGAACCCCGCACACTTCCCATGGCATTGGCCGCTGCTTTTGCCTTCATCACATCCTCCGGAGCAATAAGTCCGGTGTGCTGATTGGCTTTTAGACTGTTCAGATAATCATCTGCTGATGGAAATTCATTGTTTCGCGGAGTATACTTTTGGCCTTCAGCTGGATCAGTGGAGCTGACAAACACTGAGGCTAAAAGCATGGTTACCAAAAGAAAACTAAACGGTAAAAATCCTTTTTTCATATCATGTAATTTTGATTATATTTCAGTTGCACTTGCGCTAAAATAGTGGCACAAGTTACAGTTTTTATTCAGACCTGCAACAAAGAAATGTTCATTTTATTTAACATTAATTAACAGTGATTGGTTATCAACCGGGTAAGCAAAGATACGGCTATTCACCGTGTTTTCAAGTGGCTTTCAGTTATCGGTAATCCATGCAAAGTTATTGGCATATCGGCATCAACATAATTGCATGGGGCACCGCTGAAAAATGGGCTTATTTTAGGACTGATTTTGTCAGGAATCCGTCGGGGTAGTGTAGGAGTTTTTTGTTGCTAAACCGAAGCAACCTATAATCAATTTCGGCTTTGCATCCGGTGAAACTGATGCTGTCGTTTTTGCAAAATGCCCAGTCGATGGCCCGCCACTGCTTATCGTTGTACACGCCAAGGTAAACAAGCGTATCCATGCAGGGCCGGCTGATGGCAATATTGAGCGACTGAAAATAGGCCTCAGTAACATCCATGTAATCATAATGACCGAGAAATGGAGGTGTGGTCAGGTCAGTTTTTTTCAGGCGAAACAGTCCGTTTGGCTGTTTGTGAAACGTGCGCCGGTACACCTTGGCTATACGGCCCTGTTTGGCATCGAAAAGGTAATCAGTTCCCTTCGGGATGAGTGGAATAAATTTCCCCTCCGAATTCTGCCCGACAGCCCAGTAAAATCCGTTTACCGAGTCGGCGAGATAGGGCGTGTAATCGATGGTGGCCGGTATGCCGCAGCAGCGCAACATCTTGGCTTTCAGATAAGCCAGGTCTTCATAGTTTCCGCGTCTGTTTTCCAGGAGCTGTTCGGTCAGCTGGGGAATGGCCTGTTTGATAAACCTTCCGTCGAAGCTGAACAGGCTGTCGACGAGCTGGTTGACGAATGCGATGGCTTCCTCGGGTGTGTGATCTCCGCCAGCAAAGGTGTGTAATTCGGGGAATACCTCAGGTAAACGCGTCCGCCAGTTTTCTATGACCTCGTTGCCAAAACGATATGGCAAAACGTAGTTGAAAAAGTCTGTCTCGTTGTAGCGTTTGCCAATCGCCTGGCTGCGTGTTTCGAAGGCCAAGTCGATGGTAGAAATCAACAGCTCAGCACGTATGGTATCTCGGTCAAGCACAAACTTGTGTGGTTTGTAGGTAAGGCCAGCCAGGGCTGAATCGAGTGTGTTCCAATACGATAGAAATTCCCTATCAGTAGGAAACGACAAGGGATCAATGGTGATGGTATTTCCTGCTGTGTCCTTGATGTCGTAGCTCACCGTATATTGCCTTTCGAGGTTTTCGATCAGGTAATAGGCAGCCCTCAGTTTCAGGCTGTCGCTGTCATCAAGGTAGTGGCCGATTGTTTTAGTGAATTCAATACGGTTAAACCCCGTTTTCTCGAAAACCTTTATTACCTCGGGAGGCAGTCCGGGTTCTGTGGATTTTAAACAGGCTGACAAGAGAACCATCATGGGGAAATACCTTGCCAGGCGAAGGAATCCTTTGATAGCATGTATATTCATTGACGTTATATTCCTTCAATAGCCTCCGATGGGAGCCAGCCGACACTGCCGTTGGCAATGCGGATTTTGTGCCATGATCCTACGGCATCAATCAGATACACCTTAGTGCCTTCATGCAGCACAAACAAATCAACACTATTGACCGTAGGCGAGCTTTTCGCGTTGATCGTGGGCATAAAAACGATGGCTTCGTTCACCTGCCTGGTGTAGTAGTATTTCTGTGAAGCCAGCGCCATGGTGACAACCATGCCAAGTAAGAAAACCAGTCCACTGAAAAATCCGGTTTTTCGAAGCAACACCGAGCTTGCTGTAAAATAAAGCAAGGCCATGATCAGGGTGAGCATCATCATCACCACGGAAACCCATGCCCATGCATCGGCCGACAGCATGCCATAAAAGGCATTCCACCAAACCTTGTAAAACAAGTCCGGCAAGGTCTCGATCCTGTCAACAATCATTGTGTTGGCCAGGGCGAGGTTGTGCCTGATATCTTCGTCAGAAGGATCAAGCTTGTAGGCCTTTTCATAATACAAAATCGCTTTGGGTATCTTCTTCAGCTTAAAATAGGTGTTTCCAAGGTTGTAATAAAGGTCAGCTGAGGCATAGCCATCCCTGATGACCTGATCATAAGCCGCCATGGCCGAATCATAATTGCCTTCGTTGTAAAATGTGTTTCCACGTTGCATAAGCAGCATCGGGTCAGTTACCGACACCGCGTATAGCCTCAGGCAACCTGTGAAAAGGAAGGCCAGTATTGTCATTATGAATGCAGTGCGCTTCATGGTGTGCATTTATTTCAACATCTTTTCGGCATTCGTAATAATCTCAATGCCCTGCTTGTACAATTCTTCCATCTTCCTGCCGGGATCACCTGGGGCAAAGCGGGCGAATTCGCAATTTGTCAGGGTTTCAACAAAAGCATCAATCAGACTTTCTGAAGTTTGTCGTTCGGTGAGGGTCTCCCGCACGTTCTCAATGGATAACTCGGACCGGGGAATACTGAATTTGTCGGCAATATATCCCCAGATCGCCTGTGACATTTCGGTATAAAACTCATTCTGGTTATTTTGCTTCAGGTGTTGCTGTGCTTTGACAAGGCGCTTGCGGGCAATTTTAGTGGCCTTGCGGTTACGCATCAGCTGCTGGTTTTGGTGCAACCTGGTTTGCTTGCGAACGAGATACAGGAACAAGCCAAAGCTTATCAGCGAAAGAAAAATTAATGTAATGTATGTTGCCGAACCAAAAAAGAAATCATTGGCTTTGCGCAACTGAATCGATTTTGTTTTGATATGCCTGATGTCGCTACCCAGCATCCTGATGCTCTCCTGGTTACCGGATGATATGACTGTGCCTGCGTTTTCATCATTCCCTTTGCTCACATTCAGCTCAAATCCTTCAGAGCTAAGGGTGTGGTATTGCTCAGATTTGGGGTCAAAGTAACTGAATGACAAGGGTGGAATGGTGAAATTTCCGGCCTGACGCGGGATGGCTAAAAACTCAATCTTACGCAATCCGCTGATGCCATTGTGTGCTGTTTTCACCTGGTCGGTAATTTTGGGCTCATACACTTCAAAGTCGGCAGGGAAGGCTGGCTTGGGAAATTCGAGCAATTCGATATTGCCAGTTCCTGACACGACATAACTCACTGTCACAGCCTCATTCGATTTCAGGTCGGTTTTATCGATCCCTGACTGAAGGCTAAACTGGCCTATGGCCCCGTTGTAGGACGCGGGTTTCCCGTTGGGCGGAAGCGGTTTCACGTCAATACTGAGTGTTCCGGAAGCCAGCGTCTTTTCAACGTTTGCTATGTTTCGGTTGAAGAAAGGATCGTTGAAAAAACTTTCGAAAGGATCGCGGCTACGCCTGCGGTCGCCCTGAGTGCGTACCTGGGCAGTGCATTCAATTTCCATCGGTTCAATGCGCAGCTTGCCGGTTTTCTGTGGAAAAAGGGCCATCTTCCTGAGGTCGGCTACCACATATTCCTCGCCATTGATCACCTGCCGCGATTGCTGCATGGTGGCATTTTCGTCGAGTAGATTCTTCATCCAGAATCCAGGGAATGACGACAATTTGTTGACCGAAATATTTGAGATCGGGATGCGCGTGAAGATGCGGTATGTGACAATGACCTGCTCGCCAAGGTAAATGCTTGATTTGTCGGCAATGGCCCTAATGTAAACATCTTTATCAGAAACTGACTGCTGATCTGCATTGTCACTTTGCGATGGCTGGCCGTTTCCGCCGGAATTGTTTCCAGATGAAGCTACAACACGAATTGTCAGTTTGTTTGATAGAATCTTTTTGCCATCGACAAATACGCTGGCAGGGTTTATCGTCAACTCACCTGATGTGGACGCCCTTACGATATAGGTGTAAGTCTGCGTGAAGGAGCGGGCCATCTGGCCGTTTATTATTTGTATGCTTGAACTGCTTGAGGTCATGGGGCCTGTGAGCACATTGAAGGAAGCCAGGTCGGGACCGGTAAATCGGCTGCCTTCAGCGTTAAGCTCATACACTATCCTGAATTGCTCGCCTACCTCGACCGTGGGTTTTGCTGAAGCAACAAAACTCACATCCTGGGCCCAAAGACCAATGGGCAGCATTGCCAGAAACCACAAGATGTATTTACAATGAACCTTCATATGTTAACCATTCTACCAATGATACAAAGATACTTTAATCAGTCATTTTATCACCAATCCTTTTCCGAAACCTTGACACTGGCCCCGCTCACCTTTTCTTCGTTGAGCTTTTCAAGCGTCTTTTTTTCTTCATTGTTTAAAGCCTGCAACATGCGCTCGGCCTCCTCTTTTGATAATTTTGGCTGTCCCTGTTGTTTTTTCTGCTGATCCTGGTTTTGTTGCTCCTGATCCTGCTGGTTTTGCTGATCCTGTTGCTTTTGCTGATCCTGCTGCTGTTGTTTATCCTGTTGGTCTTTTTGTTGGTCTTTTTGCTGGTCTTTCTTGTCCTGTTGATCCTGTTTGTTTTGCTGATTCTGCTGATTCTGCTGTTGTTGCTGCAACATCTGACGTGCAAACGCGAGGTTATAGCGTGCATCTTCATCGTCCGGATCCAGCTTGAGCGCCTTTTTATAGGCGCCTATGCTTTCCTCAAACTTCTTTTCACTCATCAGGCTATTGCCAAGGTTATACCAGGCTTTCGACTCGGTGGCCGAGTTTTTGCTCATTTCGGCAATATGCGAAAAGTTTGTGCCGGCCTCCGTATAATTCTTTTGGTTGTATAAGGTGTTTCCAAGGTTATATCCGGCTGTTTCATTCATCGGATTTAGCTCAAGGGCTTTTTTGTATGTGACTTCAGCCTCGCTGAAATTACCTTCTTTGTATTGCTTGTTGCCTCTTCGGGTTAAGGTTTTGTCTGTTTGACCAAGGAGCGAAAATGGCAGCACCACAAGCATCAAAAGAAATGTGAGTATGACTTTCATGGTTAAATTTTCGGTTGGTTAAATAAATCCAGTTTTGTTTCCCACTTGCTCTTCCGCGAAGCGATCAGTATCTCAAGCACCAGGAAAAGAATGGCGAGACCGATAAAGATCTGAAAGCGGTTTTCATAATCCGTAAACACCCTGGCTTCAATTTCTGATTTCTCTATTTTATTGATCTCGCCAAAGATGTATTCCAAGCCTGAACGGGCATTGTTGGCACGCGTATAAGATCCGTTGCCGGCAAGGGCAATCTGCTGCAACATATTCTCATTCAGTTTTGTAATTACGGTATTTCCACTTCTGTCCTTGCGAAAACCGATGCTTTTTCCATAGGAGTTGTATACCGGGATCGGCGCACCGTCAGGCAATCCCATGCCGATGGTGAAAATCATGATCCCTGCATCTGCTGCTTTCTTTGCCAGTTCAACCGCATTTTCCTCATGGTCTTCACCATCGGAGATGATGATGATGGCTTTGTTGTGGTTGTTTTGGTCGAATGAGTTGGTTGCCAGCTCAATGGCTTCACCGATGGCTGTTCCCTGGGCCGGCACAATATTCGGATTGATGGTCGATAGGAACAAGCGAGCGGCATAGTAGTCTGTGGTGATGGGAAGTTGCATATAGGCCCTTCCGGCAAACACGATCATCCCGATGCGGTCACCTTCCAACTTATCAATAAGCCGCGAGATGGCTTGTTTTGACCGCTCAAGGCGGTTGGGCGCAATGTCTTCGGCCATCATCGAATTCGAAATGTCGAGTGCAATAAACAAGTCGATTCCCTTGCGTTTCACTTCTTCGAGCCTTGATCCTGTTTGTGGATTCGCCAGGGCAATGGCAAGAAATGCGATTGAAAGCATCAACAGGATCATCTTAACCCAAACCCGGGCCGTTGACCGCTCGGGCATGAGGGTTTTCAGCAAGGCATGACTGGCAAACCTCAGCAAAGCTGTACGCTTGAGGTAGTCGGCCAGGATAAATATGGCGATCAATACAGGTATTATCAGCAAGATATACAAGTATTCCGGGTGTTCAAACCTGATCATTTTCATTTCCATCATCAACAGTTTTAAGTCTGGGTTCTGAAAACCGTTACTTTCAACAGGAACTCAAGCAGTAACAAACCAAGTGCCAACATGACCAATCCAACATATTCCTCATGTTTTCTTTTGAATTCTGTGACATCAATTTTCGATTTCTCAAGCTGGTCGATCTCTTTGTAAATGGCTTCCAGCTTCTTATTCGATGTTGCCCTGTAGTAATTTCCTCCGGTGAGGTCGGCAATTTGCTTCAGTAAGGCTTCATCAATTTCAACCTTCATATCCCTGAGCTGCACACCAAATGGGGTTTGAACCGGATAAGGCGCCGTGCCATAGGAACCAACCCCAATGGTATAAACCCTGATACCGAATACCTTGGCAATCTCGGCAGCAGTCGATGGGTCCACTGATCCGGCATTATTGATCCCATCAGTAAGCAGGATAATCACTTTTGAGATAGCCTTGCTTTCCTTCAGGCGGTTCACTGCTGTGGCAAGGCCGTCGCCGATGGCTGTTCCATCCTGAATCATGCCACTTTTGATGTCTTTAAACATATTGAGCAGGATGGCATGGTCTGTTGTTAACGGCACTTGTGTAAACGACTCGCCGCTAAAGACCACCAGTCCCATCCTGTCGCCCGGACGTCCGCCAATAAATTCGCGTGCAACATTTTTTGATGCCTCGAGCCTGTCAGGGGTGAGGTCACGCGCAAGCATACTTCCCGAAACGTCGAGCGCCATCACAATATCAATGCCTTCGATGGTCACATTGGTTCCTTTCGAGCTTGTCTGTGGCCTCGCGAATGCAATGATCAGCAGCGCCAGTGCGATCATACGCAACACAAAAGTCGCATGCCGGAGATAAACCCTTGGGCTTTTGGGTCCAAGCGGAAACATGCTTGTGTCGGAAACCTGAAGACCGGCATATTGTTTCGATTTGCGCCAGATATACCAGCCTGACAGTACCGGGATAATCAGCAAAAGGTAAAGGTATCCGGCTTGATCAAAGGTGATGTCGTTCAGCATAATTTATTCAATATCATTTTGTTTCACCTCTTGTTCAGTATGCGTTTCTTCCATACCTGGCAATGCGTTGGCATAGCTTTCATTTACAAAATCAACCATATGATTCAAGCAAAGATCATTTTCCATGGCGGTTGGCTGTGCCTTGGCAAATTTCACCAGATCGGCCAGTTGCAGGGCAAAGCTTAGTTTTTCTATGGCCTCAGCGTTAATGTTAAACGGTGTGATGCCGCTCAAAATTTCATCGGTGGTCATTTCAACGGCCATCACCTTAAACTGTCCTTCGATGTATACCCTCACAATCTCCGAAAGCCTGGTGTAGTATTCTTTCACCTGACCTGACTGCCACATTTTGCGCAGCCTGAGTTCCTCCAGCTCGCTCAAGGCCAGGATGTGCGGCGCGATGGCCGGTTTTTGCGGGACAAGGATATCAACCAGTCTGGCACTTCGGCGCACCACGAGCTTCATGATGATAAACACCAACAGGGCGATTCCGGCAAGGCCAAGTAACCAGGGGAGCACCTCCATAAAGGTGATCGGAACACGCATAGGGCCTTTGATTGGCCTGAATGCCTGGCTTGTATCGACTGCAACTGAAAACACCCTGAGCATCAATGGATTTGAATACGCAGTCTGGCTGGTTGTATCGTTGGGCAAACTATATTTTATCGGAATGGACGGAATGACATGGCTACCCGAATCGAATGATGAAATGGTGAGCACCTGTTTGAAAAGGGTGCTGCCATTGGCCTTGCTGGCGGTTTTTTCGAGCACCGAGGCGCGGATGATTTCGATGTGTGCGCTGATGGTGTCGTTCCATAAGGGCCAGTCGACACTGGTGTTTTCCGGAACCTCAAGGCTTATTTCAAGGGGAAGTTGTTGCCCGATGACGGCCGTGTCTGTTGGCAAGGTACTGATGGCTTTCAGGTTTTGCCCGTAAATCGCTGGCGGGCAAACGAGTGCCACAAATGCAATTACCCAAACGATGGTTTTTGTATTGCTCATTGTCGCGCCCCCCTTTTTTTGAAAAGCTTCATCAATGGCTTCACATAATCCTGGTCGGTATAAATCATGGCCTGGTCGATACCGTTTTTCGAAAACAGCTCGTCGAGTTCCCTGGTTTTTTCGCGGATCCACTTGCTGTAGAAGTTCTTCATGGCATAGTGCGAAGTATCGATCCATTGTTCCTTTCCTGTTTCTGCGTCCCTGAATTTGATCAGCCCGACTGATGGCAGGTCTTCTTCGCGTTTATCCGAAATGCGCAGGGCAATCAGGTCATGCTTGCGGGCTGCAATGCGCAGGGGTGCATCAAAGCCTTCGCTGATGAAATCGGAAATAACGAAGGCCGTGGACCTTTTTTTAATCGCGCTGGTCAAAAATTTGAGGCCAACGCCGATGTCTGTTTTCCGCTGCTCAGGCACGAAACCAATCACTTCCCTGATGATGCGCAGTATGTGCGAAGTGCCCTTCTTGGGCGGAATAAATTTCTCGACCTTGTTGCTGAAGAAGATCACACCTACTTTGTCGTTGTTTTGAATGGCCGAAAAAGCCAGTACGGCAGCAAGTTCGGCGGCCAGCATTTTTTTCAGCTGTGTTTTCGAGCCAAATTCGTTTGAGCCGGAAACATCGATCAGCAGCATCACAGTCAGTTCGCGCTCTTCCTCAAAAATCTTGACGTAGGGATGGTTGAACCGAGCGGTCACATTCCAGTCGATACTCCTGATGTCGTCGCCATACTGGTATTCACGCACTTCGCTGAAGGCCATACCACGGCCTTTGAATGCCGAGTGATACTGTCCCGAAAAGATCTGATGGGACAGTCCGCGCGTCTTAATCTCTATTTTTCTGACTTTTTTAAATATTTCTGTTGCCTCTGCCATTGGTCTTCAATTAATGTTTTTGCATTTGAAGGAGCAAGGATTATGGCACTTCGATGGTATTCAGGATTTCGCTGATAATTTCCTCCGTCGTGATGTTCTCAGCTTCTGCTTCATAGGTCAGGCCTATGCGGTGGCGCATCACATCATGAGCGATGGCCCTCACGTCTTCGGGAATGACATAACCGCGTTTTTTCAGAAACGCAAATGCCTTTGATGCAAGGGCCAGGTTGATGCTTGCACGGGGCGAAGCGCCGTAGGAAATCATGCCATCGAAGCGTTTCAGCCTGTATTCGGCCGGGAAGCGAGATGCAAAGACAATATCCGTGATATAATTTTCGATTTTTTCGTCAAGATAAACTTCACGGACCACTTCCCTTGCCTTGATGATGTCGGCAGTAGAAATCACGGGATTGGTATGCGCGGCCTCGTTCAGGATATTCTGCCTCAGGATCAGCTTTTCTTCCTCTTTCTTCGGATAGGTTATCACCACCTTAAGCATAAAGCGGTCCACCTGGGCTTCGGGCAGCGGATAGGTGCCCTCCTGTTCAATCGGGTTCTGGGTGGCCATCACCAAAAACGGGTCGGGCAGCTTGAAAGTCTGTTCGCCGATGGTGACTTGTTTTTCCTGCATGGCTTCAAGCAACGCACTTTGCACCTTGGCTGGCGAACGGTTGATTTCGTCGGCCAGGATAAAGTTGGAAAAGATGGGCCCCTTCCTGACAATGAATTCTTCTTTTTTCTGGCTGTAAATCAGCGTCCCTACCAAGTCGGCAGGCAATAGGTCAGGGGTGAACTGTATCCTGCTGAAGTTGGCCTTGATAATGTTTGCAAGCGATTTGATCGCGAGGGTTTTTGCAAGGCCAGGAACACCTTCGAGCAAAATATGTCCGTTTGCGAGTAAACCAATGAGCAATCTTTCGGTCATTGACTTCTGACCAACGATTACCTTATTCATTTCCAGGTTGATCAGGTCAACAAACTGGCTTTCGGCCTGGATTTTTTCGTTTAACGCTCTGATGTCAGTAACAATCATATCCTGTGTGGTTTTTAATGATGGGCAAAGATAAATAAGCTAATTGCTGTATGGGCGTTAAAAAGTGTTAAAGACTTTGAAAGAAAGTTAACACACTCACTTTATAATGCCTTAATAAACAAATAGATAATACGATTAATTCAATAAATAAAGTCCAAATACATTACACGAAAACTGGCCTGGCTTTGCGATCAGTCAGTGGTTTCGGTCACAGTTTCGGGCGTTTCCGTGTGGTAGATGTCAAGCACAACAAGGATGGCAATGAAACCCCAAACCGGAACCGATAGCTTGTCGGTGTCGAGGAAGTTGTTTAACAATCCATGGATGAAATAGCTGAACAAGGCGAGTGTTACGGTGAGTGCAATAATCCTTACGCGTTTCTCTTTGGCCCTTTTGTGAACCTTAAGTCCGGTATACACGATCAATATCACCAGCAACATCACGATGAGCATGCCAAACAGGCCCATTTCGGCCAATGGCCCGATAAACTCACTGTGCGCGTTTCCTTTGTCGCCGGAATTGGTGCTGATGATGGTTTTTTCTTTCGAACGTTGCAGCGGACCATAAACGAACTGATAGGTTCCGGGCCCCCAGCCAAAGAATGGCCGTTCTTCGTAAAGCCTGATGGCCGATTGCCAGCGGTTTATCCTTTCGAGGTTCGAGGCATCGGAAGAAATATTGTAAATTGACTGCACATGCTCTACGAAATCGGCAGATGAATCCTGTTTGTTTTTCTCGAGTGTGTCGAGGATTTCGTGCTGAAAAGTTACTAAAAAAGCAACGAGCACGACTACCACACTGATGATCCACTTGAACTTGATTTTGAGCAACACAGCCAGCAAAACGAGCAAAGAAGCGGCAATGCTGATCCAGGCGGCCCTGCTCAGCGAGAACAAGATTGCCACCACCAAAATAAAGATCATCGTTGCTATCAGGGTGCGTTTCATCGTGCTTAGTCCGGGGTAAAACAAATACCCGACAGTCACGATGAGGTACATGGCCAGGGCGGCGCCGTAGGCAGTATGGTCATTGTAGAAAGGCGACATGACCCAGTTGGCCGATTCGTTGGTGAAACCGTAAGTCGCGTGGTTGGCGATGGTGTAAACAATCACAAAGATCAACGACACATTGTACAGCCAAAAATACCAATGGATGTATGCTGTTCTTTTAAAGACCAGTGCTCCGACAAAAAAGAACGGCACCACAAACCACAAACGCGACAGCAGATACTTGATTGAAACAATGGGAATTTCACTGGTTGCTGTGGTGATCAGCATCCAGAAAAACATCATGTAAATCACAAATGACATGGGATGCCGTGCAATTTTCCAGTCGTACTTGCCATCGTAGATGAGCTTGGTGAAGAACAACAGCATCACCCCAAACATCAGGGGTTCGCCTGGTAAGGAGACCCCAAGGCCGGCTTCTAGGTCGGTAACACCAACCGAAAGGGGTGTCACAAAGGTGATGAGCATCAATACCTTGTCGAGCGAAAAAACATACAGCAGCAAAACCCCTAAAACAATGGGCAATGCAAACAACCAGTAAACATCTTTATGGATAACAAAATAGAAGTTGGCAGCCAGGAATACTGCTGCAGCCAGGTAAAGCCATAATATTTTTGCTTTCTCAGTCAAGCCCTTTTAATTAAAGGTCCTTGGCCTTTTGAAAAGCCTGCCTGTTTTCGATCACAAAAATCACCAGCAGTGCGAGCAATAAAGCACCCAGCATGGAGATGGCCACTACGATCCACCTCACGGGGTAAGCCTTTTTGTCGGAAGGGAAGGGGTGAGAAACAATGTTCGAATAGGTCATTTTGGAGTTGTAGAACCTTAGAACCTGTTCATATTCCACCTTGACGTCAACATAGGTTCTGGCTTCATTTTGCAGCATTTCAACATCAACCAGCAACTCGCCACCCTTTTGTTCAATGTTCTTTTTCAGTTCGTTAACACCGCCGGTGTTGATGCTTGATGCGTTATTGCCATACACGGTGCGCAAATAACCGCGCATGATTTCCTGCGACTGCATCGAGAAGTCGATCAGGCCGTATTGCGTACCCAAAACATACATCCGTTGTTGCAGGGAGTCAATCAGGGCGCGCTTCCTGCTGAGTTGATTTTCATACATATCGATTACCTCGCGGTATTTGCCTTTGTGCAGGCTGGCAACTTTTTTGTCGTACAGGTTCAGGATTTCCTCCACCATTTTTGAAGCCTGGAATGGATCTTTGTCCTTCACGGTTATGCTGATGGCTTCGTAGGGAGTCTTGCTGATTTTTACATTCTTACGGTATTCCAACAAAATGGCTGTGCGGAAATATACATAGTTGGGATCAATATCATAATGTTTAGGCAGGTCGAAAATACGGATCATTGAATCAATGATATCCTGTGACTGAAGAAGTTGAAGCATCTGTTCCGAAGAACTTTCTTCAGAATAACTATCAATATTAGCCGGATACACAATGGCTTCAGACTTATATAACGGGGTAATAAAATACGGCCCGGAAAAAATAGCCCCAAAAACAGCCGCGACAATGGTAATCACGATCAGATGAACCCTCCATTTTAAGATGAGCCTGACAAGTGCTGTATTGTTGAAATAATTGTCCATGATATTACGGTTAATCTGTTTTCTATTTTGTGGATTGGTTGTGTTTATTATTTTATTGAACGGTATCTTTAAGCTGGGTTTCGTGAAGCGTTTTTTTTTTCGGCCATCGGATAGCGGTCTAAAATGATCAGTACCAGTCCGGAAAGGAAAAACGTCGAAAACAAGGCAATTAAAGCAACCAGCCACCTGATGGGATATGATTTTTGTTCGGCAGGAAATGCGTTGGTTACCACAAATTTATGTGGCAGGTTTTCTGTTGCATCCACCTTGGCTTCATCATATTTTGCCTTGATCTGCGACAACTGCTTGCGCTGGTGTTCGAGGTTGTCGCGAATGGACACATACAATCCGCCATATTTGGCCAGCATATCAAGCTTGTCTTCGAGGCGCTTGATGCCGCCCTGGTTTCCTTTCGCCAACTCGATGGCAAGCTGCTGGTTGATCATTTCTGCCTGGCTTTCATAGTCGTGTACGCCTAACCTGCGCAATGCGTTGATGGAGTCTTCCATGATTTCAACTTCTGTTCGCAGCTTGAAATACTCATTTTCGACAATGACGAAAGCCCTTTTGGCAACTTCCTTCTGCATGGTGTTCATGGTCGAATCGAATAGCTCGGCTATTTCGTTGGCCATATCAGCAGCAATCACCGGGTCCCTGTCAAGTACGGTGATTTTCACCGCCATATATTCTGTTTTGCGGAACCTGATCTTGCTCTCATACTCGTTGTAAAGCCGCGTCAGCCGGTAACGGCTGTCCCTGCTCAGGTTGTAGTGATTGGCCAGGTCGTATTTTTCGATCACCTTGTCGCGTATCTTGTTCGAGCTCAGTATCTGAAGCATCCGCTCTGTCTGCTCATCTTCACCAAATTCAAGAATGTCCTTGTTGGTGCTAAAGGTGGTGCTGAGCAACAGCTTCGAAATGGAGTTGCTCGAAGTAGGATACAAAACAACAGTGGATTTGTAAAGCGGAGTTATGAAAACCGGTAAGGTGAAAATATAGGATAAGGCAATCGTGGCCACAGCAATAATCAAAAGAGGCTTTCTATGCTGTTGAAATAACCGAAACAACGACCTTGAATCAATATCTCCCTTTTCTGTTTGCTGCATGGCCATCACAAATTATAAGTTGCCAAAATTAGGAAATATATTCATCGATGCAACCAAGTAAAAATGAATCAGGGATTTTTGTTTTTAATGGCTGTCAGCGCGAAACGGCTGAGTTCACCCAGGCTGATAATTTTCAAGCCAAAGATCAATAGGGTGTTTGCTGCCAGTGCAATCGCCAGGTTGAGCTTCCAGTCGAAATGCAAAAGGGTGGTGAAGTAAACGGCCAGCATGCCCAGCACGATGAATGCCGCCACCTTGAGCCAAAACGATTTGCCAAAGGTGAGTGAAAACAGTTTTCGGGCAAGGAAAAACTGTGCTGCGGCGGTGATAAACTGAACACTCAGGCTGGCCACTGCTGCGCCTTCGGCCATGAAGCGCGGTATCAGTATCAGGTTGAGCAACAGGTTGATGGCAACGCCGCCACCGGCAATGATGTTGAGCTTCTTCAGGCTCCCGTTAGCTGTAAGCAGGGTGCCGAAAATATAGGTTGACGAAACAGCGATGAAACTTCCCATCAGGATGCGAAATACAAGCGAGGCCTCCTGAATGCGGTGGGCAAAGTCCACATCAGTCTCATGCAGGCGCCTTCCGTAAAGCAGTTCCATCAGGTGGGTGCCATAAAACAACGAGATGACGAAAACGGTCAGCGAAAGCGTGATGATGAGGGTGAAGCATATCCTGACGAGCTCATTCACCGATGCCTTTTTCTTGATCAGTGCCGAAAACATGGGCAGCAACAAGACCGAAAACAACAGGGCGATGTTGTTGCCCGCATCGAGCAGCCTGAACGACTGGGCATAAATACCCGACTGCTGCAGGCCTGTTTCGCCCGGAAGCAAGCGTGCCAGCAACACCGGCTCGATGCGGCTGTAGAAACTCATGAGCAACACCAGCAGTGCAAAGGGCAGGCTGCGGCGGATGATCATGATCATAAACGGCCAATTGAAACTGAAGCTAATGTGGCCAAGGTGCCTGAACAGGAACAGAAAAGCCACTGCAAGTGTGATCAGGTAAGCCACCGTTTGCGCATACACAAACCAGATCAGCTGGAAGGGCTTGTCGACAAATCCTGACCACAGCAGGAAACTGCAAATGATGATCATCAACACCCGGTCGAGCACCGACAGAAAGCTGTCGGTTTTAAACAACAGAAGCCCTGAGATATTTGACCTGAGGTAAAGAATGAACGACAACAAAATCAGGTTAAACCCCACCCAGGCCAGCAAATACAATTGTTCGCCCTTGTAACCATAGGCAATGCCTACCAAGAAAACAACCAGCGCATACAACAGGCCCAGCAGCATTTTCATGGTGGCGATTCCTGAAAAGTGTTTGGTCAGCAACTGGTTGTTCTGGGCAATATTTCTGTTGTTGAAGTTGGTGATTCCCAGGTCGAGCAGGATATAAAACAGGTACGAAAAGTTGAAAATGGAAAAATACAGGCCAAACATCACTTCACCCACCTCGTTCTGTACCGAGCGGTCAATGCCTAAAATCCAGAACGGCTTGATCAGCAGGTTCAGAAACAGCAGTAAAGCAAGGTTTTTTACGAATCCCTTTTGCATGAAAAATGTGTTAGCCTAAGGCGGGGCTAAGGTATAAAAAAGAAATTCTGGGTGTGGTGTTTCTCAGGGTCGAATTTTTGGAGGGTGTTGTTGTGCAGCACACTCACCGTATACGACAGCGACCTGATGAAGTCAAAGCACCTGTTTCGGTTTTCGTTTTCCCAAAGCTCGGTGTAAATAACCGGCCGGTGCCTGCTGATGGTTTCCCTGCCGCCTTCGAGCACATAGTATTCAAAATTTTCGACATCGAGTTTAATGGCGGTCAGCCGCAGCTCACTCTGCTGCAGCGCCGGGCATTCATCGAGTGTGGTGATGGGTGCTGAATAGGCCTTTCCATCGTTGAAATCGGGGATGGATTCGTGCACAACATGACTCAATCCCTGCATTTTCACATCGTCGAGCACAGGCATCACCATATTAACGGTTCCATTGGTGTTCCCGACAGCCTTTTCGATGATGCTGATGTTTTGCAAATGATAAAAACCAATCACTTTCTTAAGTGCTTTCACATTCTGCGGTATCGGCTCATATGCCAGGATGCGTGACTTTTTCAGCTGTTTTCCAAGCCAAACTGACATAATCCCGATGTTGGCCCCGATATCGAGCACCAGCCCGCCGTCGGGGATGAGGGAAAGGAAATGCAGGAAGTCGCCTTCTTTCTTATTCCACCGCAACGTATTGATGGTAAACAACGAAAAGATAAAAAGATAACGGTCGAAACCCAGTGTCTTTTGGAGTATCTTTTTTACCTTCGACTTCATATTTATTTCGGATATTTGCGGCAAAGTTATTACTTATTCCATTCAGATTGGCTTTAAATAAAGCGATGCAGAAAACCACCATAGCCGTTAATACCCGTTTGTTGATCAATAACAAACTCGAAGGTATTGGATGGTTTACCTTTGAAACGCTGAAAAGGATTACAGTTCAACATCCTGAGGTAACATTCTACTTTTTGTTTGACCGCAAACCCGATCCGCGTTTTCTTTTTGCCGACAATGTCAAGGCAGTTGTTGCAGGCCCTCCGGCACGACACCCGGTCTTGTTTTACCTCTGGTTCGAATGTTCCGTTACCCGGATGCTCAAAAAAATCAAACCTGAGCTGTTTCTTTCGCCCGATGGATATTTGTCGCTTGCCACCACCACGCCTTCGCTGGCGGTGATGCATGACCTCAATTTCGAACATTTCCCCGAAGACCTGCCCTGGCTCGTCAGAAAATATTACCGCTATTTCTTTCCGCGTTTTGCGAAAAAGGCTCAGCGCATCGCAACAGTATCACAGTTTTCGGCCACTGATATCAACCAGCAATATGGCATTGGCCTTAACCGCATCGATGTGGTGTATAACGGTGCCAACGAGAAATATAAGCCTGTCGACGAACAGGCAAAGGCAGCCATCAGAAAGACCTACAGTGATGGCAAACCGTATTTCCTTTTCGTGGGATCGTTGCATCCACGCAAAAACCTGGTGCGGCTGTTTAAGGCATACGATCAGTTTTGTACCCAGTCGGCCGAAGATGTCAGGCTGGTGGTTGTTGGCGAACGCAAATGGTGGACCGAAAGCATCAGTGCTGCATTTGAAGCCATGCGTTACAGGGAGCGCGTACATTTCTGCGGACGGCTCGGAATCGATGCCTTGTGCGATGTCACTGCCTCGGCCCTGGCTACCACTTATGTGTCGTATTTCGAAGGATTTGGCATTCCCATCATCGAGTCTTTTCGCAGTGGCGTTCCTGTGATCACCGCAAATGTGACTTCGATGCCCGAAGTTGCTGCCGATGCAGCCCTCCTCGTTGATCCGTATGATATTGGTGCCATAGCCTCCGCCATGATGCAGCTGTCTGCTGACGCCGCCCTCAGGGCCAGCCTGATTGCGAAGGGCTTCGAAAGGGCCCGTGATTTCAGCTGGCAGATTACTGCTGACAGGCTGTGGCAAAGTATGTTAAAAGCAATTGACGAACATAAACACCCGCTAAAATGATGAATATTCTCATTCTTGGTTCAGGCGGCCGCGAGCATGCCTTTGCCTGGAAACTGCACCAGAGCAGGAAAGTCGGCAAATTGTTTATCGCCCCGGGAAATGCCGGCACGAGCCAGTATGGGGTGAACCTTCCTATCGAGACAACGGATTTTGAAAGTATCAGGATGAGTTGCATCGAAAACAGCATCAGCATGGTTGTGGTGGGTCCTGAGTTGCCACTGGTTGAAGGCATTACCGATTATTTCAAAGCCGACCCTGTTTTGCAGCATATCGCCCTGATCGGGCCCGATAAGGCAGGCGCCATGCTCGAAGGGAGCAAGGCCTTTGCGAAGGCATTTATGGTAAAAAACAACATACCAACAGCTGCCTCATTCACTGTGCTTCCGGAAAATATCGAAGAAGGGGTTGAATTTTTAAGGGGTATGAATCCGGATTCGCCTTATGTGCTGAAAGCCGACGGCCTTGCAGCCGGCAAAGGTGTCCTTATCCTCGACAGGCTCGATGAAGCCATAAAGGAACTGCAGCTGATGATTGCCGGAAAGTTTGGCAAGGCTTCGCGCCGGGTTGTCATTGAACAGTTCCTCGCCGGAATCGAAGTGTCGGTTTTTGTGCTGACTGATGGAAAAAACTATAAGCTGTTGCCAAGCGCGAAAGACTACAAACGCATTGGTGATGGCGATACCGGACTGAATACCGGTGGCATGGGCGCTGTTTCGCCGGTGATTTTTGCCGATCACAGGTTTATGCAGAAAGTGGAAGACCGCATTGTGAAACCAACGATTGCGGGCCTGATCAGTGAAGGAATTGATTACAAGGGTTTCATTTTCATCGGCTTGATGAATGTTGAGGGCGACCCGTTTGTGATTGAATACAATGTGAGGCTGGGCGACCCCGAAGCCGAATGCATCATCCCGAGGATAAAGTCGGATATGGTTCCACTTTTCGAAGCGGTGGCAAAAGCAGAACTTTCGACGGCTTCGCTCGAAATTGACGACCGAAGCGCCATAACCGTGGTGCTGACTTCAGGAGGATATCCGGGTGAGTTTGAAAAAGGAAAGATCATTTCGGGACTGAATACCATCAAGGATTGTATTGTTTTTCAGGCAGGTACAGGTGCCGATGTGCAATCAGGTGGCATTAAAACCACCGGCGGAAGGGTTGTGGCGATTACTTCACTCGATTATTCGCCCGAAGCCGCACGCAAGAAAGTGTATGCCAGTGTGGGAAATATTGCTTTCGACGGGCTGTATTACCGCAAAGACATTGGGCTGGACCTGCTCAGCTACAAGTCGAGGTAATGGTTCTCAACAAGCATTGCATGGGGTCTTTAAAGGCTATTTATCTGGTAAACAGTTATGATACGATATTTTAAATCGAGTTTTGCCGTTCAGTATGGGTTAATTTTGTTGCTGGGCTTACTGATATGGTTGCCCGCCCTGATTAAGCCCGTAGGCCTTGTGAGTTTTAAGGGGTTTAACCCGCTTTACGACCTGCTTGCTTCGGCACTTTCGCCTTTTCCCTTGCTGTTGTCGATACTGGGATTTGCGCTCATCTTCGTGCAGGCATTCTTCTTCAATGCCATCATTTCGGAGAACAATTTACAAAACCGGGTTGGTTCGGTGGGGATGCTTGTTTACCTGCTGCTTTTCAGCCGTGCGCCCGAACTGTTCGGGTTTACACCGGTTGTTTTCAGTACGGTGTTTGTGTTGGCAACCATGCATAACCTTTATCAGCTATACGACAGCAAAAACCCCATCATGCCTGTATTTCAGGCGGCATTTTATGCCGGCATGGCTACCCTGTGTTACTTTCCGGCAGTGGTATTGCTTGTTGTCATATTTGGTGTGCTGATCATCACACGCACCAACGGATTGCGCGAATGGCTCATTCCTTTTTTCGGATTTTTTACACCGTTTTTTTTCCTGGCGAGCTGGTATTTCCTGAACAATGAGCTGATTGCAAGGTACAGGGATGTGCTTGGTCTGGTTGTCGAATTCAGGTATCAGTTTGCAGGCCTGCCGTTGCCAGGCTTGTTGTTCTACCTGCTGGTTCTGGTAATGCTTTTGGCCGCCCTGCTGTGGGTCAACGGGAACGAAAGCGACAACAGCATCAGCACTAGAAAAAAAGTCAGCATCACCATGCTGATGCTGTTGATGTTTCTGGCCAGTGCCGGTTTTTCGGGGGCTCACCTGAGTGCCAATGGCTTGTTTATTGTGCCGGCCGCAGTGTTTATTACCTATTGGGCGTCGTCGGCACGCAGGCTCAGGTTGGCGAATATCATGGTGTTGCTGCTCCTTGCCCTGGTCTTGTTCTCGCATTATTACAGGCTGTTTGCATGAGCAGGCTAAAGGCTGTTTATGGCCTTGCGGGCATCGAAGCCGGATGCGATGAGGTTGGGCGGGGTTGCCTGGCGGGTCCTGTTGTGGCTGCTGCCGTAATCCTTGATCCGGATTTCGATCATCCGGCCTTGAATGATTCCAAAAAGATAAGCGAACGGCAGCGAAACCTGCTGAGTCCCATCATCCGCGATCACGCACTGGCATGGGCTATCGGCATTGCCTCGGTGGATGAAATTGATCAGATCAATATTTTGAATGCCAGTTTCCTGGCAATGCACAGGGCCATTGACCAACTCAGTGTAAAGCCTGTCTTGTTGCTGATCGACGGAAACAGGTTTAAGCCATACAACGACATTGCGCACCACTGCATCATTGGAGGTGATGCCATTTATCGCCCGATAGCTGCTGCCTCCATTCTTGCCAAAACCTTCCGTGATGAACTGATGGTGCAGTTGGGGAAAGCATTTCCGCACTACGACTGGCAATCGAACAAAGGTTATCCTACGCCAAAGCATAAGGAAGCCATTGCCCGCCACGGTTACACCATCCATCACCGCAAATCCTTTCATGCCAATATTCAACTGAAGTTGCCTGTTTGATGGCGATGGACCAGGCTGTTGCATCAGCGCGGTTATGATAGGTTATTGTACGGGCACGGATTATAAATCCGCGCCAGCGGGGGGGGAGATGCACTTTCACTAGTGGTACACCTGTCGCACCGCTACCGCGCGACTCCCGTCGCGTGGTTCTATAAATCCACAATAATAACATCACTTAATAATCCTTTCTCTCCGCTATAGTCCAATGCGTTGCTATAAACACAAACTTCAGGTCTGAAAACATGATCTTTCTGGTCGGGTGAATACTTTCGCATATTCCATTAGCTGACTTTGTTGTCGGCATGTACTTTTGTCAGCCCAAAAGTACCAAAAGGCCCTGCGCGAACGATGCGCCTCCCCGCCCTGAAAAAA
>JAHIUX010000085.1 GCA_018816765.1 Bacteroidota bacterium
GCCGTCTTGTTCCCTGATATCAGTCAGGTCAAAATGAGTTAGTAAATCTTCCGGGAAGAAATGCTTTAAAATATCTTGTGCTTCCATGTAGCTAAATTAATTGTATTTCATTTTCCCCACCTGTTTTATCGGGTGAACCGGTTTTTTAACCAAGAAACAGTCCTCTGACTTCCGATCTCTGATTTCTGACCTCTGACCTCCGACCTCAGAACACCCTCCCCAACACCTCCTCAATCCTCATCCAATCCTCAACGCCCAAATTACTCCCACTCGGCAAACAAAGCCCCTGATCGAACAGCTTCTCACTCGTCCCATCACCATAAAACGGCGCATCGGCAAACACTGGCTGTAAATGCATGGGTTTCCAAAGTGGGCGCGATTCAATATTCTCGACATCCAATGCCAGTCGCACATCCTCCCGTGTAATTCCTTTATTCTTTGCAGGATCAATCGTAATCGTTGTCAGCCAGCGGTTCGAGAAAAAGCCTTCCGGTTCAGGAAGCAGCTCAATGTGAAAACCCTTCGCATTGATTTCCCCGAATAACTTTACATAACGTTCGTAATTCGCCCTGCGGGCAGCAATACGTTCATTCAACACCACCATCTGTCCGCGTCCGATGGCAGCCACCACATTGCTCATGCGGTAGTTGTAGCCAATATAGCTGTGCTGGTAATGCGGCGCATTGTCGCGTGCCTGCGTAGCCAGAAAACGCGCTTTGGCAATCAGCTCCCCATCCTCCGAAAGGAGTGCGCCACCACCGCTTGTGGTAATGATTTTATTGCCGTTAAAAGACAGGATATTCAGCTTCCCAAAGGTGCCACACATTTGGCCATTGATATGAGAACCCAGCGCCTCCGCAGCATCCTCAATCAATGGAATGTCATATTTGGCCGCAACAGCAGCAATGGCTTCCATCTTAGCCGGCATCCCATAAAGGTGCACGGCGATGATCGCTTTGGGCTTTCTGCCCTTGGCAATGCGGTCTGCAATCGCAGCATCCAGGTATTCCGGACGCATATTCCAGGTATCCTTTTCCGAGTCCACAAACACCGGTGTCGCCCCCTGGTACACAATCGGATTCGCCGAAGCTGAAAAGGTAAAACTCTGGCAGATCACCTCATCACCTGCCTTTACGCCCAGCAAAATCAGCGCCAGGTGCAAAGCCGCCGTGCCACTACTCAGCGCCGCCGCATGGCTGGCACCCGTAAACGCCTGCAAATCCGCCTCAAACCCATTCACATGCGGTCCCAATGGCGCAATCCAGTTCGTATCAAACGCCTCCTTCACAAACACTTGCTCCATCATTCCCATATGAGGTGATGAAAGCCATATTTTAGGTTTCATATATTTTGTCCGGATGTTAACGTAAAGTGCAAAAGTAATGAAAACACCCCAATCCGGTTTCTTTTGGCACAATATCATAGCACTCAAAAATCATGCAGTGCAATCTGTATTTTCACAAATGAAATTTCAACATTCACAAGAGAAATCAGTTGCTTGTGCTGTATCATTTGCTGGCTCTTAGGGGCCAACACAACCCGCTTATCATCATCCTGATGTATATTTACTATTTGCCTAATCCTTTTCATGACAGCACCGCTCAGATCACGTCCCAGTCCTGTGCGTTCACAAATTCTGATATTTTTCTGGTTAAAAACTTGACTTCAAAAAAAAAGGCGTGTACATTTGACACGCCTTTCTTATTATAAAATGGGCACTCAGGAATTGTTGGCCCTGGAGTATTTAACCTGATTCAGCTTGTCCTGAAACTCTTTCCCCGCCCGGAAAATGAGGTTCGGACCACTGATCATCGAAGGGTTAAATGTTTCAGGGCTTTCTGCGCCTTCGCCCGAGATCGTCAGCCGGAAGCTGCCAAAATCGCCCAGGCGGACCAGCTTGCCCTCGAGCAAGAGATCGGGTACGGCCTGAAGCAAGGCTTCTATCACGGCTGAAGTTTCAACAACACCCAGCATGGTCTCGCGGCTGATGCGACTGGCCAGCTCCCTTTCGCTGACATCACCCTGCGGCTGTTTCACGGCATAATACTTACGTGGTGCCTCCAAATCCCTTGGATTCACCTTTTGAATGAGATTATATTTTATCATATTAAAATTTTTATAATGAATACTTTGTAAATTATTTGCCGGTCCTGGCTGGCAATACCCCACAGCATGATAGCCTGCTATCATACCATGCTCATTCCGTTCTCATAAGCCACCTCCTTTCCGTTTGTATGCTGCAGCACCTGTTCATAATTCGTTTATAAGTTTTGATTCAAATATACGTCGGCGAATACAAAAATGCATCCTGAATTTTTCAACATCACCTCGTTGAAAAATTACCAAGACCTTGCCAATACAGCGATTGGCTGATTTATCCTCCTGATGTTGATAAAAAATTCCCTGTTATCAGTGTTTGGCACCGGGCAACTTATCGCCATCAGGCCAACTAAATCAATATCATGCACGTGTTGCGATCGTGTATCTGGCAATTTCCCTTCTGTTTCCGGCCCGACCGGGTTTTCCTGGATTCTCTTTCTACCATCATTGAAACCTAAACCACCATAAAATGGAAACCTGCTTTCATCCTTCAGATCCCATTTTCAGAATGTCATTTTTATGCCTAAAAAAATATTGCTTATTCCTGCATTAAGTTTACCTTTGCCTGTAAACGCCATGTGACCGACCAAAACCTGCCATTTTTATCCAACTAAAAGAACAACATGGTAACCCGACTGTTAAAACGTTATTCTGATCGTTTCCTTTCGCGCTGGATCGTATTCATTTACGATGTTGTAGCGGTGTATGGAACCTATATTGTGGCAAACCTTATCCGGCACAATTTCGAATTTCTGACAATCAATCCCTATGTGCTCGAATCGCAGTCCGTTGCGGTAATGCTCATTTATATGCTGTCGTTTCTGGCCTTGCAATCCTTCAGCGGCATCATCAGGCACACCAGCATCAGCGATGCCGTCAGGATTTTCAAGGCCACCGGCCTGGCCTTTGTGGTGTTGATGGCAATCCGTTTAGGCTTTTCTGCCGAGGAACTGACCAGGACGTTTGTCCCGGCCCTTTCCGTCATTGTCATACATTTCCTGCTCAGCCTGTTTTTCCTTGTCGGCAGCCGGTTTATCATTAAATCCATCTACAACGACATTGTCCGCAAGGAACGCAAGAAACAGGTCAGGGTGCTTATTTACGGCGCCGGCGCTGCCGGTATGCTTACCCGTTCAGCCCTGTTGCAGGATGTGTTTTACAACTTTCAGGTCGTTGCCTTTGCCGATGACAACCACAGCAAGGTGAACAAAATGCTTGATGGTATTCCGGTTGTTTCGCCTGATAAGGCGCTAAGCCAGGCCTATATCGAACGGCACGAGATCAGCCAGATGATCATTTCCATTCAAAAACTCGACCTCAACCACAAGAAACAGATCATCGAAAAAGGCCTGGAGCTTAAGCTGCAGGTGAAGGTGGTGCCTGCCATCGACAACTGGATCAACGGTCAGCTGAGTTCGAGCCAGTTGCGCAAGGTGAACATCGAAGAGCTGCTTGAGCGCGATCCCATCAGCCTCAACAACGAAAATGTGAGCCATTACCTGCACAACAAAATCATCATGGTTACCGGTGCTGCGGGCTCCATCGGCAGTGAGATTGTGCGTCAGGTACTGCAGTACAAACCGGCCCGGGTGGTGCTTGTCGATCAGGCCGAATCGCCCCTGTACGAGTTGCAGTACGAGATCAACAATGTTAACCCATACAAACAGTTTGCCTCCAGGGCGGTGTATGTGATCGCCAATGTGAAGGATCGCTTCCGCATGGAGGGGGTGTTCAAAATGTACCAGCCCCAGATTATTTTTCATGCCGCTGCCTACAAGCACGTGCCGCTGATGGAGGACAATCCCTATGAGGCCCTGCTGGTCAATGTGTTCGGGACCAAAGTCATTGCCGACCTGTCGGTAAAATACGGGGTGCAGAAGTTTGTGATGGTGTCCACCGACAAAGCCGTGAACCCCACCAATGTCATGGGAGCCAGCAAGCGCATTGCCGAAATCTATACGCAGAGCATCCTGGGCAAAAATACCCAGTTCATCACCACCCGCTTTGGCAATGTGTTGGGTTCCAACGGCTCCGTAATTCCTTTGTTTAAAAAACAGATCGAAAAAGGCGGTCCCGTCACCCTTACCCACAAGGACATCACCCGCTATTTTATGACCATACCCGAAGCCTGCAACCTGGTGCTCGAAGCCGGTGCCATGGGCAATGGAGGCGAAATCTTTGTATTTGATATGGGCAAGCCCGTGAAGATATACGATTTGGCCCGGAAAATGATTCAGTTGTCCGGACTTATTCCCGAAAAAGACATCAAAATCATTGAAACCGGCCTGCGTCCGGGCGAGAAACTGTATGAGGAATTGCTGGCCGGTCAGGAAAACACCATACACACCCATCACCCCAAGATCCTGCGTGCCAGGGTACGTAAAAACAACAGCCATGATGCTGAATTGTATCTGCGCGAACTTTCGGAACTGATCGTCGAAGGCGACGAGTTTGCCCTGGTGAAAAAGATGAAACAGATCGTCCCGGAATTCATCAGCAACAATTCTGTGTTTTCGCGTCTCGATCAGGCAGAAGACAAGTAATTTATTCACTTTACTTCGGGTAGCATTCATGCCATTTATCACACATCAGGACGAATTATGGGTATCATTACTTTCCGAAGTAAAGTATGACTTGTATCACCTGCCTGAATTTACATCACTCGAAGCTGAACTGTTACATGGTATCGCATTAGCCTGGTATCATGAAAAAGGCAGTAACAAAGTGCTTATTCCTTTGGTGAAAAGAAAAATAGCCAATCAACCTGTCTATGACTTGCAAAGTCCATACGGATATCCTGGGATGATTTCAAGTGAAGCATTAAACACCAACGAGGCAAGAAAAATATTCAGTTGTTTTCATCAAGAAGCCAAACAGGAAGGTTATGTGAGTAGTTTTATACGGTTGAATCCGCTAAATAATTCCTGGCATTTTAATACCAATCGTACAAATGACGATACGCCAGTATTCCGACAATGGTTTCATGGAGGTACCATTTCTGTCGACCTGACAGGCAAGCCTTCGTCGATACGCGCGGCTTTTTCTCTTAATCACAAACGAAACATTAAACGGTTGGTTTCACTTGGGTTTGAGGTGCAAATTAATCATTTTGAATTTCTTGAAGCATTCAGACTGGCATACCGACAAACAATGAAACGGCGGGAAGCAAATCCGTATTACTTTTTCCCTGATAGTTATTTTGAACACCTAAAACAGCTATGTAATGAAAAATTAATCTTCATCAGTATTACTGATTCAGATGGAAATTTTGTTTCCGGAGGATTATTTACTTTTTTCCATGAAATCATTCAATACCATCTTGGTGCAACAATTAACACCTGTGTTCAATTAAGTCCGTCAAAATTAATGGTTGATGCCGCCATTGATTTCGGCTTATCGCATAAGGCAAATCTATTGCATCTGGGTGGTGGCATCGGGGGCAGTAATGCTGATGGATTATTCAGATTCAAGAAAGGATTTGGTTATCAGTATCATGCCTATTCTACCCTCCGGTTCATTCATGATGATACTGCGTATAACGAGCTAAAAAGTTTGAAATGCAAGAAATTTGACAATCCGGATTACTTTCCTGAATATCGCATGAGCTGATCGCATAATTATTTCACATGGAAGAAAAAAAAGCACAAATTCATCATTTTCTTAATAATCAGTACTTTCTTCAGGTAAAATACATTCTCTTCTTTGTAATCTTGTTGTTTGGGTTTCATTATCTCTATATTTTTTGGGCATCAAATAATTTCTTTCCTTTAGCACACTTGGTTGATAATTTATTTAAGCATGCTTCTTCCTTGCTCTTCAACCAGTCTGTCTGGGTGTTAAAAAACCTTTTTCATATTAATTATACCGCTGAAAGTCAGACGATTTATGTGGTCACAAAGGCCGGTAACTGGGGATATGTTGATGTCAGTCCAGGTTGCACAAGCCTTAAACAATGGATGCACTGGCTTTTTTTGATGCTCTTTTTTCCAGGTCCATGGAGACATAAACTTTGGTATATCCCATTTGGTATTATCATCATTCACTTTGTTAACCTGATCAGAATTGTTGGCTTGTCATTGATTCTGGTTCCCTGGTCGGAACATTTTAATTTTTTTCATGATTACATATTCAAAACATTTTTCTACTTCATGATCTTTATCATGTGGGTTAGCTGGGTTGAATTCTTTCTAATAAAAAGAACAAAATCTGTGTCTTAAGATTCGGATCTGACAAATCAAGCAACCACCGCTACCGCCCGACGCTGTCGCGTGGTTCAATACCATTATAAAACTTACGCTTGTTTTCCCGAATCTTTTAAATCCCTAAGGGTCTTCTCAGGGAAATTCAAGGATTTAAAGATTCAACTTCCGCTCGAAGGGGCTTCTCGCGGATATTCAAAAATTCATGAATTGAGTCTTTATTAAGGGACCGACATTAAATGGTTTGCATTGCAAAACAAGAAGTCTGTCCATGGATAGGGGCCTTTCGAGCGACCCCGAAGGAGCGGAGTGCATCGCATTATTTATGGATTATGTTTCGCTCCGGTCTCGGCTTTATGAACGAGATTCATTCGACTAATTGTTCCGTTTCGTGTTCCACTCACAGAACAATAGTCTCATTGAACTTGGGTCGCGCAGGCGGACAGGCTTTGTAGCTTTTGCGTGCAAAGCATTTTAAGTCTTGAACTTTTTTTCACACCATAATTGATTTTATTGGAGTTCAAGAGAACGCTTTGTTATTCGCTTTGCTCATGAAACCGCTTCGCTAAGTTCGCTTAGTTGCGTTCTTTTCTTTCAAGAGAAAAGAACAATAAAAAATCAGATACTTTGATTTTTCATTGCAATGTTGATTTTAAGAAGTGTTCATAAGAACGCTTCGCTTAGTTTTTCACGGCTTAATTGATTTTATTGGAGTTCAAGAGGTCGCTTTGTTATTCGCTTTGCTCATGAAACCGCTTCGCTAAGTTCGCTCAGTTTGTCCTTTTTTATCAAGAAAAAAGGA
>JAHIUX010000086.1 GCA_018816765.1 Bacteroidota bacterium
CCGCATCAGTGGTTCCACCACCATTGAGCCGTTTATGAAAAAAGTGGCGGCTCGGTATAAGCGACCAAAAGAGACAACGATCACAGCTCCCGGGTCCATTGGCGGGATGAATGCTCTTCTTGAGGGCGCATCTGATATTGTCATGTCCTCATCGGACCTGCTGCCACGTCATCAACTTTCTGCCAAAAACAAGGGAATCAAAATCAAATCCTTCCTGCATTGGAGACAAGGAGCTTTGGCATAAAAATCATCCCATAAAAAGACCTCTTTTTCTATATGTGGACGAGAATAATTTTACAGAAAGCGTCAAGACATTCATCATTTTCACCCTCATGGGCAAAGAGGTCAAAAAACTATTCCGGGAGAGTGGCAACCTATTTTGTGGACATCAAGCTGCTCATCTACCTGACCCTGGACAATACTCGCCTCGCTTCCAGGGCCTATGCCCTGGCTCCCAGAATCGTGATCAGCAATGACAGCAGCAAAGAGTTGCTGCCGGCTGTTCTGGAAAGAATTTTAAAACAATTTAAACAATAGCAATCAGTTGTTCAATCAAACGCAAATAAGGAAGAAGCCATGAAAAAATTTAAAGATCTTAAACTGGGGACGAAACTGATAGGTGCTTTTTTGTTGGTCGGTATTATCCCCCTGGCAATTTTGGGAATCATGGCAGTGACCTCATCCACCACTGCCCTTTCCCAGGAAGCCTTCAACAAATTAGAGGCAATCCGGCAAATTAAAAAGTTTCAAATAGAAAGATATTTTGCAGAAAGAATGGGAGATATCAAGGTGCTTGCCAACAACCCCTTCACCATAAAGGCAATGAAAGAAATCAATGCTGCATTTCAGCTGGCAGGCGGGGTTGGCAGCGGTAATTTCAAGGGGAATAACAGTGGGAAATATGATGCACCGGATGAATATCGTGCGGTTCATGACCAGTATTTTCAGGTGTTCCAACATTATATGGAAGAATATGGGTATTATGATATTTTTCTCATGGACAAGGAGCAGGGGGATACCTCATTCACCGTTACCAAGGAACATGATTTTGGACAAAGGGCTGCTGATATTGATTCATCCCTGAGGGATGTGTGGCGCCTGGCTGCCCAAGAGGGAAAAATTATTTTTTCAGACACCAAGCCCTATTCACCATCCAACAATGCACCGGCCCAATTTATTGCCGCCCCCATAAAGGAAAATGGGAAAACCATCGGTGTCCTTGCACTTCAGCTTTCCATCGCTGCCATCAACAAGATCATGCAGGAACGAGACGGTATGGGAGAAACCGGGGAATCATACCTGATCGGACAGGATAAGCGCATGCGCTCTGATTCATTTCTGGATCCCACCCATCATACGGTGACCGCCTCTTTTGCCGATTCAAACAAAGGATCTGTGAATACAGAAGCCGGGGATGCGGTTTTGTCCGGCAAAACCGGACAAAAAATTGTTCTTGATTATAACGGCAATCCGGTTTTGTCTGCGTTCACACCGGTAACCGTCGGCCTTTCCTCCTGGGGACTGCTAGTAGAGATTGATGAAGCAGAAGCCTTTGCACCCATTAAAGCATTAAAATGGTTTATCGGGATGACCGCATTGATTGCAGCTGTTGTTATTGCATGTATTGCATTTTTGTTCAGCCGTTCCATCTCAGCTCCCATCATTAAAAGTGTGGAAATGGCCAAGGTAATCGCCGGCGGAGACCTGACCCAAGTGCTTGATATCAGCCAAAAAGATGAAATCGGGATGCTGGCGGATGCCTTAAACGCGATGACTCGAAATTTAAGGAAAATGTTTTCAGATATTGCATCGGGTACCCAGACGTTGACCGCTTCCTCCACAGAACTTTCAACCATTTCTGAGCAGATCAGTGTTAACGCGTCACAAACCGCAGAAAAAGCAAACAATGTGGCTGTTGCTGCCGAGGAAATGGCCACGAATATGAATAGCGTGGCCGCGGCAACTGAACAGACCACAACCAATATACAGATGATTGTTGCGGCCTCAGAAGAGATGACTGCCACCATCAATGAAATCGCAAACAATACGGCCAAAGCAAGTGAAACAACCTCCCAGGCGGTTAAAACCGCCAAGGAAGTTGCCGAGAAAGTGGATGAGCTTGGAAAGGCATCGGCCCAAATTTCCAAGGTAACGGACACCATTGCAGATATTTCTGCCCAAACCAATCTGCTGGCCCTCAATGCCACCATTGAAGCAGCCAGGGCCGGTGAGGCCGGCAAAGGGTTTGCCGTTGTAGCAGGTGAGATTAAATCCCTTGCCCAGCAGACAGCCGAAGCCACCAGCGAGATCAATGAAAAAATTTCCGGCGTTCAGACAACCACGGCGGAAGCCATTACTGCCATTGAATCCATTGTTGAGGTTATCAATGATATCAATTCTATCGTCACAACGGTTGCCACGGCAATTGAAGAACAATCCGCCACCACCCAGGAAATTTCAAACAATGTGAGCCAGGCAGCCGAAGGCGTGCAGGAAGTCAATGAAAATGTGAACCAGACCTCTGCTGTTGCCGGAGAGGTAACCCGGGATATTTCTGATGTCAGCCAGGCTGCTTCGGAAATGAACACGGGCAGCACACAGGTAAATGAAAGTGCACGGGAACTATCCACCCTTGCAGAAACCCTGACACAAATGGTCAAGCAATTTAAAATTTAAACCTGGGTTTATTTATAAGAGTCGGGATAATATCTTAACCCTTTAAAGTTACGAAAAATTACCTGTACAAAAACTGCCATGGAACGCTCAGCGTATCATGGCAATTTTTTCTTGACGGCGTGTTCACAAGTTGAATATATCCGTCGATTGTTTCCGGAATTGAGTTGTTAAAAGGATAGGAATTCGCTATGATTTCAACATTTTCCACAGCTTCTCCTTCGGCTGATCAACGACAATTATTTTTTCCCTGCAACGACAATTAGAATTCCCGTTTTTTCATCTCTGTAACCATTTAATTTTATTAAAAAACACTTGCAAACACTCCATGATTATGTTTTTTAAGTTTATCCTTCCGGAGGATA
>JAHIUX010000087.1 GCA_018816765.1 Bacteroidota bacterium
GTAAAATGATGGATGCTAAAGCCACAGCCATGCGTGAAAAGGTTGTTGCAATGGTGCAAAAACTGATGATGAACTGAAGTTGACTGTATCAGCCTCTGAAGGGTTGATATGGCAACGAGATAATTAATTTATACGCATGAAAAACATGTTAGTCCTGCTTTGTTTGCTTTCGATTTTTTCTGCTTGCCAGAAAGAGGGTGGAAAATCCGATCCCAAACCGGTTTCTGATTATCGGAACTTTACCTCACTGGCTGATTTTAACAATACGCTCAACCTGCTTGTGGCCATTAGCGATTCTGCTGAGCGCGAAACCCGCCTTGCCCATTTATGGGACAGCCTCAAGGCACACCATCAGGTTCCCTTCGCTATTGGCGATTCCGTTGCCTTGCTTTATAAAGGCAATGTAAACAGCGTTTCCTGGGCTGGCGATTTCAACGGATGGAACCCGGGAACTGCCGGTTGGGCGGGCCAACGGCTTGGCACTACAGCAGTGTTCAGGCTGATCAAACAGTTTCCGGCCGACGCACGCCTCGATTACAAGATTGTGGCCGGCAACAACTGGTTCCTCGATCCGGCCAATACCTACCAGCAATACAGCGGCTTCGGCCCTAACTCAGAGTTGAGGATGCCTTCCTGGATTTTTCCTGAAGAGACGCAACCCATCGAAAACGCAACGAAAGGAAGCCTGTCAGCCAACCAGCTGATCACCAGCAGCCCACAGAACCTGAATTACACGGTTCAGTACAAGGTGTACCTGCCTTATGGTTACGAAAACCTGAACAATTTGCCGGTGATTTACATTACCGATGGCCAGGAATATGCTGATAACAGGTTGGGTGCTGCTGTGATCATACTCGACAACCTGATCTTCGAACATAAAATCAGCCCGGTAATTGCGGTATTTATCGACCCCCGTGATCCGTCAAACCTGGGAAATAACCGCCGCATGAGTGAATACACCGCAAATATCAGGTTTGCTGATTTCGTTGCAGACGAACTCACCGCAGTTATCGATCAGGCGTATAAAACTGACTCCAGCGCAAGCAAAAGGGCAATCATGGGAACTTCCCTAGGTGGTTGGAACGCGGCTTTCTTCGGGCTGCGCCGATCCGATAAATTCGGATTGATTGCCATACATTCTCCGGCCTTCGATGAAGCCATTATCAGCCAATATGCTGCAAGCAATATGTTACCAATCAATATCTTTATGAGCACCGGCGTGATCTATGACACCCAAACCAAGGCCAGGGCAATGCGCGATGTGTTGCAGGCAAAAGATTATCCGCTGCAGTACATCGAAGTAAACCAGGGACATTCATGGGGCAATTGGCGCGCCCTGATTGAAGAGCCGCTTGTGCAGTTTTTCGGTACAGGCAATTAGCCAAGATGAACTAGGCCTTTTTGCCCGTGTTTAATCCAATGAGTGAATAGAGCGGGCAAAAATTAACCAGGGCAGTGGCAATAGGAACAATGCCAACGAGTCCCCACCAACTTCCAGAGAAGTAACCAAGGCCTCCAATGGCCAATCCCAGAATAATGCGAATGATTTTGTCGATGCTTCCAACGTTCTTTTTCATGGTATTGTTTTTAAGTATGCGGCAAAGATAAGATGCAGCGAAGCCCTTGTCAGTGACAAATGTTACAGATCGCTCAATATTTCAACTTTTCCCCTGTGGTTTTTGATAACGCCTTGTTTTTCAAGTTGTTTTAACAAGCGTGATACGACTTCCCTAACGGTGCCAAGCTCGTTGGCCAATTGCTGGTGTGTTGTGTTGATGGTGTTTCCGCTTTCCGTCTGCCTGATTTTTAACAGCCTGAGCAGGCGGTAATCCATGCTTTTGAAGGCGATGGCATCTACCACATTGATCATTTCGTTGAAGCGTTTATGAAACAGGTTCATGATGAACTGCCGGAATTCAGCATGTTCGGCGAACCAGGACCTGAGGCTGGCAGCCGGAATCAGCAAAACTTCGGTATTGTTCTCTGTTATGGCAACAGCATTGCTGCGTTGGCCGTTGAACCCAGAAGAAATGGACAGTGCGCAGCTTTCGCCTTCGAAAATCGTATACAACAATATTTCCCGACCGGTTTCGTCATTGCGCACTACCCTGATCTGTCCGTCAGTGACAAATGGGATCAGCACGATGACATCGCCTTCATCAAGAATTTTCTGCCCAGCCGGAATCGTCATCCTGCGGCAGCTTTCAAGTTTTTCTATTAATCCGGGATCGCTAAATCCAAACGGTTGAATTTTTGCTGGCATATGAACTTGCTTATTTCGAATGCAACAAACGCTTTACCCCATCAGCAAAGGCCCTGATGTCGGCCATTGTGAGCAACACATCGGCCAGCTTGCTTTTGGTGAGTTTTTTGAACATCATCCATTGATAAACGACCGCAGCAAGATATGCGGATGAAGCGCTTAAGCCGGCTCCGGGTAAACCCCACAACGGGATGAGTACAAACACCAGCGGAAGCGTAACAGCCAATCCGACCACCGATGCCATCAGGTTGTATTTTGGTTGGCCGGTGCCCGAAAAATAATGACTGAAAATGGTGTTTGCCGATAAGGCAATGACGCCGGGCGCCAGGCTGATGATGACAATCCTGATGTCACCAAAGTCTTTGCTCAGGATCAGTTCAAACACGCTCCTGGGAATGGCGATCAACAGGAGCATAGCCAGACTGGTCAGGATAACAGAGAATTTAAGCAGCTGCAGACTCAGCTGTTTGGCAAACTGTGGATCATTGCTGTTGCTGATGCTTGAATACTGCACCAGCGATATGCTTTGGCCAATCAGCCGCAAGCCTTCGGTGAGCTGAACACCCGAGTTGTAAACGCCAACAGGGGCAAAACCGGCAAAATGCCTGATCACAAAATAGCTCAGTCGCTTGTTGATCAGGTGCACGATGCTTGAAAGTTGGGTCATGCTGCCGAAACCCAGCATGTCCTTTGCTGTTTTTCTCAGCTGAAGACTCCTGTCGTGCCACATTTCAGGCAATACCATCCACAAGCCAACTGCTGCTGGTACTCCATATGAGGCATACATGGCAAAAACAAAGGCTTTTTCATCTTTGATTCCGATTACGTAAACACACGCAGCCATGATCGCCAGCAACAAGAGGAACTGCAATGAAAACAGGCTGTTGAATGCGAGGATGTTGCGTTTCCCCAGGAGTACATTCAGGTTGAAACTATGCATGCTGTTTAAAAATACAAGGACAATAATGTGCACTCCATAGCCTCGCGGAACCATGATTTCGTAAGTTTCAGGAAAGAAAGAAAGTCCGAAAAACAGGCAGGAAGTTAGCAGCAGTATCAACAGCGTCCAGAGCATAGTAGCCACCATCATGCTGTACATATTCTTTCGCGGGGTGTAAAACACCAGCGCGCTGCTCATCAGCTCAACCACCAGTATAATCAGTGAAATATCGAGCAGGATAATGCCTGCAATGCCCCAGGCAGAAGCACCGAGTTCATTGGCTGCAATCCAGAGCACCACAAGGCTCGAAAGGGCATTCAAGATGCGTGTGCCAGAGGTTCCGATAATTTTGCGCAGCAGCATAATGGGTTACTTCAGTTTGAGTTTTTCACGCAATTTGGCGTTGAAGCCTGCCAGACTAAAAACAAATCGTTTTCCATCGATTACTGTATAGTCTTCATTTCCATTGAAGGTGTGAAGACCTTTGTTGTACTTGCTTTTTTGTATCGGTGTGATGCGTTGAAAGTTTGTTTCTACGAAACGGTCAGGGTCGAGCGCTTGTATTTCGTTCAGCACTACCGCCACCCCATAATCCTTTGCACAGTCCTGTGCAGGTCTGATGAGCTTTCCATGATGGTAGAACAACTGACCTGCCGGCCTGGCCGAACGGATGTCTGACTTGATGGGGTTGTTGTTGTGGGCGAAAAATGGTCCGGTCAAACGCTCAGCATACATGGCGTAAAGGTTCACGCTGGGAAGGTCCTTGGTGGTGAACATCAGCCACCACCTGCCATCGTGCTGAAACAAAACAGGATCAACGGCCCTGACATGTTGTAGCAGGATGCATTCAAAATGAAGCGTATAGGTGACAGGATCATAGCGGTATAGGCTGATGTTGTCCGACTCAAAGGATTCAGGAATGCAGTAAAGCTGTCCTTCGAAGGGAATAAGGTAAGGGAACGACAGGTGGGCTTTCGTTTCGAGTGATGGCCGGTAATGCTCAAATCCGATATTTTCATCCGCTACCTGAATTTCTCCCTTGCCCTTTCTGTAATCGTAATGTTCGAAAAAGAGCAGGTTTTGCCGTTCATCTTTATAAATGAAGGGATCGGCCAGATAGGATGAATGGCTTGATTTCCTTAGCCATTTGATGCATTGGGTGCTTTCGTCAGGATTGTCAATCACGGCTTCCCTCGAATGAAAGATAACACCAATATTCCAGTCTTCGTGCCTGAACAGGTCATTCAGGTGAAAGAAAACGCGCCGGAATCCCATCATGAGATAAAACCAAATCATGGTCAGGTTTCCCGGAGGGTGGAAAATCTTAGCTTTGGATTCTGATAAAACCGGGTTCAGGCAGCCAAGCTGAATGTCGCGGCACACCTGCAACGGATAATGCCTGCTTTCGTTGTATAGCTGATTCAAATGAGCGGTATAGCTGTGCCTGATGGTCTTGTAATAGCCTTGCCTCAGCACGACTCCCTTATCGAGCGAATCAGTAAGCTGCTGCAGGATGACACCATTGGCAACCATAGGCTTGAACACTTCCCAGAAACCTGGCGGCCCTCCGCGCACCACTTCTTCATCGTCGTGATGAAACGACCAGATGCCATAAGTGGTAGTTTGCAAAATCTCGCCCCTAATGATGTTGAAACCAAAGCGAAGCATGAAATCAAGGCGCTTTTCACGCATCTTTGTCAGGTCTTCCGCCGCAAAATAATTGGCGATTCCCTTTTTTACCGGAATGCATTTCATGGTCACTGCATTGGCAGTGAGTTGTTCGAATGAGCATGTTTTTTTTACTTCCGGACGAAACACAAACCTGTTCCACAGATTGAATATCAAGCGGTTGTAGCGATAAGTAAAGAGTTTCTTTAACAATGGCTCAGGGGGCACCGTTTCTGCGTTCACCACAACCAGTTCGAGGCGATGACCCGCTTCAGTAAGCAAGGCAATGGTTTCTGTCTGCCATTGCTCAAGCACCAGGCTGTTGCATAATACACCAAATCGAAGTGGCGCAGGACCCGCTGTTTGTGCTGCTGTCATGTGTTGATTTCCGGATAAACGCCAAAATCTCCCCGCCATTGCCTGTCAGGGTTGATTTTGCCAGTTCAGCAAATGTAAACATTTTGCCGCTGACGCATTTGAATGCTGCAGCGAATTTTGATTTGAATCCCTGCATCAGTTTCTGGCGAGGATCATTTGACCCGCAGTTTGCCGCATGGTATGGAGATAATTGGCTTTCAGCAAACGTTACCATTGGTTTATGGAGCAAATTTTGTGGGTTAATCAGGGCTGTTCTACATGAAAGGATTGCTTATCTTGCGGCTTATTTTATTACAATGCCAGGTCTGCTGTTTTACACCAATCCCGATGCTGACAGGCTGGAGAAAGCGCTTGCTTCGCTGCCGGTTATGGAGGAATATACCTTACAGCGGATTGTGCAAAATGACTTGCTTTTTCTGGGTTTTTATGCTTATGCAAGCTACCCGGTAATGGTTATTGAAGCAGCCGGTGCGCTTATCCTGCTTGAGGGAAAGGTATACAACCAGACCGAAAAACAGCTGAAGACACGTCTTGAAACAATGGCAGCCTCTCAAAACGGCAGTGACAGCAGCCTGGAGCAATGGGTGCGCTCGCTTGACGGTGAATTTGTCGGTGTGATCTGTTATCCTGAAACGGGCAAAGTCCTGGTGTTTAATGATGCCTTGGGCCGGCTACCATTGTATGCCGGTGAACTTTCAGGCAAAATAGTCATTTCAAGGGATGTCTCCTTCATCAAAGCACTGATGCATAACAGTCATCCGGACAAAGCGGCGGTGGCGCTGACATTGTTGCTTGGCTATGCTCCCGGTGGAAAAACGCTGTGGGAAGCTATCCGGAGGCTTGAGCCGGCGACAGTTTTCAGGATTGATCCCGGGAAGCACAACCCATATCAAAAATCATCCTTCGCAATAGATTTTAGTCATTCAGAGATTCGGCTTGCTGACCAACAGGACCATATTTTCCATTTGCTCGAAAAAGGCTTGTCAGACAGGCTGAACGCAGGAAGCAATGTTGGCTTGTCGCTCAGTGGCGGTCTCGACTCACGTCTGCTGGCGGGAATGCTGGCCCGAATGGACAGGGAAATACCCACACTGACCTATGCCGATGCAGAAGCAACTGCCGTTGCCGACCTGGCTGCTGTGGATCAAATAGTGTCTCAACTGCAGATAGAAAAAAACCACGAACGGCTTCAGCTGAGCCTGCCGGATGAAATGCAGTTCGACAAGCTTAACGGGCTGAAGCAGGGCCTCAACTACCTGGGGATGGCATTTATTCTGCCATTCCTTGATCGCTTCAGGCAGCGGGACTTATGGCAGCTTACCGGTGATGGAGGCGATAAATTGCTGGCCGACCTGCGTCCGCTCCGAAAGCTGCATACACACCACCAACTGATTGAATACCTGTTGCGAAACCACACCATCATGCCGTTAAGCCTTGTGGCCGAAATGAGTGGTTTCAGCAAGGAAGACCTTCGCGATCTGTTGCTCCAAATGCTGCAATCTTATGAAGTTACCAATGAAAATGAGCGCTATATGTCCTTTCTGATCAGGGAGAGGGCCATGACATGGCTGTTCGAAGGGGAAGACAGAAACCGATGCTATGCCTGGTCAACAACGCCGTATTACAGTCCTGATTTGTTTAAAGCCTGCCTGCACTATCCGATGGAAGGAAAGCGCAACGGAAACCTCTTTCTGGCGTTTTTTGAACGGCTTCCCGGAAAATTGCAGCATATTTCGAACCCCAACTGGCAATGTTCTCCGGCAGATCAACAGGCTGTCAATCGGGTGTTCCGCAGACAAATGCTGAGGGCCGCCATGCCGGTTCCATTATTGAAACTACTGGCAAAAAACAGAGATACTATGACATTGAGTTGCTTCCCGTATGCTGCACAGCTTCAACAGCTGATGTCGGAGGATCACTTACTCAGCGATACAATTCATTTCAGGAATTTGCGCTCCGGTGAACCACTTACAACCGAAGCATGGTGGCACCTGTTTACCTTGCTCAAGGCGTTTTCCGACAGATAAGCATGACGTATTTGGGTTGTCGAAAAGACCTTAAAAAGCAGGGGCACAAACAATATTCAATGATTCATACGTTTATAGCCTGATAACACAGCCTTGTAATTATGATAACTGGCTCGCCTTGATTGTTGCACATCATTTTAAAGAAGTATCCTATCTTTGGGCTTCCTAAAAAAAACATGCTCCCGGGAATGAAACTATCGATCGTCATTGTGAACTATAATGTAGAACACTTTCTTGAACAGTGCCTTTACGCTGTGAGGAAAGCCCTGAAAAATGTTGACGGTGAGGTGTTTGTGGTCGACAACGATTCTGTTGACGGATCCTTGCGCATGCTGCGCGAAAAATTCCCTGAGGTGATCCTGATCGACAACAAACAGAATGTCGGCTTCAGCAAGGCCAACAACCAGGCCATCAGGATCTCGAAAGGAGAGTATGTGTTGTTGTTAAACCCGGATACGGTGGTTGAAGACGACACCTTTGAAAAGGTGATCGCTTTTATGGACAAGCACCCTGATGCGGGCGGCCTGGGTGTGAAAATGGTCGATGGCAAAGGTAAATTTCTGCCTGAGTCGAAACGCGGACTGCCCACACCGCTGACGGCCTTTTACAAAATCTTTGGCTTTTCGAGCCTGTTTCCTACCTCAAAAAGGTTTTCGCGATACCATATGGGTTTTCTCGACAAAGACCAGGTGCACGAAATTGAGGTGCTTGCAGGCGCCTTTATGCTGATGCGCCGCGAAGCACTCAACAAAACAGGTTTGCTCGATGAAGCCTTCTTCATGTATGGCGAAGATATCGACCTGTCGTACCGGATTACCCTGGCAGGGTATAAAAACTACTATTTCCCTGAAACACGCATCATCCATTACAAGGGCGAAAGCACCAAAAAAAGCAGCGTAAACTATGTGTTTGTTTTTTACAATGCGATGATCATCTTTGCCCGCAAGCATTTTAGCCAGAAACGTGCAAACACTTTTACCTTTCTCATCAACATTGCCATCTATTTCAGGGCATCGCTGGCCATCCTGAGCCGCTTTTTCAAACAGGCGTTTTTGCCGGTAGCCGATGCCACAACGGCATACCTTGGCTTACTGCTCATCAAACAGTTTTGGGGCAATATGACCATCTACCGCTATGGTGGTGATTATCCCTATGAGCTTGTAGGCATTGCGTTTCCGGTGTATATCCTCATCTGGCTTGTGTCAATTTACATCAGCGGAGGTTACGACAGACCGGTCAAAATACACAAGTCCATCAGCGGCATTGCTGCCGGCACTGTCATCATCCTGGTGCTTTATGCCTTGCTGCCCGAGAGCATGCGGTTCTCACGTGCGCTCATCATCTTTGGCATGTTGTGGCTGATCGTTGCATCAGTGATCAACCGCTATGGGGTGCATTGGCTCAATATTGGCGACTATACCATTGGCAGCAACGAACGGCGGCGTTTTCTGGTGATCGGTGAGGTAGTGGAAGCCAGCCGGGTGAAAAAACTGCTGATGACAACCGCCATCAAGCCTGATTTTGTAGGCATCGTTACCAGTGAAATCAAAGCGCCACTCAGTGAAGATGTCATCGGAACGATTCAGCAGGTGAAGGACATCATCACTATTTACAACATCAACGAGATCATCTTTTGTTCGAAAAGCATTCCACACCAGATGATCATCGATAAAATGGTGGAATGGCATCACAGTCAGATCGACTATAAGATTGCACCCGAGGACAGCTATTCAATCATAGGAAGCAACTCCATTAACACCCGTGGTGATTTGTATACCATTGATATCAAAGCAATTGATAAGCAGGGTAGCCGCCGGAACAAACGCTTGTTCGACTTGGTAGCCTCCTTCGGCATATTGCTGTTTTGGCCGGTACTGCTGTTTTTTGTGCACCAGCCCGTGGGCATATTGGTTAATGCAACGAAGGTTATACTGGGCAGGCGAACCTGGGTTGGTTATTGCAAAGTTGCCGCTCCACAAGGGGGCAGGCTGCCCTTGATTCGTGCGGGCATTGTATCGCCAGCCGATGTGTTTCACAATGCTGTCACCGACGAAGAAACACTAAACAGGCTAAACCTCATGTATGCCCGCGACTACACACTGCTCAAGGATATGAATATCCTCATCAGGGCAATGCGGTATAGCGGCCGCCGCATCTGACAAACCGAAAGGATGACCGACATTCGGCTTTCGCGAAATTTATTTCCGCATGCCTTAAAAATTGCTTAATTTTGCCGCGTGATCACGATCAACTAAGTTCATTTACAACCATGCTCAGCAGAAGGCACCTCCGTATCAAAGTCCTGCAGGCCCTTTACGCCTACTTTCAATCAGGCAGTACCAGTATCGAACAGGGTGAAAAACAACTAATTCTCAGTATCAATAAGCTTTTCGAGCTGTTTATCTATCAGCTCTCCTTTTTAATTGAGACTGCCCGTTTTGCCGAAAGGCGGCTTGAAGAAGGCAAAAAGAAACACCTCCCGACAGCCGACGACCTCAATCCCAATATGCGGTTTGCACAAAACAGCATCCTGGGCCTGATTAACGACAACAAGGATTTCAGGCGCTTCGAAAACTTGTATAAGATCAATTGGTCGCAGGACCAGGATATGGTCCGTAAGTTCTACCTCGAAATCAAGGATTCGTCCGATTTTGAAAAGTACATGGCAGGTGATTCGAGCAGCTTTGCGGCTGAGAAGAAATTCCTGATCAATATTGCCGAGAAGTATTTTTCCACTTTCGAACTCCTGCAGTCGTTTTATGAAGAAAAGAGCATTTATTTTGTCGATGACTATCATCTGGTGACCTATATGATTGTGAAATTCTTCAAGTTCATGGAAAAGGATTTTGACATCAACACCAAATTACCCACCATCTTCAGGACTGAGCAGGACGAAGAAGACGAAGACCAGGATTTCGTAAAAAAGCTCTTCAGGGAAACCATTTTGCACAGCGAAGCCTACGGCAGGCTCGTAGCTGATTCCACCTCAAACTGGGAGCAGGAACGCATCGCCATCATGGATATGATCATCCTGAAAATGGCGCTGACCGAGCTGACCTGTTTCCCGTCGATCCCGGTGAAGGTGACGATGAACGAATACATCGACATCTCCAAGTACTTCAGCACAGCCCGCAGCAAGGTGTTCGTCAACGGCATCCTCGATAAGCTCATTCAGCAATTCAGGGCCGAAGGACTGGTGGTGAAAACAGGCCGTGGCCTGCTCGACGAATAAGGTGCTTATGCCGACCCAACGCATCTCCAATGCGTAATGTGGATTTATTTCAGTTGTTTTCCGGAAGTGTCGGTTTTTAAACGGATACGGTTATCTTTGCCTCTTTGGTATGGTTTTAGCATATTAACCTGAAAACCGGCTGCTTTGAAAAACTATCTGTTGCTGTCATTGATGTTGTTCGTGTTGCTCAGGCTGCAGGCCCAGCCGCAGCTGATCACTGTAGATGCGTCACAACCACAGGCAAAGCTTAACGGACTCTATGAGTTGAATGTGCAGCTGACGAGTCTTGTCCGTAATCCGTTTGATGCCGATTCATTAAACCTTACTGGGCTTTTCATTGCTCCCGATGGCCAACAGCTTAGTCAGCAAGGTTTTTTTTATCAGGCATTTGAAAACCAGTCAGGTAGCCTGAGTCCTGTTGGGGAGCCCTTTTGGAAAATCAGGTTTACTCCACGCCAGACCGGCGATTGGTCTTATGTTGTTCAGGTGACGGATGTGTTTGGAAGTGACCAGTCCGACACCCTGCATTTCGACTGTTTCGAAAGCGAAAAACCAGGTTTTGTAAGCAAATCGGCCACCGGCAACTACCTTGTCGATGACAAGGGAATGGATGTTTTTCTCATTGGCGAAAACATTGCCTGGGCCGGCTATGAATCAGGAAACGACCGCATGGCTGAATACATGGAAAAACTGGATGCCAGCGGCGCAAATTTTGCCAAACTGATGATGACACCCTGGTCATACAGCATCGAATGGGGCCCGGGCGGATTGAAAAACTACGGAAACAGGCAGGACAGGGCATTCATGGTCGACAGCGTTTTCAGGATGGCCGCTGAGTATGGGCTTTACCTTCAGCTGGCTGTTTCAATACACAATGAGCTCAGGCCCGGATTCGCCAACGAGGACTGGCTTTCAAACCCATACAATGTCATCCATGGCGGTCCCTGTGCTGAGCCACAGGATTTTTTCACTTTACCGGAAGCCCGGTCCCTGTTTAAAAACAGGCTGTCGTACATCATTGCACGCTGGGGCTATGAACCCTTGCTGATGGGATGGGAATTATTTTCTGAAGCCGACAACTTTTCGTTCTACAGCCAGTATGCTACCCAGATTGCTGATTGGGCAGGGGAGATGGCAACATTTATTCGCGAAAATGACCCTTATCACCACCTGACTTCTGTCGGTTTTGCTTTAACCAAAAGCAACCCCACTGTGTGGCAGCATCCCGATATCGGCTTCACCCAGTTGCATTTTTATGCCGACAGGCCTGATGTTGAAGGAGAAGCATTCAGGATGTGTGGCGTATACCTCGGCGCATACAACAAACCAGTGTTGATTGGTGAGTACGGCATTGGCCACATCAACGACTCCATTATCGCCTGGGACCCCGAAGGCTGGGCCTTGCACAACGGCTTATGGGCAACAGCCTTGTCGGGCGCTATTGGCGGTGCGGTTCCCTGGTTCTGGGATGCTTACATCAACGACCTTGACCTGTATCACCGCTTTACAGGACCGGCACGCTTTATGCACGATGAAAAGCTCAGTGGCAAAGGATTTGTGCCACAACACCTGCACACTGCATCTGCCGTTCAGCAGGATTGGACGCTTTCGCCGAAATACTTCGACCTCAACGCAAAATCGCCTTCCAGTGATTTCACCCTGCAAGCAACAGGTGTGCTTGCGCCTGCTGAAGACAGCCTCGTTGGGATGCTTTATGGCCCGTTGTCGCTTTTCGCCAACCTGCGGAATCCGCCGGTATTTCACGGAAAGTGGCAGTCAGGCAGCATGATTACAGTCGAAACAGGCCCGCAGGTTTCGGATGGTATCCTGCAGCTGACCATCGACGGACAAGTGGTTTTCGAAGGCACTGTGCAGCCATCTAGCCTCTATGCCTTTGAAATTGATGCCGGGGAACATACCGTTCAGCTCGACAACAGGGGTGCGTCATTTTTAAGCATGATCGAATTGCACGAGATTGTGTTTCAGGATTACCTGCCCGAATTACGCGCTTTTGGCATGGTAAGCGAAGACAGGGCACTGGTATGGGTGCACAACAGAAACCACCACTGGCAATGGATACGCGATCACGAACTTCCGCCTGAAGCTGCTTCGGGCTACCTGGTTTTGCCATTTTATTCGGGCGATTTTCAGCTCGATTGGTACAATACAAGCAGTGGTGAAGTTGACTCAAGCCTTGTGCTGAGTGCCGGAGCTGATGGCCTTGCTGTTCCCGTAAGGAACCTGGAGACTGACATCGCTCTCAAAGTCAATCTGATAACAAGTGTTGCGCCAAGGTGTACCGCCAATGAAAAGCGCATAATGGTGTTTCCAAACCCTTCAACCGGCCGGTTTACCTTTGCTGTTGAACTGAAAATTGCTGGCCTGTTAAGCCTCGAAATCACTGATCTGGCAGGCAGAATCGTCTACAATGAGACAAAACACTGCAGCGCTGGCGGACTGAAGCAGCTGCGCTGGGATCCCGCCTTACCTGCTGCTTACCTGCACAAAACCACATTTTTCCTCTATCGCCTGCGTACACCGGAGGGGGTATTTACCGGCAAGATTATTCTGGAATAGAATTTCTTTCAAAAGCCAGCTTGCTGCGAAAAAAATAGTATTTTTGCTTAAACACTTGATTTTATTGTTATTAGATTAACAACAAAGCCCAAACTGAACAAAACTAATAAGAACAACTATGAAGGTTTTTGATTTTGATATGATTAAGGGTGTTTATGCCCAACTGCCGGCGCGCGTCGAAACTGCCCGCAAACTGCTTGGTCGCCCGTTGAGCCTCACCGAAAAAATCCTGTATGCCCACCTGACAGATTCGCTTCCTGAGCTGCCCTTTACCCGAGGCGGTTCATACGTCGATTTTGACCCCGACAGGGTTGCCATGCAGGATGCCACTGCCCAGATGGCCTTGCTGCAATTTATGCAGGCTGGTAAAAGCAAGGTGGCCGTTCCATCTACCGTGCACTGCGATCACCTGATCCAGGCCAAAGCCGGAGCCGAAGCCGATATGAAAGTGGCCCGCGACACCAACAAGGAAGTGTTTGATTTTCTTGCATCTGTATCAAATAAATATGGCATTGGTTTCTGGAAACCCGGTGCTGGCATCATCCACCAGGTGGTGCTCGAGAACTATGCTTTTCCCGGCGGGATGATGATCGGGACTGACTCACACACGGTGAATGCTGGCGGTCTGGGCATGGTGGCCATCGGTGTTGGCGGCGCTGATGCCGTGGATGTGATGGCCGGAATGGCCTGGGAACTGAAATTCCCGAAACTTATCGGCATCAGGCTGACAGGCCGCCTCAGCGGATGGACCTCAGCCAAGGATGTGATCCTGAAAGTGGCCGGAATCCTGACCGTGAAAGGTGGCACAGGTGCCATCGTTGAGTATTTTGGCGAAGGCGCTGAAGCCATCTCCTGCACCGGAAAAGGTACGATCTGCAATATGGGTGCCGAAATCGGAGCAACAACCTCCCTCTTTGGCTACGATGCCAAAATGGAAGCCTACCTCAGGGGAACAAACAGATCGCTGGTGGCCGACGAAGCCAACAAGGTGAAGGCACACCTGACTGCCGACCCTGAAGTGTATGCCCATCCTGAAAAATATTTTGACCAGGTGATCGAAATTGACCTTTCAACCCTCGAACCCCACATCAACGGGCCGTTCACTCCCGACCTGGCTACGCCCGTTTCCAAATTTGCTGCTGCAGTAAAGGAAAACAACTGGCCCGAAACATTATCTGTAGGCCTCATCGGCAGCTGCACCAACTCATCCTATGAAGACATCTCCCGTGCTGCTTCGCTGGCGCAGCAGGCCATCGACAAGAAACTGACAGTGAAATCAGAGTACACGGTGACACCGGGCTCCGAGCTTGTGCGCTATACCGTTGAACGCGATGGATACCTCGATACCTTTGCCAGCATCGGTGGGGTGGTCCTTGCCAATGCCTGCGGACCTTGTATCGGCCAATGGGCGCGACACAATGCCGACAAAGGCGAACGGAATTCAATCATGACTTCGTTCAACAGGAACTTTGCCAAGCGCAACGACGGAAATCCAAACACACACGGCTTCGTCGCATCACCTGAGATGGTGACAGCCTTTGCCATCGCCGGCTCGCTGACCTTTAACCCCCTGACCGACTACCTTGTGAATGCCGATGGAGAAAAGGTGAAGCTCAATGAACCAAAAGGCATCGAATTTCCACCACGGGGTTTTGCTGTCGAAGACAACGGCTATCAGGCACCTGCCGAAGACGGTAGCAAAGTTGAAGTGAATGTCGACCCGAAATCGACCAGGCTGCAGCTACTCGAACCCTTCAAACCCTGGGATGGTAAGGACATCAAAGGACTCTATCTGCTGATCAAAGCCAAGGGCAAATGCACCACCGACCATATTTCGATGGCCGGACCCTGGTTGCGCTACCGCGGCCACCTCGAAAACATCTCACAAAATATGCTCATCGGTGCGGTAAACTACTTCGGGGAAAAAACCAATGCCGTGGTGAACCAGCTTACATCTTCGGTCGACACGGTGCCCAACACTGCCCTCGCTTACCGAGAAACCGGTTTCGGTTCCATCGTCGTGGGCGACGAAAACTATGGCGAAGGCTCCTCGCGTGAGCATGCCGCCATGGAACCCCGTTTCCTTGGCGTTAAAGCCGTGCTGGTGAAATCATTCGCACGTATCCACGAAACAAACCTCAAAAAACAGGGGATGCTGGCAATTACCTTCGCCGACAAAGCCGATTATGACAAGATCAGGGAAGACGACAGAATCGATATCCTCGGACTCTCAGCGATGGAAGCCGGTAAGCCGCTTACAATCAGGCTGAATCACGCCGACCATCGCATGGAGGAATTTGCGGTAAATCACACCTATAACGCAAACCAGATCGCCTGGCTGAAGGCAGGCAGCGCCCTGAACCTGATTAAGGAAAAGCAGCTGTAAACGGGAAAGCCGTTACAATTGAAACATGATTGCCTGAAAGCCTGCCTTGTAAAATAATGCGGGCTTTCAGGCAATTTTTTTTCCTGTTTGTGATTATTTCACTTATATTTGTAGGGCATTTTCCTGCAACACATGGCAAGCACCATCATTTCCGGTAAGCATTTTTTGAGCAATAAGGCAGCATAGGTTTGTGAATCGAATGATTGACAAACAGGGGAACGTCATTTTCCGGAGCTGAGGGTGTTTTTGGGATGGACTAATTTGTGAAACAGAACAATCAGATTTCAACAAACCATATTATTCACCTAATCCCCAAAAAAATGAAAAAACTTATTTTTCTGTTGTCATTACTGATCGGAATCAGCGCTGTTGCGCCTGTGTTCGCGCAGAAATCGGACAAGGCGCTCAACAAGCAGCTGAAGTCGAAAGCCACCAAGCGCGCACGCGAAGAAGCCAAGACCTTCAAAAAACAAGGCTATTATGTTGCACAGGGTGCCCTCCCAATGGATATGCAGCTCGAAAACGCCTGGAAAAAACAACTGCAGGAAGATGAAGACGGTTATCCCAAATTCATTGTGGCTACCGGAAACTCAGTATCCGAATCACAGACTGCAGCCAAGTTGCAGGCAACCGAAACTGCCAAACTTGAGCTTGCCGGAACCATCACCACCAACGTGATGGCCATCATCGAAAACAACATCGCCACACAACAGCTTAGTGCCGAGGATGCCGCAGCAGTGACAAAAACCGTGGGCGCATCAAAAAACATCATTGCACAGGAACTCGGCAGGGTGGTCACCCTGTATGAAATGTACCGCAAGGTGGGCAACAACATCGAAGCCAATGTGCGCCTGGCTTACGACAGCAAAACAGCCAAGGATGCCGCCAAAAAGGTTATCCGCAAAAAACTGGAAGAAGAAGCAGGTCTGGTGCAGGAAAAACTGGACAAGCTGATGAATTTCTAGGCATTGCCTGAACCAATATGAAACCGCCCGGCAGCAATGTGAGGGCGGTTTTTTTTATGCCTCACGCCTGCGCTTCAGTATCTTCACAATGCGCTTGTAGACGATCTCTGACAAGGTCCACATATCGCCACCACTTGTATTCACAAACTGGATAATGACGGTGTCGATGTCTTTGTGATATTTTGCAATGCTTTGATAACCAGGAACCAAGCCTGTGTGTTCATATACATACACTGATGAATACATTTCCTGTTCGGCCTCACTGAGCAGGGAGCCATCGTTCAGTGCGCGCAGAAACAGGCCCACATCTTCAGCAGTGGCGATCATCGAGCCATGGTTGTTGGATTTGATATCGGGCTGCCAGCCAACGAAATAGCCGCTCATCACATCATCAGGATTCACTTCATGAAGCGAAGCAAAGGTGTTTTTCAATCCGAGCGGGATTAAAATTTCTTCTTTGATAAACTGTTGATGGTTGTAACCCACCACCTGGTCGATGATTTCGGAAAGCAGCAGGTAGTTGGTGTTTGAATAGGCATAATCTGTTCCGGGTTCAAAAAGTGCGGGCTGGTCGAGGGCATAGGCGAGGGCTTCGCGGCTGCTTTTCGGTGGATCGGCCCAGGGAAAAGCAGGGTTGTCGGTCAGGTTGGGGATGCCGCTGCGGTGCTGCAACATCATGCGCAGGGTGATTTTTTCGGCAAATGCGATCCTGCCCACAAGCTCAGGAAAATATTGTGCCAGCGATTCATCAAGCGACAAGCGATTGTTGCAGGCCAGCCTGGTGACGGCCACAGCCACATACAACTTGCTGATGCTGGCGATCTTGAATAAGGCCTTCGGGTCGGCAGGGACCTTATTCTCCCTGTTTTTCCAGCCCGCTGCATAAAACGCCGGTGGCTTGCCCGCTTCATCCACATACACAATAATGCCATCCAACCCATGACCGGCAGCATCATTCAGCTGTTGCTGTACTGTGGCAGGCAGGGGAGCTATCCAGGCCCAGACCAGCACCCAGGGTGGAAAAATGATCAGGCAGCACAATGCGACCAATGGCATTACGATTCTCAGTATGTGTATGATGCGTTTTTTCGTCATGATAAAAAAAAGAAGAGCGATTAATTGTTGTTTTAGTTAAATGATAATCAATGTTATCAGCACAGAAAGTCGCTATCCGTGGTCAAATTTAACAAATTTCGCTGAAAACGGCCTGCAATGCAGAAATGCCGACGCTATCCCATGATGCAATTGCCTGGCTGATCAGGTCTTTGTTACTGGATGGTGGTTCACCGGAAAATTCACTGAGTTTGCAACAAAGCACAATTCATTTGCCTTTTTATGCAAGGCGTTAGCTTTTTCGATCATCGGCTGTTCGGCCACTGTCACAACAGGATGTAAGTTCACCACGGTGAAATGACCGCCACCATCGGCTGTTTCCACCATCGTTCCGCGGGCAGTATCGGTGTATTCCGTGACGATGACCCCGGCTTCAGCACACAGGTGCAAATACCAAAGCATGTGACAGGACGACAAGGCAGAAACCAAGAGTTCTTCCGGGTTGTGTTTGGTGTTATCGCCACGAAAAGCCGGGTCGGATGAACCTGAGATTGCCGGTTTACCCTGTATGATCAGCCGATAGCTCCTTTCGTAGGCACTGTAGCTTTTTGTTCCCGTGCCCTTATTCCCCGTCCATATAGTCGTCGCCTGGTAATGGTGTGCTGTTGGCATATGTGTGTGGTTGTTCTTAATTTGTGTGTGTTTAAGCGTTTTTTCTTTTGTCTGGATTTAAACCGTACTAATTTTGGGGGAGCTTACAATGCCTGAATCCATGCAAACCCATTTCGGGCTCCCCAACAAACTGCGCAATCATCCGAACCTCATGATCGGCACCCATGGCAGATTCCATACTCACCGGAACGATGTGCAGCTGCTCCCTGCTGTGTCCTTGCTGGTATTTCATTGAATGCGTTGCCCTTACATCTTCTTTTCCCCTGCAATTTCACAGGCTTTGCCTTCATGCCTCATTGTTTAAGAACTAAAAGGGTTTTGGCTATTTCATCACGCAGGGTCGGTTTCACTTTTACCTCATCCGCAAATTCTTTCCAATGATTGACAGTGCCGTTGATCTCATCAATAATCTCTGATGCTTTTTTACATCGAATGGATGCGCCTATAACCAACAAATCTGCTTTTGTAATGTTTTTTCTTTTGCCGTTAATGCTCAATGCATGCTGACTCACCCAATCGCTCCCGGGTCTGTATGCATGACATACATCGTAGGCCGGTGCCAGTTCCCATTTGCCTCCTTGCCTGAGCAGAAAGGAAAAATTCTTGGTGTGGTCATCACAATTCCGTGCAATGACGTTAAAAACCATCCTTCTGAACATCTGCTCCGCATCGGCATAGGTCAATTTTAACTCCCTCATACACTGAAAGAGCTGCTCATAGCTGAAACTATTCACCTGATTGTAATCAAGGTGTTTTAGGGCACAGAAGGTTTGTATGTGGTGCTTCACTTCACCGCCTTCCCTGTCAAAACGGGTAGTCATAAAATGTGCTCTGCCATTTTCCTCCAGCAGGCATGATGGCGTCATTTCGATACCGCATGCCTTAGCCATATTGTAGTAGGCCATTTCCACCCTGCCATAGCCATGGCTGCTGCCCAACTGTACATCACTTACCCCATCGAGTTTAATAAGCCAATGTTCGAATCCCTTAGGTGCTTTGGTTTGTCCGGATTTCACCTCTCCTGTTTTTTTATTCCATGCAATAAGGGCTTTTGGACGGGCACCACCGGCAGATGTTCCTATCTTCAAAATCTCCAATACAGCCTGTTCTTCGTCTTTATTGAGATTGGTTGTAAACGCTTCGCGTTGGCCGAGCATCTTTTGTGCTGTAGCTACCAGGCTATCGATGTCAACAGTAAATGTTCTTTTACTTTCTTTCATAGCAGACGGCTCAAATTCCAGGGCACCCATGCCGCGCGTACCAATGAAGCAAAGCATTTCAACCGGATTCATGCTATCCTGTGGACGGCCTTGCTGTGCCAGCCACAGATTGATTAATTGGTTTCCGTATTTGTCGGGCAAAGCATCGGCCAACAAACCGGGTAAACCTTTGAAGGTGTCGTATTTGGAATTTTTATCCTTTCGCAGTTCGGGAAATGAAAACTGATTCCGATTAGCGGAAACGGGCATTTTAAGCGGAGCCAAATCCCAGCCTAATGACTTGAATTTTGGATCGTATTCAAAAGTAGCCAACCCATTGTCTGTGTCCCATGCTACGGCGCCCACCAACTTTCCCCATATTTTTACTTCTGCTACCTGCATCATTTACCAAGCTGTATTTTCTTTGTTTTCGTCTTTCCCGGGTTTGCTTCGGGCCCGTTGGCGTTTTTCCTTTTGCAGCTTTACCAATGCCAGTGGACTTATCGTTTCCCTGACTTCAAAAGCACTCAATGCCGATAGTTGGTCCAAAATCCTTAACACCTGAATCAGTGTGGTTACCGTTACCGTTTCACCCCGCTCAAGCAGGCTTAAGGTAGATCGGCTGAGACCGGCTGCTGCTGCCAGCTCATCCTGCGTTTTATTTTGCTCCATTCGATGGTGCCTGACAAATGTGCCAATGTACTCAGCCAATGCTTTGTCGCTCATAGATGCCCATTCATTGAATGATTTATCAGTCATAAAGCTGTTGTTTAATTCTTAGTGAATGATTTATCATGCAAATATAAAGATTAATTGTTAAATGTCAATAACAAATGAAAAAAAGCACTTCAATGAATGATATGTCATGCAGTAAATGACAAAAGGCGGTTTTGTGAAGGATATGTCATGCATTATGCTTGCTATTTACGATAAATTCCATTCTGCTTGACTATTCCGGTCCAATCGGCGCCACCCATTCCGGATCGTTCGGCACCAGTATGCCGGAATATTCATTTAAACGTTTGTTCTTTTGCCTGGTTTTAAACCGTACTAATTTTGGGGGAGCTTACGCAGTATAGCTTTACTGATTTTTGCTGCATTCGGCAAGGCTCAAACAAGTTTGGCTCTACTCTTACTTATCGCAAAAATTTGGACGTGTGTTGGCTTGTGGGGCTTGGCAATGTGTGTGACTGCTGCGTTGGCTATTTCCCGTTTATTGTTACCATAATTTCCTCGAAACTTTCTATACCTGATTTTAAATTCTCAATGATGTCGTTTGCTAATATATCTGGGTCGGGTAAATTATCAAGGTCGGTTAGACTCTTATCTTTTAGCCAAGTAATATCTAGACTTGTTTTATCCCGTTCAATGATTTCTTCATAAGTAAATTTTCTCCAGCGTCCTTCTGAATTGGTATCTGCATTGAAAGTCTCTTTACGTTTATGGATGTTGCTTGGATTGTAACAGTCTATAAAATCTTTTAAGTCTTCCAGGCGCAAAGGATTTTTCTTTAGCGTATAATGGATGTTGGTCCTGAAATCGTAAATCCAAATCTCTTTTGTCTGTGCGTTTTTTGATGCAGGTTTGTTGTCGAAGAATAATACATTTGCTTTTACACCTTGCTTGTAGAAAATACCAGTCGGCAAGCGTAAAACAGTATGTAGGTTTGTTGTTTCCAACAATTTCTTTCTGATGGTTTCTCCCGCACCTCCTTCAAACAAAACATTATCAGGTAAAACTACTGCTGCTCGTCCGTCCGATTTAAGCAAAGTTCGAATGTGCTGTACAAAGTTTAACTGTTTATTACTTGTGGTTACCCAAAAATCCTGACGGTTGTATGTTAAATCTTCGCTGTCTTGTTCTCCTTCATCGTTTGTAAAAGTCATACTGCTTTTTTTGCCAAAAGGTGGATTTGCCAGCACATAATCGGCACGCAAACCGGCATCAGAAACCAATGCATCTGCCGATGAAATAAAACTTTCACTTTCAAAATCACCAATATTATGCAGAAACAAGTTCATTAATGCCATTCTTCTCGTATTGGCAACAATTTCATTACCGTGAAAAGTTTTTAATTTTAGAAACTCTTTTTGCTCACGGTCTAATGAAAAGTTGGCAGGATTGGCAATAAAATCATAAGCCGCTAGAAAGAAACCACCTGTTCCACAGGCAGGGTCAGCAATTACTTTCATAGGTTCAGGTCGCACACATTCAACCATTGCCCGAATTAATGCTCTTGGTGTAAAATATTGACCTGCACCGCTTTTTGTGTCTTCTGCGTTTTTCTCTAAAAGCCCTTCGTATATTTTTCCTTTCACATCAGCACCCATTGTACTCCATTGCTCTTTATCAATCATATCAATGAGTTTGTAAAGCTTGGCTGGGTCTTGAATTTTGTTTTGGCTCTTGGTAAAGATTTGTCCTAACACGCCTTTAGATTGCGATAATTCACGAAGCAAAGTTGTGTAATGACTTTCCAAGTCTGCACCTCTTTTGGCTGCAAGGCTTTCCCAGTTGTATGCTGTTGGGATTGGTAGTTTTCTGTTATATGGAGGTTTACTAAACTCGTCTGCCATTTTCAAAAACAGCAAATAAGTAAGTTGTTCTAAATAGTCTCCATAACTTACACCATCATCTTTTAAGATTGTGCAGAAGCTCCATACTTTACTTATTATGCTTGATGTATTGTTGCTTTCGTTGCTCATTTTAGTTTTGATTTCAATTTTGCTGTTAAATAATAACCACCTGTTTGAGCTGCTTCTCCTTTAAACTCAATCAAATCGGCTTCTTTTAGCTGCTGAAGATACCTTTCCATGGTTCTTTCAGATACTTCAATAACTTTAATATAATCAGGTGCTCTTTTTCCTTCATTCGCAGCTATTGCTTTAAGTAGAGCGCTTAATTTTTCTTTAACTCCTTTAGTTATTCCGTCAATAGCTCCGTCAATAGCTCCGTCAATAGCTCCGTCATTATCTTTTTCTTTAGCTCCGTCAACAGCTCCGTCAACAGCTCCGCCAAGTTTTGTTTTACTATAGAAAGTAAGCTTAACAGTTTGTTCACCAATATCCCAAACAGGTGCTTTTAGCTCAGCTTTTTTACATTCATCAGCAATCATAATTGTTCCCCTGCCAATCTTTTCAATAAATCCCCTTAGAAATACCATATGCGCAATGTCCGGGTTATAAGGCATTGACAAATGGCTTTTTGTTAATTCTCTTTGTTTATAAGGAGATTTTCCTGAATTACTTATTTCAATTTTATCGGGATAAATTATAACAGCCATTGCACTTGAAGGAACAGAATATTCCCTATGTACAAGAGCATTCATAATGCCCTCACGTAATGCTTTCATAGGAATTTCATAATCATCATCTCTTCCCCAATCTTTATTGTCAAATTTCCTCTTAAGTTGAAGATGCTTATCAAAGAAGTCGAGAAGAGCCATCCGATTTTTGAAAATATTCCCATCCAATAAACGGTCGTCAGTAAATTCATCGCTGGTTTTTCCACCTTTCAATAAGGCAACCCTAACTCTTGCCTGAGGAATATACCGTGCAGGGTTTTTAGCAAATAACAAAACCGCTGCATTGGTGAAATTACCGTTCTGATACAGCCCGTAATGAGATAAAAATTCCAGCGGTTCAAGTTTTTCAGTATTAAGTTTGAGGTCAAATTTTGCTGCGTCAATGGTCTTGTTAATTTCTTCCATATCCAAGTCACCTAACTCAACACCCAATGCAGCCTTACGTTCCCAATGAATTTCGGTTTGTTGCCTTTTATGAATAAGTTCAGAAATTTCTTTAGATGAAGCCTGAACTGTTTTATCATTTCTTCGATAAAAAATACTGCCGTTAAAAATGTAAGGTTGTTTTGAACCTTCCCATACTTTGATTAAAAGCAATTGTTTCTCATCATAGTTTTCAATAGAAACCATAACGGGTGCTTCAGGAACCAGTTCTTTTGTCAGAAATTGCTCTAATTCTTTTGCAATTTTATCAGCATCCTTAACACCTTTAATTTCTTTACTATCTGTAATGCCAATTAATAACTGACCGCCTTTGTTATTCAAAAAACCACAAATTGTTTTGCCTATGGCATCCTTACGAACAACTTCTTTAAACTCAAGCTGTCCGCTTTCGTCCTGCTTTAGCAGGTCTTTTATGAGTTGTTCTGTTTTCATTGTACTGGATTATTTAAATTAGCTAATTCACGTTCTACACGTTTAATGTCACGGAATAAAGTTTCAACGTGCCTTAATGCTTCATCTGGTCTGAAAAATTCTTGTACCCAATGATATTTCCGTTCTTCATAAGCTAAATTTATTTGAACAGCATCGTTATACATGTCAATAACTTTAACACTGTCCATAACGGAAGTTGATTGAATTTCAAAGTCGTTCCTTTGCGTTTTTGCAGCATCTGCATACATATACTGAGCAAGCAGTTTTCGTGAGAAAGTCACAAAGCTATGAGCAATAAATCTTCGTGGTTTGTCAATGGCGATAGCTCTTTGAAATTCTGAATGAGTAATGCCGGTGCTGTACATCGGATTGATTATGCCAAAGAAAATATCACATTCAGCCACCGCTGCTATGCAAGCTTCGGTGTTATTCATTCCTAATGGCGGATGAAGTGTACCGTATTCAGAATTGATAACGTGGTATCCATACGTATTCAAAATACCGCAAATTTGCAGCAACAAATCGCGGTTTTGATACACGGTCGAAGCAACCATGATATTTATTTTCCTCTTTTTAGCCATTCGCTGTTTTCTTTTTTTTAGTTTTCACTTTTTTCACAGGTTTATTCTTTTCCCTTTCTGCTTTTATTCGTTCCAACAACTTACTGGCAGGTTCATCGTTCGGGTCTTGCTCTACCAGTTTGCCTTCAAATGCTTTTTTCAAAATGCTTTGGCGAAGGGCTTCTGCTTGTATTAAGCTGGTGCTGATGCTTTCTTCTATCTTGTCGCAAACAGATAGGCGACTTTCGATTTCGGAGACGATGAGTTGTTGTTCTTCAGGTTTGCAAACATTCACAGGATAATCTGCAATTTCTTCAAATGAAATTCTTGGTCTGTCACCGGAAGTTTTATGATTGGCAAAACGTACAAAGTCTCTGTGGTGTAAAATGTATTTTAGTAAGTCAGGATTAAAATCATTTAAGCAGTCGAGTATAATAAACTCACCAGAACAAGTTCCGTCAATTTCTGCTTTGTAAACTTTATTCAAGTATGGTCGCATTCTGCCATATAAGACTTGATTTTTCTTGAACACATTACCAGCACTTTTAAACTCTTTGAAATCATAAAACTTGAATGGTCTCAGTGTATTTGGCTCGATACAATCCATTCCGATAAACTTCGCTTCTGGCATTTCGCTTGGCAAAGCTTTTTGAGAATTTCTGTTAGCAATATTACCAAGTGTTAATCTTTTCCACCCTTTCGGCAATTCCCCTTCTTTAACATTTTTGTTGGTTAGTTTCCCCTCAAACGCCCATTTCAACACCGCTTGTCGATAGACTTTAAGTTGCTCTTGTGCGGTTATTAAGCTTTCGATACCTTTATCCAAACTGCTGAACAATTCTTCTATTTTGGATACAATGCGGTTCTGCTCTGAAAGGGGAGGGAGAAAAATATTAACTTGTTGAACTGCTTCAATATTCAAGTTCTTTACTGTTGAACCTTTAGCAAGATTTGAAAATTGCTGATAAACAAATGAAGAACTTAAAATGTGATACAAATAATTTGTGTCAATTAGACTTTTGGGAGTTCTAATAACTAACCACCCGTCATGAATGCACCCTTCTGTTTTCATTATGTACGGATGACCAAAACTCATTGAGTTTGAAAGAATAAAATCATCCTGATACACCATTCTTGTTTTATGCAAACCTTCCGGTCTAATTTTTTCTTTTGTATGATAGATGTATTTAGTTATTCCCTTTGTATCGCCTATTTTAATCCAGTTTAATCCATTTTCAGCTTCAGTAATATATTCATCAATTGGTCGCGGCGAACCACCTCTTTCAATCAGAAATAATTCGCCAAGTGAAACGTATATCCAACCTTTCGGTAATTCCTTTTCCTCAATCATTATGCTGCCAATGCTTCATTTAGTTCGTTAATAATCGTTTCCATTTCATCGCCAAAGAGTTGCCACATTTTACCCCGCCCACCTTTTGCGTCAAATGGGGTGTAGTCCAAATCGTCGGTTTCAATATGCACCGAAGTGGCAATCTGCTCTTTCAGCATATATAACCAGTCCATTTGCTCTTTTGTAAATTTAATTGCTGCACCTTGTTGCTTTTTCCAAACCCAGTCGGCAAAGTTTTTATCAACGGTTTTGTCGTACGGTGTTAAAGCGGTGTCAATGCCTGCCACCCTACGAATTAGAGAAACCAATGCCACCATTTCGTTTTTGGGTTGCCCGCTTACGCTTTCCAGTTGTTCATAAGCCCGCCACACATTCATTGGGGCAAGGGTGGGTTTGTCTTGCACAATTTTCTCTACCAAATCTTTAATCATTGCAAAGTTTAGTTCGCGCCTTTGGTAAGGTTGACCGTAAAAAATCTGCAAGGCAGTAATTTCATCCTTATGGCTTTCAATCCATTCCTTAAAAGCAATAACTGTTTCGTTTGCTTTGTCTTTGTTGTCCTTATCCCAACCTACTTTCACCAGCTCATCGGGGTTGAGCAAATCAATTTTTTGTTCGTGTGCCTTTCGCACATTTTCTATGTATTCGTTCAGTTCGCCTGTAAATACTTTTGCAGCCTGATTTCTAAGTTGCTCCAAATTCAGGGAAATGGCTGCTTCAATATCAACCGGTGCATCGCCCCGTTTTTCATCCTTTACTTTTTGCTCAATGGCTTCAATCGTATCAGGGTTGTAAGCATTCAACAAGTCTTTCACCACTTGTGTTAATGAAACTCCGCCTGATTTTTCTTCAAATGTTTTTTTCTCCTTTTCGGTAATCTGTTTGTCTAATCGGGTCAGGCGGTTTGCCAAAGAAGTAAACAAATCTTCATCTCTTGCGCCAACTGCAACTGCACCTAACAAGTCTTTTAAAGGCACACCAGGCTTTTTCTCAAGCGGACGGCTGTCAGTTTTCAAACTTTTAGTTACTCCAATTGCATCTACAATCACAAAATGGTCCTTTGTGATTTTTGCCGAAGGAGATACTTTTTTCAAATCATCAAAATTAATGACCCGAGTGCCGCGTCCTTTCATTTGCTCAAAGTAGTTCCGACTTTTAACATCCCGCATAAAGAGCAAACATTCCAAAGGTTTTACATCGGTACCCGTGGCAATCATATCGACGGTTACAGCAATGCGTGGGTGATAATCGTTGCGGAATTGAGCCAGAACAGATTTTGGGTCTTCGGTGGCTTTGTAAGTAACTTTTTTACAAAAGCGGTTTTCTTCGTTAAATTCTTCCCGCACGATTTGAATAATGTCGTCGGCATGGCTGTCGGTTTTGGCAAAAATCAGGGTTTTAGGCACTTCAAAAACTCCGTCTTTGTCGTAACGGTCAGAGAACATCACAGGCAAGTGTTCTTTAAAAGTAGAAATAACTTTGCGGATTTGATTTGGATTTACAATGTCTTTATCCAATTGTTGTGCAGAATAGTTTTCATCTTCGTCCTGTAATTCCAGTCTTTTTTTTCGGCTCAAACGTTCGCGATGTTCAATATATTCACCTTTCCACAGTGTTGCACCTTGTTGCGTGATTTTGGTTTCAATCAAATACACATCATAACCCACATTTACACCATCGGCAACCGCCATTTCGTGCGAATATTCAGAAACGATGTTTTGTTTAAAATAAGCTATTGTTCTGGCATCTGGTGTAGCAGTCAAACCTATCTGAAATGCATCAAAATAATCAAGTACCTGCATCCACAAATTGTAAATGCTGCGGTGGCATTCGTCAATTACAATGAAATCGAAAAATTCAATGGGCAATTTCTCACTATATTCCACTGGTGGAACTTCTTTGGGTTGCCACTTTTCGTTTGGGTTTTCTTCTTCGGCACTTTCGTCAAGGTCTTGACCTTTGAGCACAGCATATAATCGTTGAATGGTGCTGATATATACGTGGTTGTCGTCGGGAATATGTTTTGATTTCAGGCGGTGAACACCATAAAGTTCAGTAAACTTGCGATTGTCATCGTTCGGCAGATAACTCATAAACTCCTGTTCTGCTTGTTCCCCAAGGTTTTTAGTGTCAACCAAAAATAAAATCCTTCGGACGACATTGTTCCCGTTATCATCTTTCAATTTTAGTAAACGGTAAACAGAAGTTATGGCAGTAAAAGTTTTACCCGAACCGGTCGCCATTTGTATTAGTGCTCTTGGTTTATTCAGCCTGAATGATTTTTCAAGGTTTGTGATGGCGTTTATCTGGCAATCACGCAAACCATCTTCTGGCAGATTGTCAAGGTCTTGCAGAGCAGTCCGAACAGATTTAGTCTTTTTCAACCAATTCCTTAAGGTTTCAGGTCGGTGAAAAGTGAAAATATTTCTACCTCTAGGTTTTGGGTCTCTAAAATCTGTAATTGTTGTTATCTCTCCGGTACTCAAATACACAAAAGGGAGTTTCTCGTTATTTAAATATTTTAGTTTAGCGGTGGCATAATCTTCTGCCTGGTCTTCGTGAAATGTAAGTTTGTGTCCTTCTTCTTCTCGTTTTGCTTCAATAATTCCTACAGGTTTTCCATCTACAAACAATACATAATCAGCAGGCCCAACATCTGTGAGATATTCCCGAACAGCAACACCAATTCCTTCATTCAGATTAATTCTGTTTTTGTTTTGAATTAGCCAGCCGCAGGTAATCAATTGTCTGTCAATATTATCTCGTGCTATTTGTTCCGGGTTTTGGTTTACCATTATAATTCCTAAAATATCATTTTGTAAAGTTAAAATTATTTGTGGGTGCGTCAGCAAGAAAACAGCTCTTTTGCAAGCTGAAGCTTCGGCAAGTGTGTTAGGGCTTGCGAATCCCGATGAATCGGGATAAGTTATGCTGTTTTGTACGTGGGCTGTTTTTTATATCGTTTTTTGTTTTTGACTTTTTTGTAGCAAAATTTTCACTGCCGCACTGTCTTTCTACGCTTGTGCACAACGTTCGCGTGTATGAGTAGTGGCGGGCTTCGAAGTACTTTCCTATCAAGATAAATTGAACTTGATGCGAGATAGAACGCCTGAATACGCTACAAGCCCCGCCATCACTTATACACGATATTGTTGGTAGATTTTTCTTTTTCCAATTTAAATCTAAGTGGATTATAATTGTCAATATCGGGCTGCTTTAGAGTTTTACTAAAAAATAAAACTTCTTGTCCCATTCTAACTTTGTAAGCTGTATGTTTAAATGAAAATTCTGTCTTTTGACATTCAGAATATAGATTTATTATCTCTGGAACATTGTCGTATGATACTATCCATTTTATATTTTTTATATTTTTTATATTATCACTAACTGCTTTGTGATCATCTGATTCGTAGTGATTTAAATATAGTGAACTTGCTTTAAGATAGTAGGGAGGATCAAAATAGAATATTACATTACTATTATTTGATTCATATTGGATTTGCTGAATCAATTTTATTGCATCTCTTTTGTACAATCTAATGTCTTTTTTCCTTGAAGCAATTATTCTTATTCTATCAATTAATTCAACCTTATTAAATCGACAATTTATTGTGTAATTACCATTTTGCTCAATTCCACCTATTGGGCCACCATTAATGATGCCAGATCTATTTGTGCGATTTAAAAAAAATGTGGAGAATCCAAGATCAAATAAATTTGCTTTTTCTTTAACTGTTTGAATAACTTTTTGCTTTCTCCATTCTTCTATTGTTATCTCTGTATCACGTATTCGTTCACAAAATTTATTGGTGTTATTTAAGACTGAATGCCAAAATGCATATATAGATCGGTCTTTATCATTAATCGTAATTTTAGAAACAAAGCCTTCCAACAACAAAAATAGCGCAACTGAGGCTCCACCGGAGTATGGTTCAACGTAGTGTCCATTAATGTTGTTATCAATACAAATCTTTGCAATGAAGGCTGAAAGCTTGTTTTTGCCACCTGGGTATCTTAAAGGGGAATAGTGTTTCATTTCTTATTTAAATCAAACCACATTGTTTCAAAAAATGATTGTAAATTATCCCATTTCAATTTTAACTCATTTGTTGATGGTTGAGTAGTTGTTGAATGAACATACTCATGAAAATTGTCAATTGAAAGATACGAGTTTTCCTTTTTTGCTGAACCAACTTTATTAATATTGTTAAATATCTTTTTGTCATATCCTTTTTCCTCTAAGGATTTAACAACCCAAGGGATTTTTTGACTGAGAGTATCATCTTTTTTGAAAATTTTCTGATTCATTTTTGCATAGTGGTCAAGGCATATCTCTAAAAACACTCTAAAAAGCACACCAACTGCATTGGGTACGGCATTATTTGTTTCATCAATAAGCAAATTTTCTCGTAATTCTCTATAGATATTATTGATTTTGACCTCTGAAATCCTCAAAGAGCAAGACATTGGAATTAAGTATTTTCTTGAAGTCGATTTTGGGAGAACCCTCTGCTTTGCAGGATTCGGACCAACTGTTACAGTTTTTTCTCCAAATATATCTTCTGTCGTGTTTTCCTTGATTTTTTCTTCTACCTTTTTTGTATCTTCAACTTTTACAGATTCCAAGAATTTTTCTACATCTTCCTTTTTATTTAGTGTTCTTGAATCAATTCTATTCCCTTGAATATCTTGTTTGTTTAAAACCGAAAATATGATGACTTTAAGTTTTTCTTTAAAATTAGCATCTTTAACTTTAAACTCGCCATCATCAAAATAATAACCATAAAGTCTTTGAGCAGGTTTAGTTGTAATTGTTCTAAAAAAAGTTGTAACATAACCTTGCCCTAAAATCTGTTCTCTCATCTCTTCTGGCAATTCCAATTCTCTTACAATTTTAGTTATTCCAATTTTGATTAACTCTAATGGATTTTCATTTCCTCTACGTTTGCTATAATGAGCTCTTTCAGTATCTTTCCAATTAACTTCATTGTTGCCATTGTAATGTTTTCTATCAATGTAACGAAGTGCATCTTCTCTGTCTTCGACAAGAACACACTCAAGGCTAAAATTATCCGATAAATTTACTTTCTGCTTTTCTGCTTCCAAAAAATCTTGTAATTTTTTATCTTTTGCTAATAATGAATTATTCAGTAATTTGTAAGCTGTAAGTCTTCTGTTCCCTTCCAAAACAATATTCTGTTCTCCATCATACCAAACAACAATTTTTTCAAGTTGTGGTAAATCAAAATCCTTAACAATTGATTCAATTAGGGACTTGATTTTGAATTCAGCTTTAGAAAGAAAAAAATCTATTAATTCTGATTCATCTTGATTAAACAACTTATCTGGGAATCTTGCATTTTCATCCCAAAGAGTCAAGTCTTTAATTGCAATAGTTTTTATCAGGTTTGCCATTTTTATTTAGTGTTACTGTGTCACTCTAAAATTACCCCCAACAACTATGTACACGCCTTGCGTCTGTATTTATTTTGCATGCGGCATTGCCGGTTTGTTTGTTTGGAGTAAAATTAGCAAATTGTTTGCATTGTTGCACCAGCACCAATTATTTATCCGGCGTGCAGGCACAGAAAACGGCTTGAACAAAAAAACAGGGGCATGGGCTGTGCTTTACAGGATTGTTTACCTTTATTCCATAAAAAAAAAACCAGGGGACATGAAAAAATACCTGCTTTCGGTGATCTTATGCGCCTTCCTGATACCGCTCAGCGCCCAGGACACCTTTTCCATTGTGGCGGTGGACACCCTCAACGGTCAGATCGGCAGTGCCGGTGCCAGCTGCATCGACAACAACGACATTGCCGGCGGGGCCATCATCATCAGCGATATCATTCCCGGCCGCGGGGCCATACACACCCAATCCTACTGGATTCCGGCCAACCAGCTGAATGCACATAACCGCATGCTGCTGGGCGACAGTCCGGATGAAATCATTGCCTGGCTCGAGGCCAATGATGCGCAGGGACAGCCTGCAAAAAGGCAATACGGCATTGTCGATACCGACAGCGATGGCCATCCCCGGTCGGCGGCCTTCACCGGTGCGGCCTGCATGGACTGGAAAGGACATATTGCGGGTGTCAACTACAGCATTCAGGGCAATATCCTGCTTGGCCAACACATCATCGATTCCATCGAAGCCGGTTTCCTGCATGCCGAAGGTACACTGGCCGACAAGCTCATGGCCGCGCTGCAGGGAGCCAATGTGCCTGGCGCCGACTCACGCTGCCTGAGCGAAGGGGTTTCGTCGCTCTCTGCCTTTCTGAGGCTTGCCAATCCCGATGACGATCCCGATAGCCTTTACCTCGATCTGAATGTGGCCGAAACACCTTTTGGCGTTGAGCCCATCACCGCACTCCAGGAATTATACGATGAATGGAAGCAGCTTACCGGCCTTCGCGAAAAGCACCAACCTGTCCGCTGGCAACTTACCCAAAATCCTGCTGAGGCTAATTGTCAATTAATCAATAAACTACCCACGAACGAAGCTTTTTCACTGGTGGTTTATCAGGCAACAGGGCAGGCCGTGCTCCGGACCACGGTCAGCGGACAGTCATTCTCCTTTGCGGTGGCCCATTGGCCTGCCGGGCTTTACCTGATCACCCTGAGCAACGCTGATGGTTATTGCCAGACCCTGAAAATGATGCTTAAATAATCTTTTGGCATCGGAGCGATTGTGCTACTTTTGTGCTGCATTCTGTAACAACCTTAATGAATACTATGCCTGAGTCAATGATGAAACTTTCCCGTATGTTTATAATCACCGTGGCTTTCGGGGCTTCGGTGCTGATGCTGAACAGCTGTGGCTGTGTGATTGGTAAAGGGCCTGTTGCCCGTGTCGAACGCGCCATCGAACCAGCAACACAGCTGGTGATTGATGTGCCTGCCGAGGTGATCCTGTCGCAGTCCGACAAGCCCTTGCTGGCCATAACCACCCATCCAAACCTGCAACAATACATCAAAGTGAGCCGGAGCGGCGATAAAATCACCCTGAAGTCGTCGCGCTGCATCGAAAATGCAGGCAATGTCATCATCGAGCTGGGGATGCCCGATTTTACTTCGCTGAACATCAAGGTTCCCGCCAAGGTGCGTACGGCTGGCAAACGCATCGATGTTGAGAAATTCGAGCTGAATGTGGGCGATGCCCTTGCCGTCAGCCTCAACATTTCCACCATCGACATGGTCGTCAATATGTCTGGTCCGGCCAACCTGATGCTGAATGGTTTCTCGCGCACACTGCGCCTCAGCCAGCAGGGCAAGGGACAGGTGAGGGCCATCGGATTTCCCGTATCCACGGCCGAATGCATCCTGAAAGGTCCCGGAATCACCCAGCTGCAGGTGCAGAAAACGCTGCAGGCCGAGGTGGCCGGGGGAACCCTGCTGGAATACCTGGGTGCTCCAGGAATCAAAACCACGATCAGCGGCGAAGGTAAAATCACTCAGCTCAAATAGGCTGATGGTATAATAATCCGGAGAAAACAGCGTTAGCCTTTCCATGAAGCACAACCTACACTTAATGAGATATTCCCGTTTGCTTGTTGCAATTTTCGCCCTGCTGATGCCACAGCTTCAGCTCAGCGCACAGATTGGCGGTCGCGGCGTGTACGACTTTGTCAATGCACCGGTAACGGCAAGGGTAGCGGCCCTTGGCGGACTGGCAGCACCCATTGACGATGGCGACATCAACCTTGCCCTGTTCAATCCGGCCCTCATCAACGCCTCGATGAGCAATCAACTCAACCTCTCCTATGTGGATTATTATGCCGACATCAACTTTGGCTCGGTGCAGTATGCCCACGATTTCAACAAGATAGGCAGTTTTGCAGCCGGCTTGCAGTATTATAACTATGGCAGCTTCGATTATGCCGACGAAGGCGGTAACCGCGACGGACAGTTTTCGGCTGCCGACTATGTGTTTGTGTTGGGCTGGGGCCGCCAGCTCGACTCAAGCTTCTCGATAGGCGCCAACGCGAAATTCATTGGTTCGGCCTACGAATCGTACAATTCATTCGGCTTGGCCGTTGATGTGGCCGGAACCTACCGCACCCGCTCAGGCTGGCTGATGTCGTTAACCGCCCGCAATATTGGCCGCGAAATGAAATCCTTTCTGCCCGGAGAAGCCTCAGCAATGCCTTTCTCGATGCAGTTTGGTGTTTCGAAACGCCTCGACCACGTGCCTTTCAGGGTGATGGTGATCTACGATCAGCTGCAGCGCTGGGATTTAACCTATGAATCGAGCTACAACAACAGCAATACCGACCCCATCAGCGGAGATAAAAATACCAAAGCAGGTTTCGAGAAATTCGGCGATCAGCTGATGCGCCATATGCTTGTCGGCGGCGAGTTTTACATCGGCAAAAACCTCAGCCTGCGCGCCAGCTACAACTACCGCCGCAGGCAGGAGATGAAACTTACCGACCGCGCCGGAATGGTAGGCTTCAGCTGGGGGTTAGGCATCCGGATCAGCAAATTCAACATCAGCTATGCGCGTGCCGCTTACCATATCATCGGTTCACCAAACTACCTCACCATCACCACAAACCTGAACAGCTTCGGCCGGAAATAGGCCGTGGAAGAGTTGTTTGAAGGGGATATTCTTGGATAATAAGCAGCGATGGCTGCGCAGCTGCTTTTTGCACAACAAAATTTCATCAGTCGGCCAATGCGTTGTACATTTGCCACGCGACAAAAAGCAATGAGCCCATGTATCTGCAACGTTTAAGCCTGAACAATTTCAAGAACTACACCGAAGCTGAGATGCAGTTTTCGGATAAGATCAATTGTTTTATCGGCAACAACGGCGCGGGCAAAACCAACATCCTCGATGCCATCTATTACCTTTCTTTCTGCAAGAGCTATTTCAATGCGGTTGACCAGCAAAATATCCGCCACGACGAAGCTTTTTTCAGCATCCACGGCTATTACCGGTCCAATGGCAACGAAGCGGATCAGGTAAGCTGCATCCAGCGCAGAAACCAGAAGAAACAGTTTAGGCTGAACAAGAAGGAGTATGAGCGTTTGGCCGACCACATCGGGAAGATTCCGCTGGTGATGATTTCGCCTTACGACCGCGACCTGATCAACGAAGGCAGCGAGGTGAGGCGCAAATTTATCGACGGGGTTATTGCCCAGTTCGATCCGGTATACCTGAATGAGCTGATCAGTTACAACAAGGCCTTGTTGCAGCGGAACACCCTGCTCAGGCAGTTTGCCGAACGCCACCAGTTCGACAGGGAGTTGCTCCGGATGTACGACCAGCAGCTGGAGCAGGCGGCAGCGGTGATTTACGACCGCAGGGCTGCTTTCCTTGACAATTTTGTTCCGCTGTTTACGCATTATTACGCCTTTGTATCGGGAGGAAAAGAGGAAGTCGATATCGTGTATGAATCAGGGTTGCACCAGGCCGGACTCGGGCAGTTGCTCGAAGCTGCCGTTGAACGCGACAGGCTGGCACGATTCACCACCGTCGGCATTCACAAGGACGACCTTGATTTGCGCATTGCCGGCTTTCCACTCAAGAAATTTGGTTCGCAGGGACAGCAAAAGTCCTTCGTAATCGCCATCAAGCTGGCACAGTTCGATTACACGCGCAACATCATGCAGGCCAAGCCGGTACTGCTTTTCGATGATATTTTCGATAAGCTCGACGACAACAGGGTGGAGCAACTGATCAGGCTGGTGAGCAACAACAGCTTCGGGCAGGTGTTTATCACCGACACCCAGCGTCAGCGCATCGAACGGCTGTTTAAGTCAGCCGACATCGACCACCGGATTTTTGAAGTTGAAGCCGGGCGGGTGGCGGAGGCATAAGGGGCCTGCCGTATTGTTGAAATCTCCTCCGTTGCCGGGAACGGCTTTCAGTGAAATTACCCTACCTTTGTGTGACCATGTCGACCCACAACGAACAACCCCTCGAAGGGGCCATCAAAGCCTTTCTGAGGTATTACAACCTCGAGCACCGCATCGATGAAATGAAACTCATCAACGGCTGGGAGTCGGTTGTCGGGCCAATGATTGCCAAACACACCATGGACCTGCATATCCAGCGGAAAACCCTGTTCGTGAAGCTCGATTCTGACGCCTTGCGCAATGAACTCAGCTATGCCAGATCCCTCGTGCTTAAAAACCTGAATGACATCGTCGGAACCACGGTGATCACCGACATTGTTTTCAGGTAAGTTATTGGTCAATAGGGCAGTACATCCGTAAAGTAAAAGCCATTGTCGTATTGTTGCTCTTTTTCGCGCGGATAGCTGTGATAGACCGTTTTCCCGTTTCTTACCCGCAGCGGGTGGCTGAATATTGGGCCATCATAGACAAAGGTGTGAAACTCCCCGTTTTCGCCGCAGGGATCGATACCAGGTGGCAGGTCATTCAGAAATCCCGTGTCGTACTGTCTCCCGGCAAATGATTTATCGAGCAGCCGTGCATTCACACAGACCACAACGGCCCTGAAACCTGCTCCGATCACCTCCCGGGCCAGCAGCGACGTATCCATTTTCCAGAGTGGAAATTCGGCAGTAAATCCGGCTTTCGCGAGTTGTTCCTCCCGGTAGCGGCGCAGGTCTTCGAGGTAAATATCACCGAAGACAGCGATCCGGTGCTGGTGTCCTTTATACTGATCCAGGGCAGCCTGCATCAGTTCGTTGTAGTGCTGCATCCCGCAGTTTTCGGGCAGGCTGACCGTGTGCAGCGGCAAGCCGATAGCAGCGGCCTGCCGTTCGAGCAGTGCCATGCGCACCCCGTGCATGCTGATGCGGCCATCGGGGCTGCTCACCGTTGTCAGCAGCGCATTCACCGGACGGCCTTCGCGGCGCAGGAGCCAAAGGCTGTAGGCGGCGTCTTTTCCACTGCTCCAGTTGAGCAGCCTGACCGAAGCACTCAGGGCAGCCAACCGGGTTATTTCACCGATTTCAAGGCGGTCCTGGCGGCTTCAATGGCCGGCTGAGCCGATATTTCGGTGCCCACGGCGCCTTTCATCCACAGCTGTGGAATGATGCGTCCCTGGGTGAAAGCGCGGTAAATTTCATCAGCAAACTGCTTGTCCTTGATGTGGTTGCCAAACTGAAACTCAATCAGTTGTCCGATCGGATAGGCCGGCAGATAGAGCGGATAGTCAACCATATGCGAGTAGATGGCCAGGATGGGCGAGTCTTTGATGCCAAAAACGGGCGCGAAGTAGGCGTTCCATGTTTCGGTGGCGATTTTGATCACAGCGGCCTTCAGCTGTGCAGGTGTGGCATCGGGGTGGGCATACATCCAGCGCCACACATTGATGTCGACAAGCGACACGCCCATGATTTCGTAGTTCGACCAGAGGTTATCCAGTGCAGCCAGGTTTTTCGCCGTCTCGTCTGACTTGTCCATGCCAAGCAAGGCGAGGTCGCGTGCCTGAAACACAAAGGCGAGGGCTTCGGTGAAGGATGTGTTCGGAACGCCATTGAGCATATAATAGTCCACATCGTGCAGGCTGATGGTTTGTTCCACATTGTGCCCAAACTCATGCACGGCAATGTTGTATCCTTTGTAGTCCATGCCATTGGCGCTGATGCGGGTACGCAGGCGTGATTTGTCCGACTTCATCTGGGCTCCCCAGGCATGTCCGGCACCGCGCGACGGGTCAACAATAATTTTCGATGCGATGGAGCGGGCAGAATCGGCATTGAAACCAAGTTTCACGAGGATATTGGGCAAATCGGCTTCGACGGCCGCCTTGTTCGGATATTTTTCGTTCAGTAGCTTATCAATGGCAGTGATGTCGAGCGATGAACGGGTCTTGAAACCATCGTACCAGATGTCCCAGGGGTGCAGCTTGCGGCCCAGGCGTTTTTCGATGACCTTGCCAATTTCCTTTAATTCAGGGCTTTTCATCAGGTCGATGAAAATCTTTTCCACATCAGCAACAGGAATTTCCATCTCTTCGTCGAACTTCCGCTGGATATAATCCGGAAAATGAGGGGAGTAGGCGTCGATTTTCCGGGTAGCCCTGAACAGGCTTAACATATGGGCATACCTGGTGTCGGGTTCCGGCTTAAAGCTGACGGCCTGACCGTCTTTCATCAAAGTGTTGAGTGTCGGGTTCCACAGGTAGGCATCGCTGTTAATCACCTGTTCGGGAATTTCCTGGCTGATGATGCGCAGCATGGCCTGGTAAATCATGGTTTGCTTCACGAAACCATTTTTCATGGCATAATCCGATTTGATCTCGTCGCGCAGGCCCCAGTGAGTGATCAGCTTCATGTCGGCAGGGAAATAGGTTTTGCCGTTTTTGTCGGTCAGCTTGCCCACATAAATGTTGTAATCGGAAATATAGGCATCGGCATTGGTCAGCTGTTGCTCGTAATCCTGCAGCAGTTGAGCCGGAATACGCGATTTGAACACATCGCCCATGCGGGCATAGGCCCATTCTTCGCGGGTCCAGCTGGCGCCAAGACTGGTTTTCTCAGCCAGGCTGTAAAATGGAAAGTTCAATATGGTGATGAAAGCCAGTTTGTTGGCAAACATATCATCGCTGAAATGGGCTCCGGCGCTGTAGCCACCATAGATGCGGTCGATAGGCAGAATCTCGCCTTCGTCGACGTGGAGTGGCAGCTTGAGCCCGACATTGATGCTGTTGAAACTGCCATAGAGCAACTCGATATTATGCTGCATGCGGTTGAAGACATTGCGGCGCTCGTTTGCGTTTTTCACCGAATAGGTCCGGCACATATCGATGAAATCGGCTGCGCTGCCATCGGCCTCCTGCCAGAATGAAGCCGCCTGTGCCACCCCCTGCTCAATCCGTGCATGCTGATCGGGTGTTGCTGCCTGTTTCAGCCCGGCAACGAGTTTGTCAAGGTCGTTTTGCATAAGCAAGGGTTTGGGAACGTTGTTGTGTTGTGCGCTTGCGGCCATCACTGCAAAGAACAGGACAGCTGACAAAATTGTATTCTTCATTTCGTTTCAATTTATGGGTTTTCACTGAATATTCATGCGTCGTTTGTTGCAAACATACTGAGGCGAAAAGCTGTTATCACGCGGCCTGCCCTCGAAACCGGCTCACCGGTTGGCTTCAGCACAACGGATTATGTGGATTGCCTGCGGTGACTGGCCTCAGCCTGAGCGCCCACAAAATTACATAAAAAGCAATGGAGAAAAGGCCGGTTGATGGTGCTTTAATTTAGGGCCTTACTTGACATAGAACGAAAGCAGTTTTGCGTCGCCGATAAACACCTCAAAGTGATCGTCGATGGCTGTTGGACCTACACCTGCTGGCGTCCCGGTGAAAATGAGGTCGCCCTGACGCAGGGTCACAAACTGCGAAACATAGGCAATGATGGTGTCGAAAGAGAAAATCATGTCGCGGCTATTGCCTTCCTGCCTTGTTTCGCCATTGATTTTCAGGCCAAAGGCAATGTTATTCAGGTCAGCGAAAGTCGCTTTGTCGAGGAAATGCCCCACGGGAGCGGAGGAATCAAAGGCTTTGGCAATTTCCCAGGGAAGGCCTTTCTTTTTGCATTCGTTCTGCAGGTCGCGTGCGGTGAAGTCGATGCCAACACCAATCTCCTGGTAATAGTCGGGCGCAAATTCCTTGTCGATGCATTTGCCATTTTTATTGATTTTCAGCACCAACTCCGTTTCGTAGTGGATGTCGGTGGAGAAATCGGGATAATAAAACGGGTTGTGCGGCAAGAGCAGTGCGGTGCTTGGCTTCATGAAGAACACAGGCTTTTCGGGAACGGGGTTGTTCAGCTCTTTGGCATGATCGACGTAGTTGCGTCCAATGCAAATGATTTTCATGGCTTATTTGTTTTTACTGTTTGTCAACGTCACTGAACCCATCCCCGACATTCGCAATTTGATGGTGGTGATGAGTTTTTTTGTAAACAAGGGGAAGTCACCTTTCATCATCCAGTCGTAATAGGAAGGATCTTTCGAAAATACATCTTCAACCGTCCTTCCTTTGTGTTTGCCAAAGTTAAACACCTCGGCCTGATCGGCATTGTAGATAATTTGTCCGGCAAGGTCGGCAAACTGCTGTTGCATCGAAAAATCGTGCAGCGCCTTGATGTCGTTCACCACGGGGTGTTCAACAATGCCTTCACGGCCCTCGTAGTCAACACCCTGATACCTGTCGAGCTGGGCTTTGAGGATTTCGTAGGTGGCTGTGGTGTCGGCTTCCGCTGAATGGGCATCTTCGAGTTCTTTCTGGCAGAAAAAGCGGTAAGCGCCTTTGAGTGTGCGCGGTTCCATCTTCATGAAAATGTTTTGCACATCAACCACATGGCGGTTATTCAGGTCGAAGTCGGTGTCGCAGCGCAGGAACTCTTCCATGAGTACAGGAATATCAAACTTGATGGCATTGTAGCCCGACAGGTCACAGCCCGCCAGAAAGCGGCCCAGTTCTTTAGCCACATCCTTGAAAAACGGCTTGTCTTTGAGGTCTTCGTCGGTGATGCCATGAATTTTTGTTGATTCGGGCGGTACAGGTATGCCCGGATTGATCCGCAGCGTTTTTTGTTCCTTGTTGCCATTGGGGTGCACCTTCAGTATGCTGATTTCGATGACCCTGTCGTTTGAAATGTTGAGGCCTGTGGTTTCGAGGTCGAAAAAGGCGATGGGGCGTTTCAGGTTAAGTTCCATAAAGCAAAATAAAAGGGTTGGAACTGGTCATTCCAACCCTGATCAGGTGTGTATTTGTTTAAATCTCACGCTGAGGATCGAAACCCTCGAGCAGTTCTTTGAGGCGTTTGAGGTACATGCCACCGAGTGCGCCGTCAACAATGCGGTGGTCATAGGCCAGCGACAGGATCATGATGTGCCTGATGGCAATCACATCGCCATATTCGGTTTCAATCACTGCCGGCTGTTTGCGGATGGCACCAACAGCCAGAATAGCCACCTGGGGCTGGTTGATGATGGGTGTTCCGGTAAGGCTGTCGAACGACCCAAAATTGGTTATAGTAAAGGTGCCTCCCTGAATTTCATCGGGTTGCAATTTATTGGCCCTGGCTCTTGCGGCAAGGTCGTTCACGTTCTTGGTGATTCCGAGCAGGTTTTTCTCGTCAACATTTTTGATCACGGGAACAATCAGGTTGCCGTTGGGCAGGGCTGTTGCCATACCGATATGGATGTTTTTCCGAAGGATCATATGGTAACCATCGACTGAGGCGTTCACCTGCGGATATTCGCGCAGGGCTTTTGCTGCGGCTTCGAAGAAGATCGGGGTGTAGGTGATTTTTTGGTTTTCACGCTTTTGGAAGCTGTCTTTCACCTTGTTGCGCCAGTTGACGATGTTGGTAACATCCACATCGATGAAAGAGGTCACATGGGGAGAAACCTGTTTCGACATCACCATATGGTCGGCAATGAGCCTGCGCATGCGGTCCATTTCGACAATGGTATCACCGGCAGCGCTGACAAGGGCAGGAACTTCTGTCCTGGGAGCGGCAAATTTCGAAACCGGTGCAACGGCAGCGGGGGCAACGGCTTGCGCAGCAACCATGGGTGCTGATCCGCGATTGGCCAGGTAAGCCAGCACATCGTCTTTTGTCAGACGCCCTTCTTTGCCACTACCAGTGAGCTTGTCGAGCTCCTTGAACGGGATGTTTTCCTTGCGGGCAATGTTTTTTACCAGTGGGGAGTAGAAGCGGTCGGAGCCTGCTTCGTTTTCTACAACTGTCTCAACAGTTTCAACGACTGCTGTGGCAACAACCGGCTCAACACTGGCGATAGCCGGTGCCGCTGCGGGTGCTTCTTCCTCTTCGCCTTCCATTTCGATGAAGGCAATCACCTTGCCAACAGCTACCACATCGCCTTCATTATATAAGCGTTTTACAATCTTTCCCTCAACAGGTGAAGGAATTTCGGAATCAACCTTATCGGTGGCTATCTCGACGATGGCATCGTCTTCATTCACCTGTTCGCCCTCGGCCTTCAGCCAGCGCGTAATGGTGGCTTCGATAACACTTTCACCAAGTTTTGGCATGATAAGTTCGAATGTTGCCATAATATATTTCTTTACAGTGGGTTAATTATCAAATAAATACTATTTCCTGCCCGTTTGTTCATTCAATTTGCAAAATTAGGCATAAATTTTTGAAAATAGAATTAATCTAAATTGAATAAAAAGTGCCTTTATGATGCGTGTTTCGTTCCTGTCAGAAGCGGGCCTGACACACAGATTTTTGTGCCTTGGGGATTGTGATGTTGTTAATGCAATTTTCAAAACCCATTCGCATAGAACACACTACTTCAGACTGGCGTAGCCAAACCCACTGAATGAATCTCACGGAGGAAAAAAAAGCGCATAAAATAAACGACCGAATTTAGGAAAGTTTTTTATTTTTGCTGTGTTATCATTTGGCAAAATCAACAAACAGATCACCATGGAAGAACAGGACAAGCAGGCCAGGAGAGAGGAATTGTTTTCGAGGTCGGTAAGGGCGGGAAAAAGGACATATTTTTTCGATGTGAAGTCTACCCGTGGCGAAGAACAGTATCTGACCATCACCGAAAGCAAAAGGCGGTTCGACAGTGAACAGGGCAAGTTCTTTTACGAGAAACACAAGCTCTTTCTGTATCGCGAGGATTTCGAAAAATTCATCAAAGGACTCAATGAGTCGATCGACTTCATTGAAACCGGAAAACTGCCTGATGATTATGGGGTGGAAAATGAACCAAAAGACAATATCGGATTTAGTTTTGAGGACCTCGATAAGCTCTGATATCAACAATTGGTTGCCCGTTAAGATGTTGCAAAGCTACCAAACGGTAGCTTTTGTTTTCTTCGGCCACTTAGGAAGGCGGTGTTGAAAACTTCGGGGAGTGAGCCTGTGAACGGGCACCGAAAAAATGTATTTTTGTTTGGCTTAGAAGTGTTGCTTTTGTTGTTACTGGATTGATTATCATAAATTATGGGTAAAGTTATTGCCGTTGCAAACCAAAAAGGCGGCGTTGGTAAAACCACCACTGCGATAAACCTGGCTGCCAGCCTTGCCGTTTTGGAGTTTAAAACATTGCTGCTCGATGCCGATCCGCAGGCCAATGCAACTTCGGGCGTGGGTTTTGACCCAAAGAACGTAAAAACAAGCATTTACGAATGTGTCATCGATGACCTTGATCCAAGAAACATCATCCTGGAGACACAAACACCTTTTCTGCACCTGCTGCCGGCTCACATCGACCTTGTGGGCGCCGAGATCGAAATGATCAACCTTCCCGGACGCGAAAAAATGATGCGGAAAGCCGTTGATAAGGTCCGTGACCTCTATGATTTCATCATCATCGACTGCTCGCCTTCCCTGGGCCTGATCACTGTGAATGCCCTCACTGCAGCCAACTCGGTGATCATCCCTGTGCAATGCGAATATTTTGCCCTCGAAGGCCTCGGGAAACTGTTGAATACCATCAAGATTGTCCAGTCGAGGCTCAACCCCGAACTCGATATTGAGGGTATTTTGCTGACCATGTTTGATGCGCGCCTGCGCTTGTCAAAGCAGGTTGTTGAAGAAGTAAAGACCCATTTCCAGCAAATGGTTTTCGATACCATCATCAACCGCAACACCAGGCTCAGCGAAGCGCCAAGCTACGGCGAAACCATCATCATGCATGATGCCACCAGCGTGGGTGCCGTCAATTACCTTAACCTGGCCAGGGAACTGCTGCAAAAAAACGGACTGACAGCAATTGCCAACGACGATAAACAAATGGAGACTGACAATGACGAATAACCCCAAACAAAAGAAACGCGGACTTGGGCGCGGCCTCGAAGCCATACTGCAAAGCCCTGACACCGATATTACATCCATTGATATCTCGGGAAATTATGTTGCCGGAGCCATTGCTGAACTCGAAATCAGCAAGATAGAAGCCAATCCCTTTCAGCCGCGGACCGGTTTCGATGATATGGCCCTGCGCGAACTGGCAGCTTCCATAAAGACACAGGGAATCATCCAGCCCGTAACCGTACGCAAGCTTGGATTCGATAAATACCAGCTCATCTCGGGCGAACGCAGGCTGCGTGCGTCCATCATGGCCGGCCTCGAAGTAATCCCGGCATTTATCAGGGTAGCCAACGATGAGCAGATGCTCGAAATGGCCCTGATCGAAAATATTCACCGCGAAAGCCTGAACGCCATCGAGATTGCCATCTCGTATCAGCGGCTGCTCGACGAATGCGCGCTCACACAGGAAAAGCTGAGCGAACAGGTGGGCAAAAACCGCACCACCATCACCAACTACCTGCGCCTGCTTAAGCTGCCGCCCGAAGTGCAGATTGCCTTGCGCGACGGACATATCACCATGGGCCATGCCCGTGCCCTGATTAACCTCGAAGAGGATGCACGCCAGCTGATCATTCTGCAGCGCATCATCGAAGAAGAACTGAATGTACGCCAGGTGGAAGCCCTCGTTCGTCAGATCAACAATCCTGCCCCGGCAAAAAGTGATGCTGGCAAACAGGTTGTTCCTGAGCGGTTTAAAGAGGCTAAAAAGCGACTGATTCAGCTCCTTGACGCCAGGGTCGATATCAGACGCAATAGCAAGGGAAAAGGTGCGTTAATACTTAACTTCGATAACGATCAGGACTTTGACCGACTCATGGAACTGATTGAAAAATAAATCAATTTGGCCATGCGCTTCTGCCTGATGTGTTTGCTTTTGCTTGTGTTTATGCTCCCCCAGGGGACAGTCAATGCACAGGAAAAGGAAACCCTTGCTACGGCAGAGAAAAAGCCGCATTCACCACACAGGGCCACCCTCTATTCGATGATGCTTCCCGGTCTGGGTCAGGTCTACAACCACAAATACTGGAAAGTACCCGTAATCTATGCCGGCATCGGTGTGATCGGTTATGTGGGCATCACAAACCGCAACAACTACCTTAAGGCAAAGGAGGCATACATTTATGTTTCAAATGGGGATGATTATCCCATCGATAACGACCTCGTGGGTAAATATCCTGCCGAAGACCTGATTGTGATCCGCGACTACTACCGGCGCAATATGGAACTCAGCTGGATTGTGATGGGCTTGTGGTATGCCCTCAATGTGATTGATGCCACTGTGGATGCCCATCTGTTCGACTATGATGTCGGCGAAAACCTCAGTGTGCACCTCGAACCTGTGCTGAATTTGCCCATGCAGCGAAGTGCGTTCGGTCCGGCTCCTGCGGCTGCAGGCCTGCAAATCAATGTCAGATTTTAATTTACGCGTATGAATACAAGCCGTATTGCCCTTATCGGCTATGGCCGGATGGGAAAAGAAGTGGAGAAAATGGCCATTAAACGTGGGCACACCATTGCCTGTGTTATCGATAATGAAGCGGATTGGGCTCAAAAGGCTTCTTTGCTCAACAATGCGGATGTAGCCATCGATTTCAGTCTGCCCCAGACAGCTGTCAGCAACATCAGGCGCTGTTTTGCAGCCAGCCTTCCCCTTGTTGAAGGTACAACAGGATGGAACAAGGACCTGGAAACAGTGATCAGTGAATGCAATGCAGCCAAGAAGACGCTATTTTATGCCCCGAACTTCAGCCTGGGCATGAACATCATGTTTCTGCTAAACAAACAGCTGGCCGGACTGCTGAACAGGACCAACTACCGGGTATCACTCACCGAGTCACATCACATCCACAAACTCGATGCCCCCAGCGGAACAGCAGTTCAATTGCTTAACCAGCTTATTGCCGGTATTGAACGCTACAGCGGATGGGATTTTGAAGGCAAGCAGGGCGATGACCAGGTACCTGTGTCGGTCATTCGTGAAGGTGAAGTGCATGGCATTCATGAAGTTGTAGCCGACTCAGCGGAAGATATTATCAGTATCAGGCATGAAGCCAAAGGGCGACAGGGGCTGGCGCTTGGCGCCGTGATGGCAGCTGAATTCCTTGTGGGTAAAAAGGGCGTCTTCACCATGGACGACCTGATGGAAGCCTTGCTCAGGGACTGATTCAAAATGATGGCGTAATCGCGGATACAACGTTTTCAGCGGCCATCAGACAGAAAAGCATACAAATGCCGCTGTAAGTGCTGGCGGATTATCAATGAATTACCATTGTGCTGTGTTAAGCTGTTATATCGCAGCTTAATACCCTTGCAAAGCCATTCAGCCTGATTTCCGAAAAATAAATATTTAACCTCTTCAGCAATTGTGTGTTGGGATTCTTAAACTAGTTAACTTTGCAAGGCTTGGCTGGTAGGAGAAGGGGAAACAGAGGTCGTTCAACCTTGCGAACCATACAATTCCGTTCTTTCATTTTAGATTTGAATCACATCAAAATATTGGATTTGAATAACAATCAGGGCTTTAACAGTGCGGCGTCAGCACTTTAATCACTGACAATACAAAATGAAAGCAATGTTTACCATGTTTACCCTTGCTTTTCTTTGCCTGGCGGGTGCAGCGCCGGCCCAGGAATGGTCGCAGTTGACGACCAATTATGACAGTTCGCTGTACAACCTTTATTTTGTAAATGCCGATGTGGGTTATGCCAGTGGTGATCATGGGAAGGTGTTGAAAACCATCAATGGAGGTAACAGTTGGGTGACGCTGAACACCGGAATAAACCAGGGCCTGGCCTCAATACACTTTGTGGATCCGATGATTGGTTATGCTGCCAGTGGCTTTTACAACGACTATTGCAGCATGGTAAAAACAATTGATGGAGGCAATAGCTGGACCACAGTGAACACAGCTGCAGGAAAGACAGCAGGTGGCATGTGGTTTCTTGATGCAGAGCGGGGCTTTTATGCCTGGGCCGACGACCTTTTTGGCAGCAGCGTGATTGGACGGACCCTTGACGGCGGTGCCAGCTGGGATACGGTTTATTCAGGCAACGACTGGATCAGCTACTTTTATTTTGTTGATGAGAATACCGGTTTTGCGTCAGTGACAAATGGCGGCGTGCTGAAAACCACTGATGGCGGTGCAAGCTGGTCTTTGAACGCTGTGCCCGGATCGTCGTGGAACTCAGGAATTTATTTTGTTGATGAGAACATTGGTTTTGTAGGCGGTGGTCCGCCAAACCCGGCTTACACCATGTACAAAACCACCGATGGCGGTCTTGGGTGGACACAGATTGAATCGGTACCCACCATGATCTTTAAGATTGACTTTGCTGATGCAAACATCGGCTACGCCCTGACAGTAGGCACTTCAGGTGCAGGCTCCCTGATTAAAACCGTTGATCAGGGAGAAACATGGCTTGCTGAAGAAACACCGGTTGATGATATTCGTGGAGTCTCATTTCTGAACCCCAACCTGGGCTTTGCTGTTGGTGAAAATGGCGTTATTCTCCGCTTCAACGACACCCAGAGTACTGGTAGCATTGAACAGGATCAGCTAAGTGTAAGTCCTGTTCCTGCAAGCGATTGGATTACGATAAGCCTGAAAAGGAATTCCAATCCCATTAATTTACTTAAGATGTACAACACTACAGGTGCCCTGGTAAAATCAATGAGAATGGAAAATCAAGCGTTCAATCTGAGTGTAGGTGACCTCCCAGATGGGGTATATATCCTCGAAATAATGAGTGAAAATGGCTGGTCGAACAGGAAAATTGTGATCAGGCATTAAGCACGGCTACTGGTGCTGACAGAAGTGGGCAGTGGTTTTTTCAACTGAACACCGGATGAAAACGAAAGCTTACCTTTGCCATAACGGGTAGCCTAAGCAAGACACGATGGAAGTCAATATAGCCGACAGTGCGTTTATCGAAAGCCTCACATTTGAACCGCTCAGCAGCGCCAACTGGCTTAAGTTTGAAGGCCTTTTTGGCGAACGAGGTGCTTGCGGAAACTGCTGGTGCATGTACTATCGGCGTTCAAAGGCTGAATTTACGGAAGGCAAATTTGATGATGGCAACAAGCTGGCCATGAAAGCCCTTGTGGATGCAGGCAAGCCCACCGGCTTCCTGGGATTGTATGAGGGACGAGCCATTGCATGGTGTGCCCTTGCGCCGCGCGGGGACTTCATGAAACTGGAGAAATCGCGTGTGCACAAACGCATTGACAATCAGGTGGTCTGGTCGATTCCATGTTTTTTCATCGACAAACAATTCAGGCGTGCCGGAGTCTCGGTGGCCTTGCTGAGAGCCGTCATCAGCTTTGCTAAAGCAACGCATATCTCCGTATTGGAAGCCTATCCAACCATACCCACAAAGGAACCTTTACCCGATTCATTTGCCTGGATAGGCTTATTTAAGTCATTTGAAAGGGCTGGTTTCAGTATTGTCGACCGTAGGTCGAAAAACCGGCCGATGGTGCGTTATTATACCGTTGATGAGGTGAATATGTCAACAAATCAACAATCAAAAACCTAAGCAAATGCAGAAAAGAGTCAAGCGTGCCTTGGTTGGCACAGCCATTGCCTTATTACTTCCAGCCTTGTTTTTCGGAGGCTATATGTGGAAAGCCAAAACAGAAGTGAAGAAGATGTCGCCACTTGAGACTGGTGAGGTCGCCCCGGGGATTTTTGCACTGAAAGATGCTTTTGTCAATATGTACCTCATCCGCGACGACAGCACCTATATCTCCATCGACGCCGGCAACAGCACACAGGGGATAGCCGCTGAACTGGCAAAGCTGGGAATAGCCGCTTCACAAGTCAATGCCGTATTTCTAACCCACACGGATGGCGATCATGTTGGGGCCCTGGCATTGTTTTCGCAGGCGAAAATATATCTTTCTTCGCAGGAAGAGCAGATGATCGACGGAACAAAGTCGCGGTTTTTGATTTTTAAAAACCGCATCTCCTTGGCTGACAAAGGCCTTGTCGGGGACCAACAGACCCTGTTGATTGGCAATATCCGTGTGAAAGGCTTGCTGACTCCTGGTCACACGCCAGGGTCAATGTGCTTTCTGGTGAATGATAGTTGCTTATTTACGGGTGATGCCTTAAGCCTGAAGTTTGGCCATATGGACAAGTTCAATACATTTTTCAATATGGACACTGATAGGGCGATGCAATCAATGGCCAAACTGAAAAACCTTCACGACATTTCGTGGATATTTACGGCACATTACGGTTCGAGTCACAACTTTGCTGAAGCGGTCAGCGGACTTTGACAAACCGTTAAGCATGGCACTATGCAGTATTGATTGAGGGCAGGGTGCTGCGAGCCGGCTGAAAGAACATAATGGAATCGCGGGTGAAGTAGCCTTCGCCAATGTGTTGTGTCATGTACGATCCTGCCAATTTACATACCGTGCCTGGTCTTAGCCGTCGTTAAATACTTATTTTTTGGTTAAGCATATAATATTGTGTACTTTTAAGCGAATATTCAATGCGATAGCAGATGAAAACAAAACTCATCAATTTAATCGATTTTGATACGGTCAACATCTTGCTCGAAGGCTTCAACAAATCAACAGGATTTGTGACGGCCATCCTGGACTTGCAAGGGAATGTGTTGTCAAAATCGGGCTGGCGGCAGGTTTGCACCGATTTTCACAGGGTGCACCCTGAAACTTCAAAGCGTTGCACCATCAGTGATACAGTATTGGCAGGCAAGATGGAGGAAGGGGAAAAGTTTCATTATTATAAGTGTTTGAACGGATTGGTGGATGTGGCTGTGCCCATCGTCATCAAAGGTATTCATATTGCCAACCTGTTTACAGGTCAGTTTTTCTTCGAAGAACCAGACCGTGCCTATTTCGCAGAACAGGCCAGGAAATTCGGATTTGACGAAGCATCTTACTTCGAATCACTTGAAAAAGTGCCGGTTATCCCGAAAGAAAAAGTGAGGGATGTGATGGAGTTTTTGTTGAATATGACCCTGATGATCAGCGAAATGACCCTGCAGAAATTAGAGTTATTGGAGTTGAATAAATCATTGCAAAGCAATAGAGAATATAACAGGGCACTGTTTACCGAATCACCCATCGGACTGGCATTAACAACCCTTGAAGGTCTACTGGTTGATGCAAATCCTGCGTACTGCAATACAATTGGCCGGACTCTCGACGAAACGCTGAAGCTTACATACTGGCAAATTACCCCGGAATCGTATCAAACACAGGAACAACTGCAACTGAAAAGCCTTGAAGAAAAAGGGCTTTACGGGCCCTACGAAAAAGAATACATTCACCGCAACGGACATCTGGTTCCGGTAAGATTACAGGGGAAAATTATTGAACGAAACAACCAGAAATACATCTGGTCGAGTGTTGAAGATATTTCGGAACGTAAGCATGCCGAAAAAGCTCTGCAACAAGCCAAGGAGTATGCCGAAAACCTGATCGAAACTGCCAATGTGATGATTGTTGGACTGGACGCAACGGGCAAAATCAATGTTTTCAACGAAACTGCCGAACGGATTACTGGTTATTCCCGCGCCGATCTGCTTGGGAAAAACTGGTTCGAAATATTAACTCCGCGAAACAAATACCCGGAGGTTTGGGCGGAGTTCGAACGACTTTTGAGCGGTGGCTTCCCCCGGACTTTTGAAAACCCAATCCTTACCAAATCAGGAGAAGAATGTTTGATTAGCTGGCAAAACAACGAATTGTGGGAGGATGGACAGATTTGTGGCACCATTTCGTTCGGCATTGATATTACCGACCAGAAACGGGCTGAAGTAAAACTTCAGGAGCAGCTCGATGAACTGACCCGCTGGCAAAAAGTTACACTTGGCCGCGAAGAACGCGTGCAAAAACTAAAGGACGAGGTAAACGAACTTCTTGCTTTACTGAATAAAACTGCACGGTATAAGTAAAAGTGTGAAACATGAGCAAATTGAATGAATCTAATGATTTAAGAGGCGACACTGGTTTTTTTGCAGGAGGTGGTGAAATGAGTCAAGTCATTCTCAAGAAAGACTGGTCGAAAACCCCGCTTGGCCCCATCGAAACATGGTCGCTGGGCTTGCGTACCGCTGTCAGCCTGGTTTTAAATTCTAATTTCCCCATATCAATGGCCTGGGGGGAGCATCATACCCAGATTTACAATGACGGTTACTGGCCAATCTGCGGCGATAAACACCCGACGGCAATGGGCCAGGATTTTACTGAATGCTGGGCGTCGGCTTTCCCGGTTATTGGCGACGCATTCTGGAGCGCGTATGGAGGTAAAACAGCCTATCTCGAAGACCAGCGTATGTTTCTCGACCGCTTGGGTTACCTCGAAGAAACCTGTTTCACCTTTTCATTCAGCCCGATCCGTGATGAGAATGGGGCTGTTGCAGGCCTTTTTCATCCGGTAAACGAAACTACTTCAAAAATGCTGAGCCAGAGGCGGAGCAAAACACTTCGCGATCTGACCGCAATCGGCCTTGTAGCCAAGTCGTTTCAGGAAGCTATTGACCAAACGGTACAAATCCTGGCTGATGCTATGTTTGATGTACCTTTCGCACTATTTTATCAAATCGGTACTGACGCGCGAAATGCACGGCTTGTTGGCAAGGTGGGATTGGATTCAGGATTTGCTGCCTGTCCCTCTGAAATTGATATTTCGCAGGGTAAATCCTTGTGGCCGCTGGCACAGGTTCAGGAAAGCGGATCCGCAATACTTATTGACGATTTAGCAGTCCGTATCCAAAATATGGTATGTGAACCTTATCCTGAACCGGTAAAACAAGCCCGGCTCCTGCCACTTACCATACACGGACACAGCGATATTTCGGTGATCATGATTCTGGGAATAAGCCCGCGTTTGCCGGAAAATGAAGACTACCGGTCGTTTCATGAATTGCTGGCTTCCACCATCGGGAATGTGGTTTCCAGCGCTTTGTCCATCGAAGCGGAGAAGCGCCGGATTGAGGCGCTGGCCGAGCTCGACCGGGCAAAAACCATTTTCTTTTCGAACATCAGCCACGAATTCCGTACTCCGCTTACATTGATGCTAGGGCCACTTGAAGACGAACTGGCCGACAGCCATGAACCTTTGTCTGAATCGCGACGCGAACGTTTGGCAACTGCCCATCGCAACTCATTGCGTCTGCTGAAACTGGTCAATACCTTGCTCGATTACTCACTCATCGAAGCCGGAAGAATTAATGCACACTATCAACCCACAGATTTGGGGCTGTTCACTACGGAACTGGCCAGCATGTTCCAGCCAGCTACAGAAAAAGCGGGAATTGAATTTTTGGTTGATTGCCCTGCCCTGCCCGAAATGGTTTATATCGACCGCGAAATGTGGGAGAAAATCGTCCTTAATTTACTGTCAAACGCTTTCAAACATACTTTTACAGGCCAAATCCGGATTTCGCTCAACTGGAAAACAGATCAGGTCGAACTTACAGTTCAGGATTCAGGAGTTGGTATACCGAAAGAAGAGCTATCCCATTTGTTCGAGCGTTTTCACCGGGTAAAAGGATCGCGGTCGCGCACAGTTGAGGGAACCGGGATTGGGCTGGCGCTGGTTAAAGAACTGGCTCAGCTTCATGGTGGCAGCGTTGAGGTGGAAAGTGAACCCGGAATGGGCAGCACCTTCAGGATTACGGCGAAAACAGGCCGTGCACATTTGCCTGAAGGCCAAACTACTGAAGAATCAGCTGCTGTTTCATATACAAAATTACCGAAGACTTTTGCTGACGAAGCAACAAGGCTGATCACAAAAACCGGTTCTGCTATTGAATTAAGTAGGCCGGTAACATTAAGTGCGCAAAATCGGGCACGCATAGTGTGGGCCGACGACAATGCCGATATGCGCGACTATGTGAGCCACCTGCTTGGTGAAGTTTATGAAGTTATTGCTGTTTCGGATGGTGCAGAAGCGCTGGCTTTGACCAGGGAAACATTACCCGACCTAGTATTGACTGATGTGATGATGCCTGTGATGGACGGTTTTGAATTGTTGCGCGAACTTCGTGCGACGGAATCAACCAGGCAAATTCCGGTCATCTTTTTGTCGGCAAGGGCTGGTGAGGAAGCGGCGGTTGGAGGACTCGAATCGGGGGCCGACGATTACCTCGTCAAGCCATTCACCGCACGGGAGCTTATGGCACGGGTTGCCACCCACATAAATCTGGCCAAACTCAGGCGTAGTTGGACTGCTGAGCAGGAATCTGTCGAAAAATTTAAGATTTCAGAAAGAAATAACCTCGAACAACTGGAGCTGGCTGAAAAGTCGCGCCGCGCCCTTCTCGGAATCCTTGAAGATCAGCAGCTAACTGAAGAAGCGCTGCGGAAAAGCGAAAATGAATTCCGCACCCTTGCCGAATCCATGCCGCAAATTGTGTGGGTCACGCGTGCCGATGGCTGGAATATTTATTTTAACCAGCAATGGGTCGACTACACTGGTTTAAGCCTGGAAGAAAGCTATGGACATGGCTGGAACAAGCCTTTCCATCCCGACGACCAGCAACGCGCCTGGGATGCCTGGCAGAATGCGGTGAACAACAACGGAATTTACTCAATCGAAGCCCGCCTGCGCCGTGCTGATGGCGAATACCGCTGGTGGCTGGTTCGCGGAATCCCACAAATCAGTGAACAGGGCGAAATCCTGAAATGGTTTGGTACCTGCACCGATATTGATGACATCAAACAAACCCAAAAAGAGTTAAACGAAAGTGAACAACTCCTGCGTCTTTCGGCGGAACTGGCCAATGTGGCTGCCTGGGAATTTGATTTTACGACCAACAGCATGTCGCGCTCGAAAAACCACGACAGTCTGTACGGGATCCCGGTTCAGGAAAAATGGGCTTTCGAAACATTCCTGAATGCTACCCATCCAGACGACCGCGAATTAAGCAATTCGACAATTCGAAAATCGGTTGCGGCGGGTGGCCCCGACAAGTACAGGTTCGACTTCAGGGTAATCTATCCTGATCTGTCGGTTCACTGGCTCAATGTAATTGGCGAGGTAGTCAAACGAAATGACAAAGGCGAAGGGATTTTGGTCCGCGGTTTTATTATTGATATTACCGACCGTAAACGTGCTGAGACTGAACTGCAGGAAAGCGAGGCGCGCTACCGGATGCTCTTCAACAGTGCACCTGTTGGCATTGTTGTCTCTGATCTCGAAGGACGCTATCTCGACGCAAATCTGGCCATGTGCCGGATGCTTGGATACTCCTACGATGAGTTTGTTTCTATGAATGCAAAAGACATTGTGATCCCTTCAGAGATCCGGCACATCGATCCGGCAATCCGCGCGTCTCAAACCGGAAACAACTTCAATCGGGAGTGGGAACTGCGGCGTAAGGATGGTTCGCGCTTCACGGCGGAAGTGATCGTCGCCAGCCTTCCCGATGGCAAACCCCTGGGGATGGTCCGCGACATTACCGACCGCAAACAGGCCGAAGAAGAAATTCGCAAGCTCAACGAACGCATATCAACAGCAACAAAGGCATCGAAAGTGGGTATCTGGGACTGGGACATTGAGAAAAATCAACTGTTTTGGGATGACCAGATGTATTTATTGTACGGTATAAAAAAGGAAGAATTTTCAGGTGCATACGAAGCTTGGATAAATGGACTTCACCCCGATGACAAAGTGCATGGTAAAGAACAAACCGAATTGGCATTAAGGGGAGAAAAGGAATATGATACTGAATTTCGTATAATTTGGCCCGATGGGACCATTCGGCATTGTAAAGCAAAAGGCGAAGTATTCAGAAACTTAAAAGGTGAACCGATTCGGATGGTAGGAGTCAACTTTGATATTACTGAACAAAAAAGAATCGATCAAAAAATTCGCGAAAAAGACCAGGAATTCAAAAAACTTTCGTCCAATGTTCCCGATTTGATTTTTCAATTTACCCGGAAACCCGATGGAACATATTGCGTACCTGTTGCATCAGAAGGAATCCGGAATATTTTTGGTTGTACACCAGAAGAAGTTATTGATGATTTTACACCTATCGGACGCGTAATTTACCCCGAAGATGCTGAACGGGTTATAAAAGATATTGAATATTCAGCCGAACATTTAACCTATTTTACCTGCGAGTTCAGGGTGCAAATTCCAGGCAGGGATATACAGTGGATTTATTCAAAATCTACCCCTGAAAAATTGCCCGATGGCAGTATTACATGGTATGGTTTTAACACCGATATAACACAAAAAAAACTGGCCGAAGAAGAGATCAACCAACAATTGAATGAATTGCACCGTTGGTACGAAGCCATGCTCGACCGTGAAGAACGAATACTTGAACTTAAACATGAAGTAAATCAATTGCTTGAAAAAGATGGTTATGCTTCAAAATATGATTCTGCGAAGTCTGTTTCAGACAATGCTCAACCGGAGGTAAGTCCTTTTGAACCTTAAATAAACTGGATAAGGATGAAAAATCAAATGTGGAAAACAACGGCATTCGTTTGCATTCTTTTGCTGCTTGGATTATCAAATTCATTGGCGCAAAACAGAACTATTAGCGGGAAACTGATTAATGCGATAAATGGAGAAGCGTTGCCCGGGATAAAGATTGAAATAAAAGGAACAGGTATTTGGGCGAACAGCAATAAGGAGGGTGAATTCAATCTGATTGTACCCGATACGCTGAAAAATCCAGGATTTGCTGAATTCGATGGAATGGAGATTCTTGAGATCAGGGCTAACGGTACCGATTCATACCAAATTTACCTCTCTCCTGCGAATTTGATGGAATTATCGTTTGAAGATTTAATAAAAATAAAGGTCAGTGTTTCAACAACCAAAAGTGAAGATGTTTTCCATACCCCATCGTCGGTAACCGTTATCGGCCGTGAAATGCTAAACCAGTATAATTTCATAAGTGTGGCTGAAATGCTGCGAACTGCTGTTGGAATTGATATCTATCAAACAAACAACGACGACAATGTGGCAACATCACGGGGTATACTACAAAATTATTATGCCAATAAAATCCTTATAATGATTGAGAATGTTCCAACCTATCAGCCCATCTACGGAAATACCAATCTCGACCGTTTGGATGTCAATGATATTGAACGTATTGAAGTTCTAAAAGGCCCGGCCTCTGTTCTTTATGGCGGCAATGCCTACCTGGGTGTTGTAAACATTATTCTCCGAAAAGGAAAAAGTGGTGATGTAAATGTAAGGTTGGGAGCAGGATACAGGCGTTTTGGTGCTTCAGGGGCAAATGCTACTTTGTCAAAAAAAGATTTCAAGTTATTCATTTCCGGAAATACAAGCTACGAAATTCAGAAGCCGTATGAATTGACCGGCAAACGGCAGGATGTATATTTGGGCGATTCAGTGATCAACTACCAGGGTCAGATTAAATCGACCAATTTTAATGTATTAACCTCTCACAAAGCTTTTACCCTTTTGCTCAACAATTATGAATATCAACATACATTTCTAGGTATAAACCCTTCATTCATTTCGGGTGCTGGCAAACCAATGACCGATAGGGGAACCTTGTTGGCACTGAAGTATCGCAAGCCTTTGACTGAAAAAATGAACCTATTGGCCAGTTTGGCCTACGACTACTTTAAACGTGATTACGCGTCAAATGAGGATGAGTCTATTGCATTGATGCTCAAAGGCGAGCGGCTTGTAGGTACTGCATTGCTAAATTACGCTGTAAACGAATTGTTCGATATCGAATTTGGGCTCGATGCCGAGCAACGAATGAACGGACAGCATGTATCGATTGACCTTATTCATGATAAAATACTGAAAGAAAACCTGAAAAATGCCCGAAATATTACTGAAATGTCCAGTTTTGCACAGCTTCATCTAAAAACAAAAAAAGTCAATGTCCTGGGGGGCATTCGTTTCACCAATAACTCTTTTTCGGGCAATAACTTTTCAGGGCGGATATCGGCAATTGCACCACTTTCAGAATATAACTCTGTAAAACTTATACTCGGCCAATCGTTCAGGGCGCCGACCATGCTCGAATTGTACTTCGACCATCCAACTGTTATTGGAAACATCAATCTGAAACCCGAAAAAGCAAATTCGATTGAACTTGCTTACGTGCATGGCAAAGGAAACCTGTTTGTTCAAGTGCTGGGCTACTACCACAAACTCGACCATTTAATCCATCGCCTCACCCCTCCTGCCGGACCGCCTTCCGAATATCATAATCTTTCGACATTCGAAGGTTTTGGTTTCGAATTTGAAGCCAAATACCAAAACACCAAATTGTTTAACGCGTTCTTTAATTATAACTTCATGGAAGGATTGGGGCAAAAAGCGAAAACAAACTATCAGCATGTTCCCGATCATACCTTTAAAGCAGGGGTAAATAAAGCGTTTGGCCGCTTTTTTGTTTCTGCCAATGGGTACGCGGTATCTTCGGTGCTGGGCAATCCAAAATTGAATCAACCGATAAAAGGGCAATTCATGCTCGATACGCACATCGGATTCAAACATGAACTTGAGTCTAAAAAAGTTTTTTTCAGACATACGCTGAGTGCAAAAAACATTACAAATTCACAAATGCTCATTCCTGAATATATAAGGCAAACCGACAATATCAACAGTCAGGCAACTACCGGATTTGGGCGCAGATTCATTTATACCCTAACCCTTTCTTTTTAGAATCCATGAAAACAACGAACAAACATACTGGATTCATGAAAATGAAAGGAGAAATGGTAAGGTTGGTTTTCATTCCCTTACTTTTTCTTGCAATTCCATTTCGGACAGAAGCGCAATCGGTAGAATATTTTGTTAAAGCATCGCTTATAACCAAAATTGCCCAATATACAGAGTGGGATTCTACTGCAAGTTCCGATGTTTTCGAGATAGCCATTCTGGGTAAAAGCCCATTTAAGGGCGAGCTTGAAAAGTTGGCATCGAGTACCCAAATAAAAAACAAACCAATAAAAATCAGTTACATCCGGAATTACAATGAGGCTAAAACTTGTGAGATTATGTTTGTTAGTCAGTCGGAAAGAAACAACCTGGATGAAATTGTCAAGTATTTTGAAGGTAAAAACACCATGTTGATTGCTGATACACCTGAATTTTCCGAAAAGGGAATTCATTTCAATTTCTATTTGGACCCAGATAAAACCATTCATTTTGAAATTGACTTGAATGCTCTTAAAAGCTCTGGATTAAAGCCTGATTTGCAATTATTAACGATCGGGAAAATCATTAAAAAACCCTGATTATGAATCCATTAAGAGATATTCGGTTAAGAAATAAAATTATTCTGATCGTTGTTGTAATCGGGACAGTGTCAACTTTTACGGGCAACCTGATTAATTATTTATATGAAATTAACAAAACAAAAATAGGGATGATAGCAGATTCGCAGATGCACGCCCGACTGATCAGTGAATATTGCAGTTTGCCGCTTGAATTTAATTATCCTGAAAATGCGAAGGACGTTCTTTTAAAGCTAGCTGAAATTAATTCAATTACAGATGGTATTCTTTACAATTCAAGCGGTTTGGTATTTGCTGAATATCACCGAAAACCTGGCGAGAGAATAGAAATGCCAGCCAATCTAATAACGGAAATATTTAAGTTAGAAGGAAACTTTTTACATGTCATTGAAAAAGTACAATCAAAAAGGGGGCTTGAAGGGTATATTTATCTTCGTTCTGAAATTGATTGGAAATCAATTATGCTAAAGCAGGGGCTAATCGCTGTAATACTTACCTTATTGATGGTTCTGATCATATTTGCCCTGTCATTTTATTTTCAGAAAGGAATATCAGACCCTATTATAAGGCTATCCAATCAAGTGAAACATAATACTATAACAACCAGTAATATGCCTGCAACCGGTTACGTAGGAAAAGATGAAATCGGACAGTTGTACCATGATTTCAATTTGATGATTGAGCAAATTCAGACTCGCGAAAATGACAAGAGAAAGGCAATGGAAGCAGAAAAAATTGCATTGGTTGAATCAAAACGCTTACTACTTTTGGCAGATAAATCACGAAACGCGCTTTTAAGCGCCATTGAAGATCAGAAAATGTCAAAGGCAGAGATTATTAAATTGAATGAAACATTGGAAATTCGGGTAAAAGAGCGGACTGCCCAGCTCGAAGCCGTTAATAAGGAGCTAGAAACATTTACCTATTCCGTTTCACACGACCTGAAAGCTCCTTTGCGCGGAATTGATGGTTTCAGCAGGCTGTTGCAGGATATTTATGGACCTGCAATGAATGAGGAAGCCCAGTCATTTATCAAAACCATCAGGAGTTCGACTACCTTAATGAACCAACTTATCGATGACCTGCTGAACTATTCGCGACTCGAAAGAAGTCCTTTACGCATTGAAGCCATCAGAATCTCTGAAGTAATCGATACCATAGTCACTTTGAATAAAGCTGAGCTCGATGCGCATCAATTTATTTTCGAAACAGACAGTGGAGAAATCGTGCTGGCTGCTGACAGCAGGGCAATTACCATTGCATTGCGCAACGTGATTGAAAACGCCATTAAGTTCACAAAAAACAGGCCTAATCCGCGGGTAAAGGTTGTAGTCACCGACAATGAGCAATCGTGGGTTATCAGTGTGGCCGATAATGGCATCGGATTCAATATGAAATACCACCAACGTATCTTTGAAATCTTCCAGCGCCTTGAAAGGGCAGAGGACTTCCCGGGTACAGGCATAGGGCTGGCCATGGTGAGCAAAGCCATGCAACGAATGAATGGTAAGGTCTGGGCTGAAAGTGCACCAGGCGAAGGTTCAGTTTTTTATCTCGAAATACCTAAACATCAATATAATGGGAACTGATAATTCAAATCTGCCAATCCTGGTTGTCGAAGATAACCCCATTGACCTGGAGCTTACACTTCGCGCATTCAACCGCAAAAAGCTGACAAACCCAATTCAGGTGGCCCGCGATGGTGAAGAAGCGCTGAGGTTTGTTGAAAAATGGGAGCAGGGTGAGCAAACACCTGTCGTGATCCTCCTCGACCTGAGCATGCCTAAGGTGAACGGCCTTGAAGTGTTGGAGAAGATCAAGTCACATCCTGAATTTAAGACAATTCCGGTTGTGATTCTGACCACATCTTCTGAGTCGAACGACCTGCAGCGGGCGTATCAGCTGGGTGCAAACTCCTATATCGTCAAGCCGGTTGACTTTGAAAAGTTCCTTGAGGTTGCTGAAGTTATCGAATTGTACTGGCGCGTGATCAACAAACCTGCATAAATGGTGGTTCAGATCATGCTGGCCGGCATGGCAGACAGAACAAACGGCAATACAATAGATTTTGACCGCTAGTCTTAATAAGCTTATTTTTGTCAACATATCAGGCATGCCCTGAATGGCAGGCTAAATCACAATTGACCGGGTAGCAAAGAATGCTTTTACGTTCGATAATTCAGTATTCTAGAAAAGGCAACTCCAGAATGATCCTGGAATTCTGTTTGTTGCTGCTGATTATTGTGCTGTTCATGTTTGATTTCAGGATCAGCTACAATGAGATGGATGTTGTTCCCTATGCCAGGGCTGTATTTAATGACCAATGGTTGACCCACGACTGGTATCTGAACCTCACTATGCCGTACCGCTATTTTTTCAGCTATCCCGTTGGGTATTTTGCTGAGACTTTTGGTATCATCGAAACAATTAGTGGCGGAAGGCTGGTAACTTATTTGTTGATTGCAGTGCCGCTTCTGGGCTTGATTAATTCACTCAGAACCTACTCAGACGGGTTTTTGTATTTTTTTGCGTTAATCCTTTTTTTTATGTTTTTCCGCAATGGCAGCGGGGCCGGCGAATGGATGGTCGGTGGTCTTGAAACGAAGGTTTTTGCCTACGGCTTTGCCCTGTTGGCCCTGACCGCATTTCTGAAGAAACAACTCTGGGCAGGGCAGGCCTTTGCCGGCCTGGCCTTGTCGTTCCACTTATTGGTCGGAATTTACAGCCTCTTCTGCCTGCTACCGGTCCTGTATGTGTATCAACGCGAAGCGAAAGACTTTTACGTGAAATTTTTCCGGACACTGCCTTTGTTTCTGAGTACTGCTGCAGTCGGTATTTTTTCAATTGCCAACGAACTCTTGTTTAGTGAAGGTGGTTCTTCGCAACTGGGTTGGGATTTTTATGTGAACATCAGGGTCCCTCACCACACACTTCCGGCTGCATTCAATGTGGAAAAGTGGATCAAACTGGGTGTCTTTGCTGGTCTAAACCTCCTGTTCTTCCTGAAATCGAAGAAGCAAACCATCAGGTTGATTGCATCATATGCGCTTTTCTCGTTCATTATCAGTCTGGTAGGAATAGGTGTTTTCTTCTTTCATAGTTCAGGCCATTATTTCAAATATTATTTTTTTCGGTTTGGCGACATCATGCTGCCCTTGATGAGCTTGTTGCTGCTGGTTGCCTTTCTCAGCGAAACACAGGCTTCGTTTATCCGGAAAAGGAAAAAACAACTACAGCTTGCAGTTATGGTTGTTTCAGTGATCATCCTGATCCCTTTTGCACGCACCTTTATCACTGATTTCAGCACCTCAGCTGGGCAGATCAAGGCAAGGACCTCCGGCGATGTTGCGCTGGAAACCTGGGTAAAGGCAAATGTTTCGAAGTCGGCTGAAATCATCACCCAACCCGATGATGACTTCTTTTACATCAATTACGAGCGGCCTTTGTTTGTGAGCTGGAAACATTCACCCCAAAACAATACCGACATTATGGAATGGCACAGGCGTTTAGTCCTGCTGAACCGGGGACAGGAATTCAGCAAGGTGAACCAGTTTAAGCAGAACTATGTTCAACTGACTGAGACTGAAATTCTGGCCATTGCCAATACCTATCCTTCTGTTGCTTATATCATTATGCCCGATACCATTGCCTTGAAATTGCCCGTTGCCTTCAAAACAGATAAATCTGTCCTGTATAAAGTGAACAGGCTGGGTGACCGGTTGATTAAATAAGGCTTGAAAGAAACAATACGAAATACCATGATTAAACACATCGTTTGTTGGAGGCTTAAAGAAACCGCCCACGGAAATACCGGAATGCAAAACGCAAGGATTATCAAGGAAAAAATTGAAGCCTTATCGGGAAAAATTCCGGGAATGCTGCACATAGAAGTTGGAATCGACTTTTCGAAAACTGAAAACAGCAGCGACATTGTGTTATACAGTGAGTTTGCCACCAAAGCCGACCTGGAAGCATATCAGCTTCATCCCGATCACCAGGCCATCATGCCCTTTATTCTGGAAGCCCGTGCCGAAAGACGACTCATCGATTATGAAACATGACCGATAGGTGTCGGGTGATTGCATCGGTTTTACTCATTTTCCTTCAGCGCCTTTGGTAACGGCATACATCACGGAGGCCAAAAACGTTAGTCTGGTTTCAATCATGCCGGCAGTTTCCAAAATGCATATATTTGGTCAGCAATTCAGCAATAACAAAGGCATGCATAAACATACGCTACTGACCTTACTTACCTTTTCGCTGCTTGTCGGGTCGCTTCGTGCACAACCTGACACTTCAACCTACTTTCAGGGATACACTGAAGCTGTCAGCGGTACACGTTTCACCTACCACTCACCTTTCAGCGATGCCAGTCTGTCGCTTTTGCTACGTGGGCAGGAAAGTTTTGAACCCATCAGCTGGAAAACGGAAATTGTTCCGCTTTCATACCAGGCCTCGGAAGCCACCTTCATCTGGCTATTTGCCATGGATGTTACCGCTGATCCGGTACAGTTTCAATTATGTGTTAACGATATCCCAATCATTGATTTCAGTAGCTCAACGATAAGCGAAAAGGGCAGGCGCATCGTTGCAGGACGCGAAGGAGCTGAGCTGTGCCTGGATGTGACGATGCTTGATAAATATGCTGACCAAATGGGTTTTGCAATACTGAGGCTGCCCATCGACTTGCTGCATAAAGGCCAACCAAACCTGATCACTGTTTCCACACAAACCGCCAACAACAATGCCTGGTTGATGACTTATAAAACCCGGGTGGAAGAATCGGTTGACATCTATCAGCATATGGTTGTGGTGAAAGATAAGGACCGCCTGCTGCACGCTGTGAGCATTGATTTTATCCATATCGGCCCGGAAACAGATGCAGAAGTGCGAATTGGTGAAATCAGCGCCCAAACAAGGCTTAAGTCCGGTTTTAATAAACTGGAAATGAATGTGCCCATGGTTAAGGAGCCAACAACTTATGAAGCACAAATCAGGGTAGGTGATAAGGAACCCATTGTACGCGGCTTCACCATGAAACCTGTCAGGGAATGGGAAATATACCTTGTTCAGCACACGCATACCGACATTGGCTACACCCGCCCTCAAACGGAGATTCTGCCCGAACACCTGCGGTATATCGACGATGCCCTAGATTTTTGCGACCTGACCGACCACTTTCCTGATGAGGCTAAATTTCGCTGGACCTGTGAAACTTCATGGTCGGTGAGGGAATACCTCAGGTGCCGGCCAAAGGCCCAGACAGCGCGCTTGCTCAGGCGCATTGCCGAAGGCAGGATTGAAGTCACGGCCATGTTTCTGAATTATAGTGAAATAGTTGATGAACAAGCGCTTGCTGCACAAACGGCTTATCTGGCTGAACTGGATAATTATGGGATAAAGCCTGTGACAGCCATGCAAAACGATGTGAATGGCATCGGATGGTGCCTGGTCGACTATTTTAACAGCTGTGGGGTGAAATACCTCAATATGGGTCTGCATGCCCACCGCGCACAGAAACCATTCGACAAACCAACTGCTTTCTGGTGGCTTTCACCCTCAGGCAACAGGATACTGGCCTACCGCGGCGAGCACTATCAGCACGCAAACGAACTGGGTCTGACAAGCGGACAGGCCGATGTGATCAGAACAAAGTTGTCGCGTTACCTGACTATGCTCGAGGAGAATGGATATTCTTTTAACAGGGTGGCACTGCAATATTCGGGTTACATCACCGACAATGCGCCGCCATCGGCCAAAGCATGCGAGCTGATCAGGGACTGGAACGAAAAATATGCCTGGCCCCGCCTGCGCTCGGCTGTTGCAAGTGAGTTTCCGGAGTATCTTGAAAAAAACCATGCTAAAGCGCTCGACGAGCTTCAGGTAGCCTGGCCCGACTGGTGGTCAGATGGAGTTGCCTCTGCTGCCAACGAAACTGCCCTTGTCCGGAAAACCCAGTATGAGATCACGGCCATCAATGCCATACTGTCTATGGTTAAAATGAGTGGATTGGAAATGCCCCTAAATTATCGGAGCGATTCGGAAGAAATCTATGACAAGCTGCTGTTTTATGATGAGCATACCTACGGCTCGGCCGAAAGCGTCACTGATCCCCTGACACAAAATTCTATCGATCAGTGGTCAATGAAGTCGGCTTACGCATGGGAGGCAAGTAAACGGACGCAGGCACTTGCCGAAAAAACCATGGCATTTATTGAGCCGGGCCTGGTGAGCGGCAACAAACCTGTTATTGCGGTATTCAACACATTAAACTGGCAACGTTCGGGAATGGTGCAGTTGTTTCTGCGTTTTGAGGCAGTGCCAGAAGGGGTGCCTTTTACGGTTACCGATGCCAATGGCAAGGAGGTGGCCTGCGTGCGGTATGAGCGCCGGCAGGAAGGAATATACTATGGCCTTTGGGTCGACAGTATTCCGGCAATGGGCTATAAAACGCTGATGGTGAATATTGGCAAAACGCCTGCAGAACCCTTAAGCAATGAGCAGCAATTGCTCGAAAACCAGTATTACCGCCTGACCGTGGATGTATCAAAAGGCTTAATTACCCATATTTTCGATAAAGAACTTCAGCGCGATCTTGTCGATCAGGCTGACACACTGAGCCTGGGACAACTGGTTTATGAGAGACTCAACAACCGGCATGAGCTCGAACGCCTGACCAACACCAACAGGGATACGGTTTATGTGCCCTTGAAAGGATCACGGGAAACCATGCGAAACCTGACCATCCGGCGGCTGCAGCAGGGCCTTGTCTACAGCAGCATGTTTCTGCATGGTGCGCTGCCGGCTTGCGCCGATGAAAAGGGAATCAACATTGAAATCAGGCTGTACCACAAGTCGAAGAAAATCGAACTCCTGTACAGCATGATCAAACGCGAAGTGACTGATGCGGAAGCACTTTATGTGGCTTTTCCATTTAGACTTGATGAGGGTAAACTGGCATTCGAGGTACAGGGTGGTGTGGTGAGGCCTGGCGACAACCAGCTCGAAGGAAGCTCCTCCGACTGGAACGCCATACAGCATTTTGCTGTTGTAAGAAACAAACAGGCACAAATCATTTTTACCAGCAATGAGGTTCCATTAGTACAATTTGGCGATATAAACACCGGTCATTATTATTACAGGCTCAAGCCCAAATCAAACCATATTTTCTCATGGGTGCTCAACAACTACTGGGTCACTAACTTCAAGGCCAGCCAGGAAGGTGAGTTGCGGTGGACCTACAGCCTCACTTCAGCTGCTGATTGTTCCGATGTAGCTGCAACCAGGTTTGGTTGGGGCGAGGCAATGCCCATGTTGGCGCGCATATTGATGCCAGCTTCGGGAACTGATGAGCCCCGACTTGTTGATCAGGGATTTCTGACCGTCAAGCCTGATAATTTATTGCTTGTACAGGCAATACCTGCAAGGGATGGTGATGGCGTTGTTTTGATGATCCGTGAACTTTCGGGCATCGCAACCAGCATCAAGGTGACTGAGCTGACAAAAATAAAACTGAAATCGGTGCTTGAGGTCAATATCCTTGAGAAAGCAATCAGCAAGCCATTAACACAGCTGGATTTCAAGCCATTTGAAACAAAAAGTATCAAACTTACGCTTTGAAAATTATTCTGCTAAACGCTGTTTGAACGCTACTTAATGATCAGTTTGCTGCTAAGGGTTTTTTGTTGACTTACCATATTCACCAGGTAAAAGCCTGGCTGAAGTCCGCTGACATCAATGCTGTAACGCTGCTGCCCGTTTAGGTGTTCGTTATGAACGCATCTTCCACCGGCATCAATGATGCTGAGGTGCAGAGGGCCATCTTCAGCGGAATAAAGGCTAAGCCAAAAAGCATTGTGTGCAGGATTTGGATAGATGCTCAGTGATTGATCTGCGGCAGTCTTTGCCGTTCCTGTGATATAGGTGTTTTGTGCAAAGCGGGCATTGTCGCAAACTATTTCTGAAACATTGTCGGGCACAAAGCCGGTAACAAATGAATTTGTCCGGGTGCTGAAGACAATCATTTGCTGAATGAAAGCAGTATCGAAAGCCACTACCATCATATTGCCGGTATTTTGATCATAGGACGATGAGCCGGCAAGGTAATAGGGAAAGCCTGCAAGCAAGCCCCTGTTGCTGACCTCGCCGCTGAGTCCGTCGATATCAACGATATAATTGCCTGTGTAGTTGCCCATCTCATCGAAAGTGGCATTCATGGCAAAAATAGTATTGCTCACATTGTCGTATTGCACACTGGTGATGTTGCCGAAGGGAGAAGGAAGGTTCAGGATGGTTTTCTCAAATAAGAACACTTCGCTTCTGACCGCGATGGCAAACAGGCAATAATTACTGTTACCGTCGGGCCCGACATAATACAACACACCATCGTTTGAATTAAAGCCGATGGCGTCGACGACCAAACCCATAAGTCCTGGCTCTGAAATGGCGCCAATAATGGTATCGGTTCCAGCTTCAATATTAAACTCCTCAACGTAGATAAATCCTTCAGTATCAGAAGTGAGCGTGTAAATTAGTCCTGTGCTCATGTCGATTTCACTGATGTTTGAGAAGGCCGAAAAGGCATTGTAAGAAAGTGTATTTGTCTGGCTGTCAAACCCAAGCAAGGTATTCGACTGATCAATGATGCCGTTGAGGTAATAATGGCTGTTGTAGGCATTAAAGGCAGAAGTGGTTAACAAATAGCCATCCAGCGCAGTAGGGAAGACCTCAATGCTTCCGGGTTCCAGTGCCTGCCATTTCACCAGGTCAATTTTGCCTGATTCCTGGTTTACGGCTGCACCTATAAGGTTTATTTGTGCCCGGCCTGTATTCATGCATAAAGCAGCTGCGAGCAGGAACAATAATTTCATTTTCATAGTTCGGCTTTTTTCCTGAAACAACTATATGCCGTCATTTGTTCTGTTAAATTGAATTTTATCCAGATTCATTCCTGTTTCAAAGGTACCGGTTTTAAAGCTTTCTAAGCTGAAAAAGGCTTCCAAAAAGCAAGCGAATTTTTAATCGGATATGGTCTTAGCATCCTGCATGACAGAAAAACAGTATCAGGATGCCCACTGTGCTCCTTGCAAAGGGCTAAATGAATAACTTTACGCTGTGTTTGCAATCGCCGTAAATATCTGTTTGCCCTGATTAGCAGACTAAAAGGGTCATTATTAAAGTCGATAATTTATACAAGATGTCATTTAAAGCAGTTTTTAAAGAGTCAAAAGTGATCCTCACAGAGGGTGCTTTCGTTGAGCGTATAAAGGCTGAATTTGGTATTAAGACAGATCCGCACGTGAACCATGCCGGATTGATTTACAGCCATCCGCAGGTGCTCGAATTGCTTTATCGCCAATACCTGGACATCGGAAAAAAATACATGCTGCCAATACTTGTCATGACACCAACACGCAAGGTAAATGCAGTTTCAGTGGGGAAATCAGCCTATAGTGACAAGGATATTTCGGCAGATACTGTAGCCTCGCTCAACAAAATAAAGCAAAGCTATGGAGACTATGCAGAACAGATTTTTCTGGGTGGTCTGATGGGATGCAGGGGAGATGCCTATAGTGGTCAAAAGGTAATGGATGTTGAAGAAGCCTATCGGTTTCACCGCAAGCAGGCCTTGGCCTTGTCAATGCACAACATCGATTTCCTGTTTGCCGGCATCATGCCCGAAATCAACGAAGCCACAGGCATGGCCATGGCGATGGCAGAGACGGATTTGCCCTACATCGTCAGCTTTATGGTGAGGAAGTCAGGAAACCTGCTCGACGGGACTTCAATTGCTGATGCCATCGAAAGGATTGACGCGAAAGCTAACCCAAAACCTGTTTGCTATATGGCGAATTGCATCCACCCGTCAAACCTGCTACAGGCACTGCTGAGCGATCAGAATACAGGCCGGGCAGCCATGGGACGGTTAAGGGGAATTCAGTCGAACGCCTCAATGCTAAGTCCCGAAGAACTCAACAATTGTCCGGTGCTCCACCAGGATGACTTCAGCCATATCATTGATGAGATGATGGTATTGCACGATCAGCATGCGTTTAATGTATTTGGCGGCTGTTGCGGGACAAATGACCTCTTTCTCGAAAGCCTTGCACAAAAGCTGATGAAAACCAGCATTATGGAGATAAACAAGTGATATAAAGTATGATGCGATCAAAATGTTCTGAAGGACTGATAAAACTCAAAGCAGTTTTCTTACTGGTGACATTCCTGTTAACAGCCTGCAACAAAGAGGATATTGATTATACACGCAGCAGAACTTCCTATTTTAAAAACCTGCATGAGCAATCATTTAGCGACACAACCATTACTTGCGTCACCTTTAACATACAGCTTGGCTTCAAGGCCGCCCAGGACCCATGGAACAAAGAAATCGTTGGGGCCGACACAGCCCAGGTGAAAGAGATTGCGCGCCTGTTGAAAAAAGCGCAGCCTGACATCATTGCCTTGCAGGAAGTCCCGCGCAACCGGTACAATGCCGTTGTGAAGTTATTTATAGAGCTTCTTGCAACGGAGATGGATATGAACTACGCCTATGGAACCCATAGCTACAATGACCCATACGGGATATATCCCGTACATGGAGAATGGGGAAATGCCATATTGACCAAATATAAAATATTGGAAATTAATAACAAAGAGGTTGAATTTATCAGTAAATGGGAAAAACGAAGTATCCTTGATGCCAGCCTTGAGTTGCAGCCTGGCAAGGTTTTGCATGCCATCTCATTGCACTACATACCATCAGATCAGGCTGTCTCGAACACGGTGAAATATTTAGGGCAACTGAGCGACCCTGTCATTATGATGGGTGATTTTAACATTACCGGAGAAATTCATGCCTTTGATAGCCTGGGTTTCAGGGATGCTGATGCGAATTACACAAATAACTGGATCGACAGGATTTATTATTCAGGGAACGACTTCAGCTGCAATTCCTTTGGAACAATCGCAGATTCGGTTACCTGGATCTCGGACCATTTGGCCAACTATGGTGTGCTGAAACTGAACGATTGACCCTGTTTCCTAATGGAGCCCTTCAGGCTTCCGGATCAGGAAAAAAGCACAAAGTGATCATTACGGGTGAAACATGGAGGCTGGTAGCAATCGTTTAACACAAATATTTTTTTTCCTTGCAGCCTATACTCAACTGACTTATTTAACTTTGTGGGTAATAACAAACCTGATGAAAAGCAATACTGAGAAAGAAATCGAAGGCTTACACCAAAAGAAACCTGACAATTGGAAAGCCGGTGTATTTTACAGCAACCCGGATGACGCCAGAATCATTGTCCCCAAAAGGAACCCCGCCCTGGGCTGGACATTGAATTTCACCGACAGGAGAACAATCTGGGCGTTGTTGGCGATTGTGGTCATTGTTGTTGCCTATTCGCTCCTCTTTTAGCCATTATTTTATGACTTTGAGCATTCGCACGGGCATTTCCATTCCTTACATCATGAGTGATGACATCTGATCAGACAATGATCATTGGTTTTGCCGCCCTTATTGGTGTGCTTTACCTGATGAAAATCAGGAGCTACGACATGTACGAAAAAGAACCTTTGCTGACCTTGCTTGCTGTAGCCATCTTTGGTGGCATCACCGCCATAGCCATCTCCCTGTTTCTGTATGATTTTGTCGAAGTAAGGCACAACTTCCTTGATGCCGTGTTTAAAATTGGCCTTATCGAAGAGGCTTCAAAGCTGTTGGCATTGATGTTTGTGTATCTTTTCATCCGAAAGGATTTTAATGAAATCGTCGATGGAATCATTTATATTACAGCAATATCCCTTGGATTTGCGGTGATCGAAAATGTGTTTTATGCCCTGAAGGACGACCAGGCCATACTGACCATTGTCATGCGCTCCCTGACAGCCGTTATTGGTCATATTGCTTTTTCAGGCTATATGGGGGCAGCCTTTATCATTCATGTGAAAATCCATCGAAATTACTCCGGATTATTGCTGGCACTCGCCCTATCGGCTTTGGCTCATGGACTTTATGACGGAGTGCTTTTTCACGAAAGGCTCAACTTCCTGTTCATATTTGTTTTCATTGTGCTTGTGATGGGGCAATTGTGGATGCTGAAAATCTTGCTTGGATTTTCCGCCTTCAGGGAAGAGCTTACCGATGCAAGCTTTACTGAAACCGGCGAAACCGTTTCGCTGCACTGTCCGCACTGTGCATTAAGTGAAAAACCTAAGGCTGTACAGTTTTGGAATATCAGGGCTGCCATCTGCGACTTTTGTGGGCATTTGCTTGTCCATAATCAGAATATCAGGCACTTGACTACCTACTTCAGGCCTGCCCTCAATGCACGCAGTTTCACCAAACAGCTGACCAGAAAAAACCGTTCGGAATTCCTTGATTCAAATCAGAAAATCCTGTTTGATGCCAAAAGTATGACCTTATGTGCAAAGCCCGCTGAACTTGGGACTTGGCTGGCAGGCACAAATATTGCAGACCGTGAACGCATCCTGGGCCTTCCTTTGGTCGGATTCATACTGAAACACCTGGGCATGCGGTATCTGATGCCCTTAAGGGTATAGTATTGAACAATTCGCCTGGACCTTACTGAGCTCAGGAATCGCTTTATGAACTTTTTCGCCATTAACTGTTAAAATCAATAAAAATGAAACAATCGGTAATTGTAGCATGTATGCTTGCTTTCTGCGTATTAATCCTGGCCCCGGGCTGTAATAAAAAGACAGAAACCAATAATGAAACATTTGGTTATGAATACTATAAGGGAGCCATTCCAAATTCGTATTATATCTATAACTTCATGGAGGAACGAGCCTTAAAGGTGAGTGGGAAACCATTTATGGTAGTGAAATACGACAAAATAACCCACAACATCCTCGACTTTGAGTTCGGACTAAGTGAGGTCACGCAAACGGCAGTCCCTGGAGCTTCCTTCGGTGTGGCGCCTGAGCCAACACTCGATGCCTCATCAATCGACTATCAGGAAAAACTCGGGTTGGTAAGTCCGGTCGATTTGCTCATCAACTGGCCTGTTACTGCATGGGGTTATCAGATCACCAACGAATCACTCAATGGTGGAGGGCTAAGCTTTAGCTTTTCCGGTTATGGTTCGAAATGGACATTTTCCTACCTGCCTGCAGGCTCGATGACAGGAGGGGCCGTTATCCTCGATTACACCACCGGACGCGAAACGGATGCGGCAAATTCAATCAATATGCTGCGCTTGTAGGCATTTGCCTGGGATAGGTAATTCATTCCTTTGCCAGATCCGTTGGGTCTGGCAAAGTGATTTCAGGGAGCACCGCTTTACCAGCCTATGGGAGCATGGTTACAAGCGCATTCCAGTCGGCCTTTCCGGCGAGTTTGCTCTGACTCAGCATTTGCAACATGGCCTCTGCCGGGAAGAGTTTTTGGTGAATTGCCAGGTACAATAGACTGAAAATGGCTGCATTCTTGTTTCCTGCCAGCTTTCTGAAACCAAGCCGGATCACCGGAACTGTTGTGTTGGGAACCGGGAGCGACTCATCAAGGAAAATGAAGCCCTCCTGCATATTCTTTATTGTCGATAAAGAATGGTCAAGCCCGTCCTGTGAAGTAATGATCATATAATCAGGACTGGGTGAACCAGTGTATAAGATATGCTCAGGCGAAAGGATGATATCCGAAGATGAAAAGCCAATGCCGACGGTCACCGGATAGCTGCCTTTTTTAGTGACGTTCAGTCCTGAAGCGATGGCAGCCCTGGCGAAGAACTCGGCCGCTGCCTGCACTCCTTCGCCTGCTGAGCCGGAGATCATGATGCGCGCAGGGCTTTTCAGTGCTGAAGTGAAATCACATGAAATTACTTTTTCTTTGTCGATCAGTGAGGGAGTTTCTGTTTTGACCTCTGTTTCGTAACCGGTATAATCGCGGTCGGCATACACGCGGATGCCAAGGCCAGCTTCTTCAACAACCTGACGCAGTTTCATGCCGGGGTTTGATTTTACGGCATAACTCGGGCATAATTCCATCACCTCGACAAGCGAAAATCCTTTTTTACCCAGGGCAACAGCAAGCTGGTCGGCAATATTGCCGATACCCATGAGCCTGCAAACATAGGAAGCACCGGCAGCAGCCACAACTTCACACATATCGAATCCCTTTTGTGTGCTTCCTTCAGGCAGGGTAGGTGTTTTAAAACCAAGCGGTGTCAGCTCACTGGGCTGGCCACCCGTCATGCCATAGAGCATATTGTTGTGCAGCACAACGGTCATATTGAAATTACGGTGAGCGCTGTCAATCAGGTGTTGCAGCCCGATGGTGGCTCCGCCGTCGCCAATAAACACAATGATTTTTTTATCAGGGTTGTTCAGGCTGAGCGAAATACCCGATGCAAGGGCAACTGAGCGCCCATGCAGGCCATGCACTGTATGTGTTTTAAAACTCTTGTCGATGATGCCATGGCAGCCGATGTCAGTCACCAGAATGACATCCAGTGGATCAAGGTTTAGTGTTTGTAAGGCTTTGTCGACGTTTTCAGCGATCAGTGTATGGCCGCAACCCAAACAAAACGGTAGGTCTCCTTCGTGTAAATATACTCTATTCATGGGATAAAACTGCTTTAATAATGGTTGCCGGACTGATCATTTTTCCAAATTCATTGATTCCATGGATGTGCGCTGGTGGCATCGAACCAAACAGGAGTTGCCTGTATTGTCCGGTGAGGTTTTCCTCAGCGATAAACAGCTGTTTGTACCGGCTGCAGATGTCGTAATAGGCGGTTGGAACGGGGAGCAGGGTCTTGGCAATCAGCAGGGAAACTTTTTTACCCTGACAGCGAAGGTTTTCAACGGCCTCGCGTGCAGCCTGGGAAGTGATGCCAAATGACAAAAGCAGTGAGGTGGCCCCTTCTTCCTTATCGTATTCAAAATAAGTGAAATCGCTAAGGTTTTCGGTGATCTTGTAATGCAGCCGCTTTGAGTTGTCGATGGCTTCTTTGGCAGTATTCTGGATGATGCCCTGGGTGTCGTGTGTTGACGCAGTGAACCGCACCTGATGTTTGTTGCTAGACACCGGAAGGAAAGCTGAGACAAGCTTCTCATCAGCCTTGTATGGCACATAGGTTTCGTCTCCGGAGTAAAATTTCCGCTCAACCCTGTGCACCGGGGCCAGCCCGGTTTTGTCGATGCTGAACATGGTCATCACTTCTTCTTTCGAAGTGAAAATGACCACCGGTGTGCGGTATTTGCTGGCTACTTCAACGGCTTTGGCCGAAAGTTCCCAACAGTCGTGGGGGTTACTTATGCTGAACGACGGAATAGCCATGCCGCCTGATATCGTTCCGCTAAGCAGGGCAATGTCTCCCTGGGCACCCCTTGTGGCCGTACCGGTAGCGGGTCCCAAACGCTGAACAAGCACAATCACCATGGGCAATTCCATCATATAGGCCATATTGATGCTTTCAATCATCAGGGCATAACCGGGAAAAGAGGTAGCTGTTACAGGAATATGACCTGCAGCAGCAAAACCGCTCATCCACTGCAATGCCGTGATTTCATCAGGGGCTGCCATAAATTGCGGAAAACGCTGCGATGCGTAATGATAAATCAGGTTGGCGGGCGTGATGGGGTAGCCGATAAACACATCGGCACCGGCCTGAGCCAGTGATTCTGTCAACAGCCTTGAACTGTCGGTGAAGATGATATTGTTCTTATTCAATTTGTTATGGAATTAATTGTACTGCCTGGTATCATTGATTCGCCGGCAAAAATAGTAAAATTAAATCCTGTAATAGTAAAACTATTATTTAATCAAAAAAGAACTAATTTTGTCGGGCTAATTGCACCGTCCCATGGAGTTTTATTTTCAGATTGACATGAACGAAAAGCTGTATGTCAGGAATCCTGAAGATACCGACCTGGGACGTAAAATCATTCAGTTCAGCATTCAGATGATCTTCGAAACAGGAATCGAAGGCTTTACCTTCAGAAAGCTTGCCGAAGCTGTTGGAACCACAGAAGCCAGTATTTACAGGTATTTTGAAAACAAGCACCGGCTTTTGTTGTACATTGTGGCCTGGTACTGGAGCTGGCTGGAATACCTTGTTTCGGTTCACACGCAAAACATGAGTGATCCGGCAATGAAGTTAAAAAAAATCATCAGTTTTCTTGTCGAAGGCGACGAAAGCAATATGGCCTTTAAACACATCGACAAGGCGCTGTTGCACCAGATTGTCATTGCTGAAGGATCAAAGGCCTACCTCACAAAGCATGTAACCAAGGACAATAAGGATAAGCTGTTTAAACCCTATAAAGACCTTTGTGCCAGTATTGCCCGGGTTATTTTGGAGGTGAAGCCCGACTATCCATACAGCAGAACCATGGCCAGTACTATCGTGGAAATGGCACATTTGCAGGCTTTTTTCCTGACCAACCTGCCTTCGCTGACCGATTTTTGCAACGCGAAGGACAAGTGGAAGATTTGCCTTTTTCTCGAAAACACTGTTTTTGCTTCACTGAACACTTAAGTTAATCACTATAATATCATTTATTTATGTCAGCATCAGCAGCCTACATCGCACCCGATCATTTTCTGGTGGATGAGCTATTTAGCGAAGAGCAAAAAATTGTACGCGGTTCAATCCGCGATTGGGTTACCCGCAAAGTAAAGCCCGTTATCGAAGACCATTACGAAAGGGCAAAATTTCCTGATTACCTGATCAGGGAGATGGGCGAACTGGGCATTTTTGGGCCGTTCATTCCTGTCGAATATGGCGGTTCTGGTCTTGACTATATTTCGTATGGCTTGATTATGCAGGAGTTGGAAAGGGGTGATTCAGGAGTGCGTTCCATGGCATCTGTGCAAACTTCACTCGTAATGTATCCCATTCATGCCTTTGGTTCGGAGGAACAGCGCAGGAAGTATTTGCCCAAACTCGCAACCGGCGAAATGATCGGATGCTTTGGCCTTACCGAGCCAAACCACGGATCTGATCCGGGCAGCATGGTTACCCGTTTCAAGGATATGGGCGACCATTACCTGCTCAATGGTGCCAAGATGTGGATCACCAATTCAACGGTTGCCGATGTGGCCGTTGTGTGGGCAAAAGACGAGCAGAATGTGGTCCGCGGCCTTATTGTTGAAAAAGGCATGCCGGGATTTACGGCTCCTGAAACCCATGGTAAATGGTCTTTGAGGGCTTCTGTGACCGGAGAACTTGTATTTGACAATGTGAAGGTGCCCAAAGAAAATATGCTGCCAAATGTAAAAGGCCTGAAAGGTCCATTGAGCTGCCTCAATTCGGCCCGTTATGGCATCGCCTGGGGCGTGATCGGCGCAGCAATGGATTGCTATGATTCAGCCTTGCGCTATGCCCTCGAAAGGCAACAATTCGGAAAACCAATCGCAGCCTTCCAGCTGCAACAGAAAAAACTGGCTGAGGCCCTGACCGAAATCACCAAAGCACAACTGCTGGCCTGGCGTCTGGGCGTGCTGAAAAATGAAGGAAAGGTTACCGCTGCGCAGATTTCGATGGCCAAGCGCAACAATGTTGAAATTGCGCTGGATATCGCACGCAATATGCGCCAGGTGCTTGGTGCCATGGGCATCACCAACGATTTTCCGATGATGCGACATATGATGAACCTGGAGTCGGTGATCACCTACGAAGGCACACATGATGTGCATCTGCTCATTACCGGCAATGAACTTACAGGAATTCCTGCATTTAAATAGCCATAACAGGCATTGCAGTTGCGTGTATTGCGGTGGTAAAATTCTGCTATAACCTTCTGTATACTGCCTTAAACGCCTTATCTTTGCACGAAGCCCTTCCCCTTGGTGGAGGAGCTTCGTGTATTTTTAATGAATACCTATGAAAAAACCCAGGATAAGTTTCATCGTGGCAATGATCATTCTGGTCGTTGCTGCCTGTAAAACCCAAAACACAAGCACCGTGAACAATGAGTCGAAATTGCCCGAAACGAACAGTTGCCTGCCTTTGCAGCTTGCTGATAAGGCCTATGGCGAAATCGCGAGCGATCCTTTTCAACTCGAACAGCTTACGATCGACAAAACTTGCCTCAGGGCCATCGTTTCCTATGGCGGAGGGTGCAGGACGGTTCGCTGGGAGGCCTATTTCAATCAGTTGGTCAGGCACTCATTTCCGCCCCAGATCGACCTGAAGCTCGTGCTTCACAACGGCGATCCTTGCCGGGCCATAGTGACTGATACTGTGATGGTAAACCTGGATGAACTGGAAGCCATGGCGAGGTCGGGAGGTGTTGTGATTGGTCTTTCAGGTCACAAGACTACGGTGCTGTATGCTTTACCATTAAACTGATAATCTGAAATTAACAATAATTAACGGCAAAAAACAAGGCCGTTTTTTTAATTTAGCCGCAAATTAATTCCTGCATTATGCTCGAACTTATCATTCTCATTCCGGTACTTTTTACCATCCCGACGATTTTCGCATGGCAATTGTTTGAGCGGGCTGGAAGCAAGGGTTATTTCACCCTGATTCCGTTCTACAACCTGTATATTTTCTTGAAAATCATTCGTAAACCATTGTGGTGGTATGCCTTTCTGGTGATCCCGTTCATCAATGTGTTTGTGTATATGCTGATGCTGGTCGAACTGGTAAAATGCTTTGGACGCCTGCGTTTGTGGGAACAGTTTCTGGCTGTCATCGTGCCTTTTTTCTACCTGCCTTACCTAAGTGCCCGGAAAAAACCGGCCTATTCTGATCCTTTGATTTATCCCCGAGAGAAAAAAGGCCCGGCCCGCGAATGGCTTGATGCAGTTGTGTTTGCCGTTGTTGCAGCTACCATCATTCGCACATTTCTTGTCGAAGCCTACACCATCCCCACCTCATCAATGGAAAAATCGCTGCTCGTTGGCGATTTCCTGTTTGTAAGTAAAATCAGTTACGGACCTAAAATTCCCAACACACCCATCGCTTTCCCGTTTGTACACCATACACTTCCCTGGAGCCAGACTGCAAAATCCTATGTGGAATGGCTTAGCCTGCCCTATTACCGTTTTGCCGGTCTTGACAAGGTTAGCCGCTACGATGCCGTTGTTTTCAACTATCCCGCCGGCGATACCCTGAGCGACCGTTTTCAAAGCAATGTGAGCTATTATTCCCTCATCAGGGAATATGGCCGTTCGCGCGTGTGGAGCGATACCCGCAACTTTGGCAACATCATCTCGAGGCCGGTCGATAAGCGCGAAAATTATATCAAGCGCTGTGTCGGGCTTCCGGGCGATACCATTCAGGTCATCAATGCCAATTTGCATATCAATGGTAAGCCCAGTGTTGTTCCCGGAACACTGCAGTTTAAATACATGGTGAAAACCGATGGAACAGGAATCAATCAGCGGATAATTGACAAGTTGAATATCACCGAAGGAAAACGCAGCAACAACCCTGACGAGTATTATTTCTGGGTAAGCCAGGATGTGGCTGATGAGCTCAAACAGCTGTCCAACGTAAAAGAGGTCACAAAGGTGATTGAAGACGCCGGTGTCTGGAGTCCCGAGGTGTTTCCGAACAGCGAAAACTTCCCCTGGAATGTGGATAATTTTGGCCCACTGCCCATTCCAAAAGCTGGTCAGGTAATTCAGCTCAATTTGACAAACCTGCCAATCTACGAACGCATCATCCATGCGTATGAAGGCAATGAGCTGATGGTGAAGGAGAATAAAATTTATATTAACGGCACCGAAACAAATACTTATACCATCAAAATGGATTATTACTGGATGATGGGCGACAACAGGCACAATTCGGCCGACTCACGGATCTGGGGTTTTGTTCCCAACGACCATATTGTGGGCAAAGCCGTGTTTGTGTGGTTATCGCTCGATCCGAACAAAAGCCTTTTTGGTGGCAAAATCAGGTTTAATAAATCAATGCGACTCGTTAAATAACAGCAATATGAAGAAAGCAACTTTTGAAACAGAAAAAGGCACCATGGTGCTCGAACTTTATGAAGATGATGCCCCGGGCACAGTGGCCAATTTCGTAAAATTGTCGAATAACGGTTTTTATAACGGACTCACCTTTCACCGTGTGATCCCCAATTTTGTGATCCAGGGCGGATGTCCGAAAGGTGATGGCACCGGCGGACCGGGCTATAACATTAAATGTGAGCTAAAAGGCGAAAAACAATACCATGACCGTGGCGTGATCTCGATGGCGCATGCTGGCAGGGATACAGGAGGATCGCAGTTTTTTATCTGCCATAGCCGTCAGAATACCGCCCATCTTGACCGCAACCACACCGTTTTTGGCAAGGTCATCGAAAATGTGGAAGTGGTGGATAAAATCAGGCAAGGCGACAAAATCATCTCAATTACCATATCGGAAGATTAATCAGGTTTTTCTGGTTGAAACATGCTGTACTGTATAAAAGCTCCGTCAGGGGCTTTTTTTTTGCTGTTTAATGCCATTGCGAAAAATTTAAGTTCCCCCCAATTTTCACATGCTGATGTGTGTAACCTAAATTCTTCAAGCGCTAGTCAGTTTGAATAACTAGCCTTTCAACAGGATATCGACTTACTTTTTGTATGGCCATTGAATGGCAGGTGATAATTTGTTACTTTTGCACCATATACAAGCTTTACAGCGCATGTCGAATGCCGGAAATAAGTTGAAAACCAATACGTTTAAGCCTGAGGAACAAAAGCCCGCTGAACCTGTTTCCACCAAAGCGAAACCGGTAAAAAAGCCTGCTTCCCGCACGCCCTGGTACCGCGATGAGCGAGCAGCCAAGCTGCTGGGCATCAGTTTGGTGTTTTTAGCCATCTACCTGTTGTTTGCATTCAGTTCCTTCTTTTATCATTGGTTCAGGGCCATCACCGACGACATTTTCACCCAGGCCACTGTAGGCAGGGTGTTCACCGATACTGAGATGCAGGTGAGCAACCATACCGGAAACCTGGGGGCATACCTGGCGCAATTACTTGTGAAGGAAGGATTTGGCCTAGGTGCATACTTCATCGCTGTTGTGTTGCTCCTGTGGGGCCTAAAGCTGCTTACAGGCATTAAGACCCTCGGTGGCTGGCGGCTGTGGCGACTTTCGCTTTTTGCCCTCGTCTGGCTCCCTTTGCTGCTTTCGTTTATTTTCCCCGGCGACCCCCTGAATGTACTTGGTGGGGTAGTGGGGCTGTTCCTGTCAGGATATTTGCAAAGTGTGCTTGGCGGAGTTGGTGTGATTATCTTGCTGTCATTCACATTTCTGGCTTATCTGATCGTTGCCTTTAATATTTCCTTTGCGTTACCTGCACGCCCCGAAAAGGCCATGGCTGATGCAGGCGCTTCAAAGGATCCGCTGAATATTCCTGTGGATAAATATAACACGGTTGAATACGCTGTTCCTGATGAGCCATTGGAAGTGGAGCCCTTGCCGAAGCCCAGGATGGGGAAGGGAAATACGCCAATGGTTACTGTGGACCCGGGAATCGACCTGACAGAAAAAACGCCGGTTGATACAACTCCTGTTGAAGAAAAACCGGCGGCTGATGAAGTTGAACTCAGCGTTGAGCCTGTATTGGCCGAAAACGTGAAAAGCAAAGGGGTCATTGGTCGCCAGGGATTGGATACTGAGTTTGACCCGACGCTTGACCTTCCTGATTATAAGTTTCCTCCGCTTGATTTGCTGAATACTTACGGTGATGGAACCATCAATGTTGACCGCACGGAGCTCGAAGCCAACAAAAAACGCATTGTAGAAACCCTTGGAAATTATGCCATCGGGATAGAAAAAATCAAGGCAACCATTGGACCCACCGTTACCCTGTATGAGATCATTCCTGCTCCGGGCGTGCGCATCTCGCGCATCAAAGGCCTTGAAGATGACATCGCACTGAGCCTTTCTGCCATGGGCATTCGCATCATCGCCCCAATTCCGGGAAAAGGAACAGTAGGTATCGAAGTGCCAAACCAAAAGCCGGAAATGGTGTCGATGCGCACCATCATTGGTTCTGATAAGTTTACAGATAACCAATACGAATTGCCTTTTGGACTCGGTAAAACCATTGCCAACGAAAGCTTTGTTGCTGACCTGACGAAAATGCCACACATCCTGATGGCCGGTGCCACCGGACAGGGAAAATCAGTGGGCCTGAATGCGGTGATCACCTCCTTGCTGTATTGCAAACACCCGGCCGAACTTAAATTTGTGATGGTCGACCCGAAAAAGGTCGAGCTAAGCCTGTTTAGCCGCATCGAGAGGCATTACCTGGCCAAACTCCCTGACTCGGAAGAAGCCATCATCACCGACACGCGCAAGGTGGTGCGTACACTGAATTCGCTGACCATCGAGATGAACAACAGGTATGAGTTGCTCAAGGATGCCCAGGTCAGAAACATCAAGGAATACAACATCAAATTCAAGTCGCGCCGGCTGAACCCGAACGAAGGTCACCGCTTCCTCCCGTACATCGTGCTTGTGGTGGATGAATTTGCCGACCTGATCATGACTGCCGGAAAAGAAATTGAAGGTCCCATCACACGGCTTGCCCAGCTGGCAAGGGCCGTTGGTATCCACCTGATCATCGCCACACAGCGCCCTTCGGTAAATATCATCACCGGAACAATCAAGGCCAATTTCCCGGCACGCATCGCTTTTCGCGTGATCTCACGCATCGACTCCAGGACAATCCTTGATACCGGCGGTGCCGACCAGCTCGTCGGCCGGGGCGATATGCTGCTGTCGACCGGAAATGACCTGATCCGCTTGCAGTGTGCATTTATCGACACGCCTGAAATCGAAAGGCTTACCGACTACATCGGGTCGCAAAGGGGATATCCTGATGCGTTTCACCTGCCCGAATATGCCGATGAGCAGGATGTGGTTGATGAACAGTATGATCCTTCTGACAGGGATGAACTGTTTGAAGATGCTGCACGCATCATCGTGCAAAACCAGCAGGGGTCAACATCGCTGCTGCAGCGAAAACTAAAGCTGGGTTACAACAGGGCCGGCCGCATCATCGACCAGCTGGAAGCAGCCGGAATCGTCGGGCCCTTCGAAGGAAGCAAGGCCCGCGATGTGAGGGTGGCCAATGAAATAGCTTTGGAACAGTTTTTGAAAGATATTGATGCAAAACACAACGACTACTAAAATGAAATTGACTACAACACTTTTTACACTTTGTTTTTTGATGCTTACTTCGCTTAATCTTGTTGCTCAAAAAAAGGCGGATGAATTGCTGAAAGAGGTCATTGATAAGACGAACGCCTATAAAACCATTGAAGTCTTCTTCAGCTACCGGATGGTGAACGAAAGCGCCGGCATCGACGAAGTGAAAGAAGGCAAGGTGATGATTAAAGGCGATGCATACAAACTGATGATTGCCGGACAAACCGTCATCAGCGACGGCAAAACCGTCTGGACTTACCTCTTAGAAAGTGATGAGGTGATGGTGAGTGATGCAGATCACGGAGAGGAAGCCATCACGCCAAGCAAAATCCTTACTTCGTATTACAACGACTACAAGGCTTCTTTTGTGAACGATAAGGCCAATGCTGCCCTCGGACTCAAGACCATCGAGCTTAAGCCATCGAAGGGAAAGAAATTCACCAAGATCCAGATTGGTATTGACGAACGTAAACACCAAATTGCTAATTTTACCCTCTTTGAAAGCAACAATACCTTCATCTATAGCATCAGCAAAATGAATCCGGATGTGAAGATGGATGTAAAGCTGTTTGCATACAATAAAGATGACTACCCGACCGCTGAAGTCATCGACATGCGCTAAGGCTAGCACCGCTGACTGTCAGTAAAGCGAAATGTGTGTTTTATGAAAGCCGGAACACCTGAAATCACGACCGAGCATTAACGAAAAAACATATGGCAGGCAATCGAAAACAAGCAGCTCCCCGTTCAAAAGGAGGGAAAAAGAAAGGCGGTTTAAGCCTCTGGCTCCGCCTGCTCATTTTTGTTGTTATCCTGGCCATCCTGGCGATTGGCATCAGCTACCTCGTGATCAGATCGGGCCGCAAGCAATCGCCCGGGCTTAATGAGATCAAAGTAAATAAAGAGCTTCCATTGAAAACGCCTGAGAAAGTAGCGAAAAAAGAAGCAAAACCTCAGGGTGTCAAAGAATCCGCCTCTACCGAAAAGCAAAAGAAACCGGCAACAAAAGAATCGCCCGCATCAGCCAGCATCATTGGCACATGGGTGAGTACCGAAAACGGCTCCATGCTCACGGTTAAAAAGAACACCTACAGCATTGATTTTCCTTCGGTTGAATACCGGAAACCCATGCAAGGTGCCATTTCAATTTCGACCAATGCATTTACCGTTATCAACGAGAGCGATGACAAGGAATGCGGCATCGAACCCGGGACTTACAGCTTCAAATTTGTGGATGACAACCTCATCATCAGTCGGAAGAAGGACCCGTGTAAAAAACGGACATCAAGCCTCGAAGCTTCCTGGTTCAGGCTTTGACCTGGTAGGTTATCGCCTCAGTTCGGTCCTGAATTCGCTCACATTACCACACTTATCCGTTACGGTCAGCACAAAGGTGTTTCTGCCTTTGAGCAGGCGTTCGTCTACCTGATACGTGAGCAGGTTGTTTTTTGCATCATATTCCATCAACAACCAATGGCCGTTGAGCATGGGCTTGTAGCTGTCGATACCCGACAAATTATCGTTGATGGTCACCTTCAGGCTTGTCAATGCGCTTACCTGGCTGTTTGGCTTGAAATTAACCGCTTTGATGACGGGTTTTACGGTGTCAGCAACAAGGGCAAAATCACCCAATGTCCTGATATTGGCCACCACATATCCATCCATCAACTTACCACCCATGCTCCCGGCAACTTTCCCTGATTCGATGCGGGCAATCAGTAGTTTGGCCGGGTTTATGCTGCCTGGCTCCGGCTTTATGCCAAATACGATGGCCTTGTGTACAGGAATGCTGTTGTCGCCAAATTTCACCAGTGCCGAAAGAAAGCGCTTGTCGGGGCTTTCAGCAACTTCCAGCACCTGGTCGCGGTAAAAGGCATCGGCGGGAATACTGGCATAAAATGCTGTTTTTTTCAGGTTCGTTGCTTCACCCGCAGTGACCTTGCATCCGTTTTGCTTTACATGGTTTTTAACGGGGGTATCTTTTTCAATGCGACTGCCTTTGATGTTAAAACAAAGGCTTGAGGTGTTTCCGAAGTGATCTGTGACACGGTAACAGGCCTTATGCACCAGCGTGTCGTCCACGGTGAAGATCCCGGAAAGTCCTGATTCGCGCATGCTTAATCGGTTGAGCTTATCATGTTCACTGCGGATGAGCCTGCTTTTGTGTTTCGCCAGGTAGCCGTAATCAATCAGGCTGTTGATGTAACGCGATTCATCAAAGGAGAATTTGTCAGCAGTGAATCCAAACACCTTTACTGAATCGACAAACAGTTCAACAGCATGCACGCCGTTCTTATTGGGGCAGTCGTTATGCATATCGAAGGTGCTGATGCCGAAGGCAATCTTGCCATAAGCCAGCACCGTGGCCTTATCCTTTAAAAAATGTTGCTCGCCCCAGCCCTGCACCTCATACACCTGTTGTTTCCGGTGCCCGTTGATGCGGGCAAGGCTGTCGGCCGGATACACCATCAGCTTGGTAATGGCGGGCCGGATAAAGTCCTTTACCTTAATGCCGTATTTGGCCGGATTCAATGGCCATTGCGTGCGTGTGTCCCTGATTTCGAAATGAAGGTGAGGGCCGCCCGATGATCCTGAGTTGCCCGAATAGCCAATTACTTCGCCTTTCCTGACCTTAAATAGTCCGGCTTCGGGCTCGAGGTTCACCTGGAATTGCTCAGCTTTGTACTGGGCTTCTTTCACATAGGCATCGATGACTTTGTTAAAGTGCTGTAAATGAGCATAAACTGATGTTTGCCCGGTTGATGGATGATCGATGTAGATGGCTTTGCCGAAACCTCCCGGCGCAATGCCGATACGACTCACATAGCCATCAGCAATGGCCACTACCTTATGTCCTTCGACGCCTTGTGTGCGGAAATCAAAGCCCGAATGGAAATGGTCGGTGCGCAGTTCGCCGAAAGTTCCTGACGGCAACATGGGAATATCCATGGGTTGCCGGTAGTTTCCGTCGGTCTGACTTTGCTGGCCGAAACTTCCGTGTGATAACAATAAAATAAGCGACAGAATGCGTATTGAGGTGGTAATTTGCTGTTTACGGATCATGGGAATAGGGTGATTAATTGATGCATAGAACCAATAACATGGTCAGCATCAGGAAAATATTGGGTGCTGTTGTTGTTCTCATCGAACAAAACAGCCGTCATGCCTGCTTTTTTTGCTCCAACGATGTCTTTGTCGTAGAGGTTGCCAATCATGGCACTTTCGTGAGGTTGAAAACCTGAAAGCCGCACCACTTCGGTAAAGAACCTCACATCGGGTTTTTTGTATCCGAGTTCCTTTTGGGCAAAAAACAACTGAAAGTAGCGGTCGGCACCAACCCTGGCAAGGGCAAGTTTCATTTCGTTCACATCAGAGTGGCCGGCACTGGTGGCGATGACGCAGAAATAGCGTTGGGCAAGGTGCTTTAATGCGGCTTCGGCCCCGGGTATCCAGGCCACTTCGGGCCATTGCGACATGGGCCCCGGAAGGGAATAATCGCGCATAATGGTGTCGCCCCAGTCGAAAACAAGTAATCGGATCATGCAATCTGGCAATTTCACACAAAGGTACCAAAACAGCCGTCATGGGCCGGATAATCCGGGATTATTTCCATCATTGCCTTTGGAGGAAACCGCCAAACGCCTTCATGACCAGTGGCAGGCAGCGCTGCCTGCAGGCCCAGCCATGGCCTGGGATACAGCAGAAAAAATGCATTAAACCCAACAGGTCAATGAAAAATTTTGTGTACCTTTCGGAGACCAAAAGGTGCACAATACATGCCATTTTTGGGCGGAGATTTGCAGCTTTGAGGGTAAGAGGTGTATGTTTAAACAAGTTGACTGAAATAGCTTAAATATTTATGAATCAAGAAACAAAAAAATTTGTTTACGATCAGGACTTTGAAAAACTATTCTCAGAATTGTTTGCTACACATAAACCAATAAAAGCAAAAATTGAGAAAAAAAAACTAGTATCACTTGGACTTTTAATAACAAAGTTTCAAAGGCTAGAGCTTACAATAAAATATTTTATTGGAATACTGGCAAACATAGCAAATGATCAACAACTAATTCATGCCCTTTTATCAAAATATTCTTTCAGTAATTTTCTCTTAGTACTTGAAACTGTGGCCACTCAAAAACAGTTTCACAGAATGGATGATCTCAAATTGCTTCTCAAAAAAGCAACCAAAGCAGAAGAAATAAGAAATCAGCTAATTCATTCTACTTGGTCAGCAGGTGGAAGATTCAAAACAACTATTAAGCACGGCAAAGGAGTTGTTCACACATTCGATAAGTATTCTAGTGAAGAACTGACGCAAATTACTGAAATGGTTAATAAAATTGATACAGCTATTAGCGCTATTGAGTTTGATTTTCTTGAAGATTGTCATAAAAAGGGCATGAATATGAACGAGGTAAAACATATTTAGGCTACATCAGCTATCAGCGTGTATGCGGTTACGCTTCGCTCCGCCCATATCGCTATCGCTATCGCGACATCGCATACACGCAAACGTTGGTCGTAAGCAAAAGCATAGTTAAATCATGTAAAAACATAACTTATTGTGATTATATTCACATAAAGTATTATCTTTGTTTAAAAAACGGAAGATGTATTCAAGATATTTAAGAGAAAAAATTGAAAGAAGGTTAGGTTCGGGTAAAGCGATTGTTGTTATCGGGCCAAGACAAGTTGGAAAAACAACTTTGATTGAATCAATACTTGAAACAAAAGATTATTTATTGCTTGATGGGGATGACCCTAAAACAAGAACATTATTAACACAACCTAATACTGAGCAAATTAGGGCAATTCTTGGTAAATACAAATATGTTTTCATTGATGAGGCACAAAGAATTGAGGGTATTGGACTTACCATGAAAATAATCACTGACAGATTTAAAGATGTTCAGTTAATTGCAAGTGGGTCTTCCTCATTTGATTTGTCCAGCAAAATAAATGAGCCGTTAACTGGCCGAAAGTGGGAATATCAACTCTTTCCGGTTTCTTGGGAAGAATATGAAGAATATCATGGCTATCTGACCGCTGAACAAAATGTAGAAAACAGGTTACTTTATGGCTTTTATCCAGACGTACTGAACAATGTTGGGGATGAAATAAATGTGTTACGAAACCTTGTAAACAGCTATTTGTATAAAGACATTCTTTCATACGCTGAAATAAGAAAACCTGAGATTCTTGAAAAATTAGTACAAGCTCTTGCCTTGCAGGTTGGAAGTGAAGTGAACTATTCCGAACTTGCACAGATAGTAAGCGTGGACAAGAATACCATTAGTAAATACATCGACATTTTACAAAAAGGTTATATCGTTTTCAAGTTAAGCAGCTTCAGTCGAAATGATAGAAATGAAATAAAAACTAACAAGAAAATTTATTTCTACGATAATGGTGTTCGTAATATGGTTATTGGAAATTTTAATCCCCTGGATTTAAGAACAGACAAAGGTGCTTTATGGGAAAATTTTTTAATTGCTGAGAGAATGAAACAAATCGAGTATAAGCAAAGTCTGGCTCGAACATATTTTTGGAGAACCAAACAACAGCAAGAAGTTGATTTCGTTGAAGAAAACAGCGGGAAAATAATCGGATATGAATTTAAATGGAATAAAAAAAAGACTGCAAGATTACCTAAGACATTTGTAGAATCCTATAATGCAGAAAGTAAGGTAATAGACAAAAGCAATTTTAGGGATTTTGTAATAGTAAACATCAGCGCCTGACAAAAAATAAAAGGTATGCCTTGGTTAAGTCATTCTTTGAAAGTGAATTGTAAATATGACGTAATGATGACAAAGTAAACTTTTTTAAACAAGCTGACGCAATCATCATATTCAAACCATCAGACTGTCTAAAGAAACTATTTTCTGTTCTGAAATAAATCAAATGATTTTCGGTAATCATTGCCAAAATATATTCAGTAATAATCCGTAAATTAAATGCGTAAACTGACATTCCGGATCATTCGGCGCCAGTATTCCGGTCAAATCAGCGCCACATGAAACGGGCATGCGTTACATTCAAGCCCGTTTAAAAGGCAGTTTGCTATGCAATATTCCGGGATTATTTCGGCCCCTAAGCGCCAAATGTCTTACTTTTGTAGCTGATTAACGAAGGTAGATTTCCAATGAAAAACAGGATGTGTTTGCTGGCCATGGGTGTGTTCACCCTGTTCATCGTAGCCGTTTCCTGCAACAAACCGGAAGAGAAAAGCGATGTTTCCGCGCCATTTATTGTGATGCATGGCGACAGCATTGTGTGGGCTGAACTCGGTAAACCCTATGTTGATGCCGGAGCATCAGCCTATGATGTGACTGCTGAAAAAGACACCATCGACATCAGTCTGAAAATGGTCACGGATAACAAGGTCAATACCGGGCAGATCGGCAGTTACAAAGTGACATTCTCAGTAACAGATGATGCCGGAAATAAGGCCCTTGGCAAGGTCAGGACCGTTTATGTGAACCTTTTCTGATGCGCATTCTTCTAAGTATAACGCGCCGCGTGGGTATGCAACGACTGCTGATGATAAAGTTGTTTGCGGTATTGCTCCTCATGGGAACCACCAGGTGGGTGTTTTACCTGTTTAATACGGACACCTTCAGCCAGTTGCACTTCTTCGAGCTGCTGAGGCTTATGTTTGTTGGCCTGCGTTTCGACCTGTCGGCTTTGGCCATCATCAACCTTCCGGTCATCCTGATGCTGACCGTTCCCTTTGTGTTTCGTTTTCATCCAATTTATCAGCGCATTACCAATATACTGTTCGTTGTGCTGAACAGCCTGGCCCTTGCCCTGAACATGATCGATGTGATCTATTTCAGGTATATATCGAAACGAACGACATCGGAACTCTTCCAGTTTTTTGGCAACAAAGACGAGAACGTATTTTTGCTCGTAGGGCGCTTTTTCATTGATTTCTGGTATATCCTGCTGATGTTTCTATTGTTGGTGTGGGCACTTGTCTTCATTTCGAAGTTCATCGTGCTTAAAAGTCCGGCTACCATCCGCCAAACGCGCTGGTATGTTGTGCAATCGCTCATTTGTGTACTTTGGCTTGGGATATCGGTGATCATGATCAGGGGTGGTTTCCAGTTGAAGCCCATCAGCCTGGTTTCTGCTGCCCGCTACACTAGCCCGCAGCATATGGCGTTGGTGCTAAACACCCCCTTTACGGTAATTAAAACATACAATACCAAGGCGATCAAACCCGTAAGCTATTTTGAGCATGATGCCCTGGTGAAGGTATTCAATCCGGTTTATGCCGGTTTTCCGGTAACGGCCGGTGACAGCCTCGGGCAGGATAAGAAAAATGTGGTCATACTGATACTGGAAAGCTTTGGCCGTGAGCATATTGGGTTTTATCAGGCGTCAACTGAAAATTCTAACACGCCATTCCTTGATTCACTGCTGGCAGAAAGCATCAGCTTCAGGGCCTGGGCCAACGGCAAGCGCTCCATCGAAGCCGTTCCTTCCATCCTTGCCAGCTTGCCTTCGCTGATGAATATCGACTACCTGACATCGCATTATGTGAGCAACAACATCACAGGCCTGGGTACAATTTTGCAGGAAATGGGTTATTCGACGGCTTTCTTTCACGGCGGAAGCAACGGAACCATGAGCTTTGACGCTTTTGCCCGGGTTGCCGGATTCGAGCATTATTTCGGACGCGACGAATACAGCAACGAAGCTGACTTTGACGGACAGTGGGGCATCTTCGACGAGCCATTTCTGCAGTACACGGCAGCGCAAATTAATGCTATGCCCGAACCCTTTGGCGTTGGCTTGTTTACGCTGTCGTCGCACCATCCTTACACAGTACCACCACAATATAACCAGGCTTTTCCAAACGCACACAACAAAATACAGAAAAGCATTGCCTATACCGATCTGGCCCTCAGGCGATTCTTCGAGACAATGAAACACGAGCCCTGGTTTAATCACACGATTTTTGTGATCACTGCTGACCACACTTCGGAAGATGACAAAATTGGCGGAATGAATTCGGCTTTAGGGAATTTTGCTGTTCCGCTGGCCTTCTATCAACCCGATCAGCAGGCCGGAGCCAGGATTGATGGACTCGCTCAGCAGACCGACATTTTACCCACCCTTCTTGCCATGCTGCATTACGATAAACCCTTCGTGGCTTTTGGTAACAACCTGATCGGAACGACGAAGCCCGCATACAGTGTAAGCTTTCTCAATGGCATTTATCAATTGCTGATGGACGGCTACCTGATTCAGTTCAATGGAAGCCAGACCATTGGTTTGTATCAGATGGAGAAAGATCCCATGCTCCTCAACAACCTGGCTGATACAGAACCCGAAGTAAAGCACAGGCTTGAGTCATTTTTAAAGGCTGTAATCCAGCAGTATAATAACAGAATGATAAATAACGCGTTAACCTTAATTGAATAATGGCCAGAACGACCAGAAAGCGAAAAATCCGTTTCATTGTGAATCCCATCGCGGGCAATTCACAGAAGGAGACTTTTCCGGTGCTTGTTGGTCAGGTGTTGAACAGGCAGTTGTTTAACTGGGAAGTCATCTTTACTGAACATGCGGGTCATGCGAGTGAGTTAAGCCGCGAAGCTGTTGAGCATGGTACGGATATCGTTGTGGCCGTGGGCGGCGATGGAACCATTAATGAAGTTGCCCGTTGCCTTGTTGGGACGAATACCGTGCTGGGCATCATTCCAAGCGGCTCGGGCAATGGCCTGGCCCGCCACCTGAATATTCCGCTGAATTTCGAGGGAGCCCTGAAGCTCATCAATACAGGCGAAGTGGTGAAAATTGACACAGCCACCATCAACGACAGGGTGTTCATCAGCATTGCCGGAGTTGGTTTCGACGCGCTGGTGGCCAAGCTCTTTGCCCAGAAGCCAACGCGTGGTTTCTTCACTTACTTCAAAATTGTTGCCCAGCGGTTTCAGTCATACAGACCCAAAACGTACAAACTGATACTCGACGGGCACACCACCATCAAAAGCAAGGCCTTGTTTATCAGTCTGGCCAACTCAAACCAGTTTGGCTACAATACCACCATAGCCCCGAATGCCAAGCTGAACGACGGCCTCATAGATGTATGTATTGTGCAGAAACCCAATATCTTCGAGATGCCATTGATCATCAACCTCTTGTTTTTGAACATGATTCACCGCTCACGTTTCGTACAAATTCACCGTGCGGCTGAGGTGCAGCTCATCAGGAAAAAGAACAGGGTTGTGAACCTTGACGGCGAACCGGTAAGGCTGACGAATAACCTTACTGTTCGTGTCAACCCATTGAGTTTAAACATCATCATACCACAAAAAAATGAGTAAACCAAAGCGGGAAGGTATTGTATATTCAACAAACCCCGATTTCACCTACGATAGCGGAGAAGCGGAAGAAGCGCTAACCCTGGTGCCCGCGAAGCAACAACTGCGGGTCATGCTGGATAAAAAACAAAGGGGTGGCAAAAAAGTCACCTTGGTTACCGGCTTTGTAGGCAGCGATGCCGACCTGAACGCGCTTGGAAAGACCCTGAAAACCCTTTGCGGCAGTGGGGGCACGGTAAAGGATGGCGAAATGCTGATTCAGGGCGACTTCAGGGAAAAAGTGTTGAACTACCTGATTGCCAGGGGATACAAAGCTAAACAGGCGGGAGGCTGAGGCATGCGTCTGGAGGCGGGTCAGGAATACTGGAATAGCCAGTACGCACACAGCAAAACAGGCTGGGATATCGGTTATGCTTCGCCGGCATTGGTTACCTATGCCGCTCAGCTTTACAATAAAAGCCTGAAAATGCTCATCCCGGGATCGGGTAGGGGATGGGAGGCGGGCTACCTGATGGAACAGGGCTTTACCGAAGTGTATTACCTCGATTATGTGAAACAGGCAGCGGATGATTTTCTGATTCGCTATCCCGAATTCCCTGAAAGCCATGTGCTTGTCAGCGATTTTTTTGCACTCAGCGGCCGGTTTGACCTGATCCTGGAGCAGACCTTCTTTAGTGCAATTTCGCCTGATGCGAGGAAAAGTTATGCCGAAAAATGCCACCAACTGCTGAACCCGGGAGGAAAACTCGTCGGACTTTTTTTTAACCATGAATTTACCTTCGAGGGTCCTCCCTTTGGAGGAACCAATGAAGTCTACCGCACATTGTTTGCACCCTACTTTTATTTTGACACCTTTGAAACCGCCCATAACTCAATCAAACCAAGGCAAGGGCGTGAGACTTTTGCCATACTTCGGAAAAAATGATTTGCGCCGTCTGCCGATTATTGCCTAAATTCGTCCGGTAAAACAACCAATCACTTCCTAAAACAACTGCCTTATGAACAACGACACCATTACTTCCATTGGAACGATTTCCAAAAAGGAGAACCTAGCCTCTGTTGAGCATGAAACCAATACCCATGTGCTGGTACTCGAATCGCTGTTCCCTTTTCCGGGCTACCATGGAACTACCGTACCTGACAGAACCGATCCGCGTTCGCTTTTTCTGGTGACCAATAATGTGTTCAGCGATGATAAAATCATCCGGGCCATCAAACAGATCAAGGGTAATTTCCCGATGTATTTCGACGGTGCACCCGGGGTGATACAGCTGTTCAACAAACCTGCCGGTGTGATCAGGCTTAAGTACCTGCCCTACAACCTGGTGGGTGATCTTGTTGCGGCATTTCAGGATGAGGGCATTACCTTCCTGAAAGAACGCAAGGTGCAGGAATACAACAGCATTATCAAAATAACCAAGTTTTTCACCATCCATAAATCGACCGAAGGAATTTATGTGGATGAAAACTGGAAGGAAATGGCATATCTGCAAATGCCGATTCAGATGCGCTGGAATTCGTTCGAAAAAATCACGGCCAGCATCAAGCACAATGTCGAAGACAACAACTTCGATGCCGCACTGACCTATATGTACGACAAACATGGCCTGCTTGATTTTGTGCGCATCTACGATGAACAAAGCTGCCAGGGAAAGCTGATTTTTATCCGCGAGAAATACCTGGATGCCATCAAATACCTTACTTATTAACCAATCGTTTTATCTATGTTTGAATACATCAATGGCCTTGTCAGGTCACTGCTACAGCCCATGCAACTTGTTGAACGTGAAGCTGCAATTTATGCTGAAGGGGCCTCTTTTCTGAGTTTGTTTATCCTGGCGGTGCTGGTTTATTATATCGCCAGGTTTGTCATCAGGCAAACAGTCTTTGTATTTATTCACCGCTCATCAACCGAATATGACGACATCCTGATCAAAAACAAGGTTTTCTCACGGGCATCCTACCTGGTTCCGTCATACATCATTTCGACCTTTGTTCCGGCTGCCTTGCCCAGTTTCCCGAAAAGCATCATCTTCGTTCAACATGGCGTTCAGGTATATGTGATTTTTGTGGTCATGCTGATCCTCAGTGGCTTGTTATCGAGTGTGCTTGATATTTACAACACCTTCGATGTGGCACGAAGCAAACCCATCAAGGGATTGATTCAGATCATCAAAATCATCATGTATGTGGTTGGCGGACTGATGATTGTAGCCACAGTCATCGGTCGTGACCTGGGGACATTGTTGCTCGGTTTGGGAACGCTGTCCGCTGTGCTCATCCTGGTGTTTAAAGATCCGATCCTGGGTTTTGTAGGTGGCATTCAGTTGTCGCAAAACGATATGGTACGCTTAGGCGACTGGATTACAATGAACAAATATGGCGCCGACGGGGAAGTAAAAGAAATTACCCTGACTACGGTAAAGGTGCAGAACTGGGATAAAACCATCACCACCATACCCACCTATGCCATGGTTTCTGATTATTTTCAGAACTGGCGTGGCATGCAGGAGTCAGGTGTCAGGCGCATCAAGCGGCACCTTTCAATCGATATGGAGAGTGTGAAATTCTGCACCCCTGAGATGTTGCAACGCTTCAGGTCCTACCAGTTGATCTCGGCATACATTGACCAAAAAGAGCATGAAATCAGCCAATACAATGCCGAAAACAACATTGATACCTCAAACCTGGTGAACGGGCGCCGGCAAACAAACCTGGGCGTTTTCAGGGCCTATATGACAGCGTTTTTCCAGCAAAGCCCGCGTATCAACAAAGAGCTCACCCTGATGGTAAGGCAGTTGCAGCCAACCGAGAAGGGCATTCCGATTGAGATTTATGTGTTTAGCAAAATTCAGGAATGGACTGCCTATGAAGCATTGCAAAGCGATATTTTTGACCATATGCTGGCCGTGCTTCCCATGTTTGACCTAAGGGTGTTTCAGGAACCATCAAACAGCAACCTGTCAGCTTTGGTGGAGAAATTGTCGAAGTAAGGCCTGAAACGATTTCTGTGGCAGTTATTCCGGCTATTGCAGCTTGCCGGTTTTCACTGACTTTGCCCGCTGCCACTCCATCCGGTAGTACTTCCAGGGGGCGACCAAAAAGCCATAGTTGTAATGGGCATGGGGTTTATGGTGGTCATAATGCGCTGCCAGGGTGGCCCTCAGGTAACGGTTACGCAGCTTGTTCAGTATGGGTATGCGTTGATGCACCAGCACATCATGAAAAAGAAAATAGGCCAGCCCGTACAAGGCAATCCCTAATCCCAGATAGAACCGCCAGTCGAAGCCGGCGCCGGCTCCGGTAAATACAAGCAGGAAGCTGGGCAAAGCAAATATCAAAGCGAAGACATCATTCCATTCAAACTTGCGGCCATCGCGGATATGGTGGTCTTTGTGCAGTATCCAGAGAAAGCCATGCATCACGTATTTGTGGGTGAACCAGGCCACAAACTCCATGAACAAAAATGCTGCTATCAGCAGAAAACCATTGAAGAATGCCCCCATTTTGTTATTTGTGTTGATGTAAATACTGATCCACCCGATCGAAAATAATGCGGAACCAAACTGTGTAGCTTTCAGGATGTTCGCGCATGTCCTCCCTGATGGCAGACATTGTGGCGTATTTCCAGCTGTTCACTTCTGCCGGATTAAGCTGAGGAACGTCGTCGCTGTAGCCGATCAGCACATGGTCGAGTTCATGTTCTGTCAAGCCCTGGCCAACGTCGGCTTTGTAAATAAACGAGAATACTTCCTTCATCTCAGCCTTCATTCCCATTTCTTCCAGCAGTCGCCTGTCGGCGGCCTGATGCACACTTTCGTGCTGACGCGGATGGCTGCAGCAGGTGTTTGTCCAGAGTCCGGGGCTGTGGTATTTGCCTAAGGCACGCTGCTGCAGCAACAATTCATTGTTGCTGTTGAACAGAAAAACGGAGAAAGCCCTATGTAGTACGGCCTCCCTATGGGCCTGCATTTTTTCCATCAGGCCCTGTGCCACATCGTTGACATCGACCAGGATCACAAATTCATTTTCCATGGCTTAATTGATTGATGAGCGCATCAAGCTGCTGGCGTTCGATGGCCAGAGGTTGCGCAGTTTGTGCGACAAATTTAAGGAGTTTTAGCGTGAATTCAGCATCTGTCAGCAAGGTTGGGTTATTGGCCAGACCTGTCACGATCATGGCACGGTCCTCGGTAAGCTGGCCACTATAGCCAAGAAAATGGGGTGCGTTAACTTGTACACTCAGGCGCATAAACCTGATTTCTATGTTGTTGGGTTGCGCTTTAACTGCTTGTTCTATCCATAGCCTGCCTTCCTGAAAACGGCTGTATTTTGTGTAAGGATTATAAGAGCAGGCGGCAGATGTTGCGCGCGCCATGCCTTTGTAAGCCAATAACACGGGATCATTAGCGGTATTTGCTGCATCAATGGTTTCAAACAATGCCTCCGAAAGGCATTTGTCTTCTTCGAACCTAAAAAAAAGCCGGCGCGATTCCTGAAGCAGCTCAGATGGAACTGTCAGTTGCAACAGCAGCAGTATGGATGCGATTCCCATCGGATTATAAGATATTGAGGCGATAACGCAGATAGGACGTCACCAGCAAGCCGTATTTGGCTGAGTTGGGTACCCTGATGCGTTTGTTTTGTAACAACATATTGCTGTTCAGTCGCTTAATTTTCTTAAAGAGGCTGAAGTAATACACATAGGCCGAATACACGCCATAGCGCGCACCATGCGGCAGTTTCCTGATGCCTGCAAGCCCGTCGGCGAAGTCTTTGGCAATGTCGTCCTCAATGCGTTGCTTTGTTTCGGCAGTAAAGTTGGCCATATCGATACCGGGAAAATAGGTCCGGCCCAGCTGAACATGGTCGGTGTGCATATCGCGCAGAAAATTGATCTTCTGAAATGCCGATCCCAGGCGCATGGCGGAAAACTTTAACTCGTCATATTGCTGCTGATTACCATAGGTGAACACGTGAAGGCACATGAGGCCCACCACTTCGGCAGAACCCAGAATATAATCTTCGAACAGCATCTGGCTGTACTCAATATCAACAAGATCCATCTCCATGCTCTTCAGGAAACGGTCGATCAGTTCCCATTCAATGCCATAGGTGTGAACGGCTTCCTGAAAACTGTTCAGAATCGGATTGAGGCTGATGCGGCGCTCAATGGCATTTACTGTATCGGCGCGAAATTCAGCCATCAGCGTATTCTTGTCGTAGGCATGAAAGGTGTCTACAATTTCATCGGCCAGCCTGACAAAGCCATAGATGGCATAAATGGGATCGTGTAACTCCTTGCTGAATAACCGAATGCCCAGCGAAAACGAGGTGCTGTAGGCACGGGTTGTCATCTTGCTGGTACGCCGCGAAATGGAATCATAAATGGATTTCATAAGGATTGTTGGTGTTTTTTAATGATTTCTCTTGCTGCTACCTGTCCCGAGATGATGGCGGGCGGAACGCCCGGTCCGGGGATGGTTAGCTGACCGGTATACAATAAGTTGCTGAGTTTTTTATTGAACATCGATGGTTTCAGTATGGCCGTTTGACGGAGGGTGTTGGCCAAGCCGTAGGCATTTCCTTTGTAGGCATGGTAATCAGCCAAAAAATCACGGTTCGAGTATATGCGATTATACACGATATGGTCTTTAAACTGGATGCCAAGGGTTTCCTCAATCCGCGCAATGGAAAAATCGAAATATTGCTGACGTATTTCATCGGTATCATCGAGGCCGGGAGCTACCGGAATCAATATAAACAGGTTTTCCATACCTTCAGGCGCCACACTATGGTCGGATTGTGAGGTGCAGCTCAGGTAAACCGAAGGGTTTTCGGGCCATTGCGGGTTTTCGTAAATCTGTTCAGCATGCTTTTCAAAGTCATTGTTGAAAATAAGGGTATGATGCTGAATACCGTTTAGTTTTTTGTTGACACCCAGATAATAAATCAGCGATGAAGGCGACATGGTCCGGCTGTCCCAGTATTTTTCGTCGTAGGTGCGGTATGCTTTCGGGAGAATGTGTTGTTCCACATGGTGATAGTCGGCACTGGCAACAACATAATCGGCTTCAAAACTGCCTGTGTTGGTTACAACACCTGTAATTTTCCCTTTTTCGATCTGAAAGGATTTCACCTCCTGTTTGTAATGGAACTGAACGCCCAGTGAAACAGCCAGTTTTTCGAATCCTTCAACTACGCTATACATGCCGTTTTCGGGATACCAGGTGCCCAGTTTCATATCGCCGTAGTTCATCAGGCTGTAAAGCGCAGGCGTTTTTTGCGCGGTGGCACCCAGAAATAGGATAGGGAATTCGAGAATTCTGAGGAGCTTAGGGTTTGTGAAATATTTTCTAATATAGCCGTGAAACGACTGGAGAATGTGCATCTTCATGGCAGATTTAACGATGTTCCAGTCAGCAAACTCCAGCAGGCTTTTCGATGGTTTAAACACAAGGTTTTTGATGCCGATTTCATATTTAAACGCAGCCTCTTCAAGGAACTTTTTCAGCTTTGGCCCGCTTCCTTTTTCAATGGATTCAAAAAGTGCGATCAAAGCTTCCTCGTCGGCCGGGAGGTCAACCTTGTCGCCAGGCCCGAAATAAATGGTGTATGACGGGTCGAGTCGTTTCAGGGTGTAAAAGTCGGACACCTGTTTGCCAAAGCTGGCAAAAAACTGCTCAAACACATCAGGCATCCAGTACCAGCTGGGCCCCATATCGAATGTAAATCCTGCTTCACTGAACTTACGTGCCCGACCTCCGGCCATATCATGCTTCTCAAGCACAATAACCTCGTGACCATTGTTGGCCAGTGTTGCCGCTGTTGACAAACCCGAGAACCCGGCTCCGATTACGATTACTTTTGCCATGTGAAGGAAATTAACTGATTGTTTAATAAAATCTATGAAAACTTAAACAAGAAAAGGAATATATTGTTCAAAGGTATGAAATCAAAGGGAGCAAATCAAGATGAAGATTTACGTAATAAGCTGTTTACACATAGTTTGGTTGATGGCACTTTGCGGTATGTTTGCTTTAACAACAGGCAAAATGAAGCCCGGCCTTATTTGCAATTATCCGGGCATTGTTGTTGTATTGCAAAACCTGTACAAGGGGTGACTAGAACTTTTATGTAGTTTTGCCGGCAAATGGCTTTGGCAAGGCTTTTTTGCAGCGAATTGGCGAAAAAAGAAAAAGAATCGCAGTAAGTTGTGTGAATTAAAATAAAATGCCTATTTTTGCAGGCTCAAAAAATGAAACGATAAGAACATGTATTTATCTGCTGAAAAGAAAACAGAAATCTTCACGGAATTTGGCCAGTCGGCAACCGATACCGGTTCAGCCGAAGGTCAGATCGCCCTATTCACCTTTAGGATCAAGCATTTGACGGATCATCTGAAGGAAAACAAAAAGGATCTAGCCACCATGCGCGCCCTGGTTCGTTTGGTTGGTAAACGCAGGAAACTGCTCGACTACCTGAAGTCAAAAGACATTGAAAGATATCGCGAGATCATTAAGAAACTCGGTATCAGAAAATAATCAACACCTTAATAAGGTAGGAAAAAGGCAATTTGAAATGATTGCCTTTTTTTGCATTTTATCAGGTTGTATTTTAGTACATTCATTTATAACAACTTATGGCTCCAAAAGGAATTATTAGAACCATCGAACTGGCTGATGGTCGTACGATTACGATCGAAACCGGCCGTCTTGCCAAGCAAGCTGATGGTGCTGTTGTGGTAAGCATGGGAAAAACCATGTTATTGGCGACAGTAGTGTCGGCCAAAGAGGCAAAAGAAGACGTCGATTTTATGCCTCTGTCGGTTGACTACAAAGAGAAATATGCTTCTACCGGAAAATTTCCCGGTGGATTTTTTAAACGTGAGGGCCGGCCTTCAGACTACGAAGTGTTGATAGCCCGTCTTGTCGACAGGGCGCTCCGCCCATTGTTCCCCGACAATTACCATGCTGAAACACAGGTGCTCATCAACCTGATTTCAGGCGAAAGCGATGTTGCTCCCGACGCGCTGGCCGCCCTGGCTGCTTCATCAGCCCTTGCTGTTTCTGATATTCCTTTCAACGGGCCAATTTCAGAAGTCCGCGTGGCTTATATCGATGGTAAATTTGTCATTAACCCTTCGATTACTGCACTTGCAGGAGCTGAGCTCGACCTGATGGTTGCTGCTACAATCGACAACATCATGATGGTTGAGGGCGAATCAAAAGAAGTTTCGGAAGCACTTATGCTCGAAGCGCTTAAGGTGGCCCATGACGCCATCAGGGTGCAATGCCAGGCGCAGATTGACCTTGCTGCAATGGTTGAAAAAGCCAACCCTAAACGCGTGTATTGCCACGAGGTTAACGACGAGGAATTGCGCGAAGCGGTTCTTGCCTTTGCCTACAAACCTTGCTACGAAATTGCCATGAAAGGCAACCCGAACAAACACGAACGCAGCGACGCCTTTAAGGCCGTTTGTCAGCAATACATTGACACTCTTCCTGAAGAGGAAAGTGAAGCCAAGACCAAGCTGGTGAAACGCTATTTCCACGATGCTGAAAAGAAAGCAGTACGCGACGCCATCCTGAATGAAAGAATCAGGCTTGATGGACGCAAACTGAACGAAATCAGGCCGATCTGGAGCGAAGTCGATTACCTGCCTTCAGCACATGGTTCAGCCATTTTCACCCGCGGTGAAACACAGGCACTGGTAACCGTTACACTCGGAACCAAACTCGATGTGCAAACCATCGACGGCGCCGTTTTCGAAGGCACTTCGACCTTTATGCTGCATTATAACTTCCCGAGTTTCTCAACCGGTGAAGTGAAACCAAACCGTGGTGTCAGCCGCCGCGAAGTAGGGCATGGAAACCTTGCTGAACGCGCATTGAAGGTCATGGTTCCCGGTGGAGAAGAAAATCCATATACAGTCAGGGTGGTATCCGATATACTCGAGTCAAATGGTTCTTCATCAATGGCATCCGTCTGTGGTGGAACCCTCGCACTCATGGATGCCGGTGTCAAAATCAAGAAACCTGTGGCTGGTATTGCCATGGGACTGATCACCGAAGGCGGAAGCGACAAATTTGCAGTATTATCAGATATTCTGGGTGATGAAGATCACCTGGGTGATATGGACTTCAAAGTCACCGGTACTAAGGACGGCATCACTGCCTGCCAGATGGACATCAAGGTTGACGGACTTTCATATGAGGTGCTCGAACAGGCACTCGAACAGGCCAGACAAGGCCGCTTGCATATCCTTGGTGAAATGGCTAAAACCATTACAGAGCCACGTGCTGATTACAAAGACCATGTGCCAAGAATTGAAAAGATGATGATTGACAAGGAATTTATTGGTGCCATTATCGGACCCGGAGGAAAAATCATCCAGGAGATGCAGCGCGAAACCAATACCACCATTGTCATTGAAGAGCAAGGCAATTTTGGTGTAATCGACATTGTATCAGCAAATAAAGAATCTATCGATCTGGCAAAAGCACGTATCAGGGCAATTGTTGCCGTTCCTGAAGTGGGCGAGATTTACCTCGGAACCGTGAAGAACATCATGCCTTTCGGCGCATTTGTCGAAATTCTTCCGGGAAAAGATGGGCTGTTGCACATTTCGGAGATCGAATGGAAAAGGCTTGAAACCGTTGAAAGTGTGCTTAAAGTTGGCGATAAAATCAAGGTGAAGCTTATTGGTGTTGATGCCAAGACAGGTAAAATGAAACTTTCAAGAAAAGTACTCATTCCCCGTCCGGAAAGTGAACAGGACCGTAACAATAAAGAATAAGTTTACGTAGAATACGAGCAACTATAAATCTGCGCATTCATGAGGCAACTCAAAATTACAAAACAGGTTACCAACCGCGAAACGGCTTCGCTCGACAAATACCTCCAGGAAATTGGTAAGGTTGAGTTGATTACAGCCGAAGAAGAGGTTGAACTGGCTCAACGCATCAAACAGGGTGACAGGGCTGCCCTCGAAAAACTGACAAAAGCCAACCTTCGTTTCGTGGTGTCTGTTTCGAAACAGTACCAGAACCAAGGACTTAGCCTGCCAGATTTAATTAACGAAGGAAACCTTGGCCTGATCAAAGCGGCTCAGCGTTTCGATGAAACAAGGGGATTTAAGTTCATTTCCTATGCTGTTTGGTGGATCAGGCAATCGATTCTTCAGGCTTTGGCCGAACAATCGCGTATTGTCAGGTTGCCGCTCAACAAGATTGGTTCAATAAACAAAATCAACAAGGCATACGCTAAGCTCGAGCAGGAATTTGAACGTGAACCCAACGCCGAAGAAATAGCCGAGGTGCTTGAAGTGACCGAAAATGAGGTCAAAGAATCGATGAAGAATGCCGGAAGGCATGTTTCGATGGACGCTCCGTTGATTCAGGATGAGGATAATACGATGTATGATGTGCTTCGCAGCGAAGAAGCCATTACACCGGAAACCGAATTGTTATATGAATCACTCAGAAAAGAAATCGACCGGGCCATTTCAACCCTGACACCACGTGAAGCTGATGTTGTAAGGCTTTACTTCGGACTCAACGGAAGCCACCCAATGACACTGGAAGAAATCGGCGAGAAGTTTGACCTGACCCGCGAGCGGGTTCGCCAGATCAAAGAAAAAGCCATCCGCAGGCTGAAGCACACCAGCAGAAGCAAAATTCTGAAAAGTTATCTTGGATAATAATATTAAAAAAAGCGCCGGTCAGGCGCTTTTTTTATGCAAACAATGCAACAGTCTGCAGCAGTATCCCTTTCAGGATGCCACCGTAATGGCTATTTTTTTGGAGCCGTCTTTTTGATGGCTGCATTGATGATGCCTGCCCATTTATCAGTGAGTTGCAGCTCACGGGTAAGGGTGTATTTGTTGCGTTCGGTGTTGTAAAACTCAAGTACTGTTTCAGGCATTCCGGGCGTGCGGCTTACCAGGGCTAGCTCCAGCCTGTCAATTACCCGCGATTGGCTTTCTTTTGATCCGGAAGCAGAGCTGATGTTGACAATGCGGCAAGCGCGCATCTCGTTCAGGTTGACAGTCCTGGCGTCCTCGTAATCGGCCGATTTGGTGTAGAAGAAAACCTTGTTTGTGTCGCTGGCAATGCCAATAGCAGCACTGCCCCATATGTCAGTTGCAGTGACCGTGTCGTTGCCCTGGCTGGCCAACTGATTGATTGCCTTGATGAAAAATTGCTTCTTCTTTGCGCTTGAGCGACTAATGATAATGATGGGTAAGACGCAGATAAAGGTAAGCACCAAACCCGAAATTGTAGTTCCTATGTCCATTGTTCAATGTGTTATTAAGTCAATAAATAAATGAGGCAATCTTCGGAATTGCGAAGGAAGAAATGAGATTCATTTCTTGTTGGGAACCGACTTAGGGCTTGTCACAAAAAATAATGGAACGGAAAAATCAGGTCAGCGGCTGAGCACTGGATGTCGATTTGGCTCACATAGGCAATATGTTTGAGCAGCTTATGCTCATTGCTCACTATGGCCTTTTTTACAATCATTGAAAAACCATTGTGCTTTTCCCGTATCCGGGTCGTAGGCGAATTGCTTGTGGCATTGCTGATGCTACCCTCATTGATGGTATGGCACAGAAGATTTGAGGATACAAAGGAAAAACTCAGTTCGTGGTTGCTGTCAGTCATGCCAGTTTCATAACCATACATACCGAGCTTAATATGGTTTGTGCTAGCCAGGTACCCATAGAGCACCGTCAGCTGAAGCAAGGCAATAATTTTAAGCCAGTTTTTCACGCGGCAAAGGTATTTTATTTGCATGGATGTGGTGAGTTCTCTAAAAAATATTTCAACACACATAACTGGATAAGAATTTCATATTCAGGTGGAAGGAAAGGCAGGTTTTGTACCCTGTTTCTGCCCGGACGATGAAAGTAATTCTGTGTTTTTTATGAAAGTCATGCGAGCAAGGGAAGTGTTGACCGGGAAGGAGAATTTTGTGTAATTTAACCGCAAATCCAGTGCAAGTGAACAGCCCGGAAAAACCTTTGCTTGAAATCATTTTTGAGACCGACCGCCTGGTGGCCATCAATAAGCCGCCCGGTTTGCTCGTGCACCGGAGTCCCATTGCCGGCAATGCCGATGAGTTTGCTTTGCAGCTGTTGCGCGACCAGCTTGGCAGGAGGGTATATCCCGTTCACCGCCTCGACCGCAAGACCTCGGGTGTGCTGTTGTTTGCCCTCAGTAAAAGCAGCCATGCCGCCATGCATCACCTCATTGCGAACCAGCAGATAGAAAAAACATACCATGCCATTGTTCGGGGCTACACGCCTGATGAAGAACGTATTGATTACCCGCTGGCAAACGAAACAGGCAAAGTGCAGGAAGCGGTTACGAATTACAGGACATGCTGCAGGGCTGAGCTGGCCGTTCCTTTTGGGAAATTCAGCACTTCGCGCTATTCACTGCTCGAAATCGTTCCTGAAACGGGCCGTACGCATCAGATCAGGCGGCACCTTTCTCACATCAACCATCCGATTATCGGCGACAGGCCTTACGGCTGCAATAAACAAAACAAGCTTTTTCTGGAACAATGGCAGCTCAGCCAGATGATGCTTCATGCATCGCGTCTTTCCTTTGAAGAGCCTGAAAGTGGCAGGCAGTGTACGATCACGGCCTCCTTTCCGCCTGAATTTGTGCGCATACTGATACATATGGGTTGGGAAGACCAATGTAAGCGCCACAACGAAACTGGGCTTGAATAGCAAAAATTTACGCGAGGTTTCGCAAAGCGGAAATTTGTATTTTTGTAAAAAACACCATGGAACACCTGATTGCCCCATCGATGCTGTCGGCCGACTTTCTGAGGCTGGGAGAAGACATTGAGATGATAAACAACAGCGAAGCTGATTGGTTTCACCTTGATGTGATGGATGGCGTGTTTGTTCCGAATATTTCCTTTGGCTTGCCTGTCATCAAAGCCATCAGCAGCCTGGCGGTCAAGCCCCTCGATGTCCACCTGATGATCGTGGAGCCGGAGAAGTATATTACTGCTTTCAGGGATGCAGGCGCTGATATCCTCAGCATCCATTACGAGGCCAGTGTTCACCTGCACCGCAGCCTGCAAGCCATCAGACAGGCCGGTATGAAGGCTGGCGTGGTGCTGAATCCGCACAGCCCGGTTGCTTTGCTCAGCGATATCCTCGAGTTTGCTGACCTCGTCCTGATCATGTCAGTGAACCCCGGATTTGGCGGACAGGAATTTATTGCCAACACTTTCCGTAAAATCAAGGAGCTAAAACAGATGATTTACGAACAGGGCCTGAATGTGCAGATCGAAGTGGATGGTGGCATCAACCGCTACAACGCTGCCGATTTGGTCGAGGCAGGAGCCGATGTGCTCGTTGCCGGGAATGCGGTTTTTAAGGCACACGATCCGATGGAAGAAATCAGGGTGTTGAAAAGTTTATTGTAACTGTTCACAACAATAATTTAATTTAGCCATTCCAATTTTTAACCAAGCTTGTATGAGCGATTCATTTGAAACACCTCATCTCAACAGGTGTGATCTCCATCAAGATACATCGTTTCACCACAGCACTGAAGCATTTCCGGAATTTGATGGCGCTAATGATAACATCTGGAAGAATAAAACGGTGATGATTGTTGAGGATGTCCCGTCGAATTACCAGCTTTTAGCTGCATACCTGGCCCGTACCGGCGCCCGCATCATCCATTTCGACTTTGGCCTTCCGGCCTTTGAGTTGCTGAAATCAGACAACAACATTGACCTGGTGCTGATGGACCTGCGTTTGCCTGATCTGAATGGCATTTCGGTGACAAGGCTGATCAGGTCAATTAACCTCGATGTGCCCATCATTGCCCAGACTGCCTTTGCCATGCAAGGCGACCGCGAAAGGTGCCTCGAAGCCGGTTGCAGCGATTATATTGCCAAGCCGATCCGCAAACAGGATTTCCTCTCCATCGTGGGCAAATACATGAACTGATCCAGCGACTGAAAGCTGCGTTTACCGTATTTTCTTTACTTAAAGGCAGCGCTGCAGAATTGCGTGTGCAATGAGTTGTGCTGCAAACACTTTGGACTTAGGTGAAGGTGAAAATTTGCTCAGCGGTGCATTGCCCTTGCAGATTTCTGCCGCCCTCATCAGGGAATAACCAACCGAAATGTGTAAATTTGCTTCAATAAAACTAAACCTATGAATGAAGCACTATTGGGCCTTGAACCCGCAGGCATCTGGAAATATTTCAAAGAAATCCTGATGATTCCAAGGCCGTCAAAGCATGAGGAACAGATTGTCGCATACCTGCTTTCGTTTGCCCATGCACATCAGCTCGATGTAAAACAGGATAAGGTCGGAAATGTACTGATCAGTAAACCGGCCTCGCCGGGATTTGAGAACAGGCAGACGGTGGTCATGCAGAGCCATATTGATATGGTGTGTGAGAAAAACAGCGACAAAGTCCACGACTTCTTTAAAGATCCCATTGATGCCTTTATTGAAGACGGATGGGTGAAAGCAAAGGGGACGACCCTTGGCGCCGACGACGGCATTGGCGTGGCAGCACAGCTGGCTATCCTGGCCGACAAGACCATTCAGCACGGGCCATTGGAATGCCTGTTCACCATTGACGAAGAAACCGGCCTTTCGGGTGCGTTTGGCCTGGAGCCCGGATTTGTTAAGGGACGCATTCTGCTCAATGTTGACTCGGAGGACGAAGGCGAACTATTCATTGGCTGCGCCGGCGGAAAAGACACTGTGGTAACGCTTCCATTTCAGAAAATGGCAGTTCCTGAAGGTCATCAGGCCTTTAAGCTTGCCATCTCAGGCCTCACTGGCGGACATTCCGGTGACGATATTCACAAAGGCCGCGGTAATGCCAATAAATTGCTTGTGAGGCTTTTGTATAAGGCAACCAATGAGTTTGGGGCGCTACTCAGCCAAATTGAGGGCGGAAACTTACGCAATGCCATCGCACGCGAAGCCCAAGCCATCATCCTCCTTTCTGCTGAAAATGCTGCAAAAGCCAGTGCGATGTTAATCGCGATGGGCGAAAGCCTGCGCGGCGAATTCGCGATTACAGAACCCAGGCTCGAAATCAACCTGACACCCTGGGAGGGCCGCGTCAATATGGTCGTTGAAGCGGAAGACCAACATAAGCTCATCAACAGCCTGTATGCCTGTCCGCACGGCGTGATGGCTTATTCCCAGAGTATTCCCGGTTTCGTTGAAACTTCAACCAACCTGGCGTCTGTGCGGATGATCAACGACACTTTTGAAATTACTACCAGCCAGCGCAGTTCGGTCGAATCGGCAAAAGCCGATGTGGTTGCCATGGTGGCTGCCTGCTTCAAGCTCACCGGAGCCACGGTAAAACACAGCAATGGCTATCCCGGCTGGGCACCAAATCCTTCGTCGGCCATCCGCGACATTACCGAAACAGCCTATGTAAAGCTGTTTGGCAACAAGCCCGAAGTCAAGGCCATCCACGCCGGTCTTGAGTGCGGCCTCATTGGTGACGTTTACAGCGGAATGGACATGATTTCCTATGGTCCAACCATCAAAGGAGCACATTCACCCGACGAAAGACTCGAAATACAGAGCGTAACAAAGTTCTGGGATTTGACCCTTGAAATTCTCAGGCAAATTCCCTAGGGCAGCCTACACATAAAAAAGGCGGTGATTGTTACAATCACCGCCTTTTTTTTATCGTGCTACTACGTTCTGGAAACTAGATCCATTTCAGCAATGGAAAATCCATGCGGTGCGGCAACTGTTCGTTTTTAGGGAAGATCCGGAAGGTGTAATCATACACACCGGCCCTGTACAAGGGCACATCAACGCGGTAGCGGATCCAGCCTTCACCTGAGCTCACAACATACAGTTCTTCCTTAAACACCAGCTCATCGATGCGGTCGTGTAACTTCCGTCCGACGAGCAACTCAATACCCACATCACCAACCGATAAGCCGGGGGTGTTCAGGTTGATCTCTGCCACGAAATTCTCTCCAAACTCGAGCGGCCTTACTGTTGGATCGGGTACCTTAATGGATTTCACTTCGAGGGCATCCCAGGCTGACCTTACCTTGTTTTTCCAGGCATTGATTTCATGGGCAAGGGCGTAATTGTTCTGCCTCATCAGGTGCGTGCGCCCAATCAGCTTGCCATAAAAGCCTTTGAAATAGTCGTCGAGCATGCGTTTCATGGTGAAATGCGGTGCTATCTCAGCAATGTTATTTTTGATGTTTTTGATCCAGGCTTCGGGAACACCGGCTTCGTTGCGCGTATAGTATAACTTAACAATCTCACCCTCGAGAAGGTTATAGATTGTTTCAGCATCCAGCTCATCCTGATATTGCTGGTTGTTGTAGGTGCGGCTTTCCTGGATGGCCCAGCCGGCATTTTTTTTGTAACCTTCGGCCCACCAGCCATCAAGCACACTGAAATTCAATACCCCGTTCATCACGGCTTTTTCGCCGCTTGTGCCCGACGCTTCAAGTGGCCGGGTTGGGGTGTTTAACCAGATGTCAACGCTGTTGGTCAACCGCTTGCCGAGCTCCATATCATAGTTTTCGATAAAGAGCACCTTGCCGATAAACTCCGGCATTTTCGATACTTCGATGATGCGCTTGATCAGGTCCTGTCCGGCTTTATCATTAGGATGGGCTTTGCCGGCAAACAGGAAAATCACCGGACGTTCGGCCCTGTTCACAATGCGCGACAAGCGTTCCAGGTTTGTAAACAGGAGGTGTGCCCTTTTATACGTGGCAAAGCGCCTGGCAAAGCCTAGGATCAGGGCATCCGCATTCAGTGCTTCAATGGTTTTCAGGATCAGCTTTGGACTTTCCTGCCGCTCTGTCAGGTCGAGTTTCACACGGTATTTGATATAGCTGATCAGCTCGGCTTTAAGCATCTTGCGCAGCTCCCAGATTTCACTGTCAGAAACCTTGTAGATTTCGGCCCAGTGCGCTGGGTTCGATTGGTCAGCCTCAAAGTCTGGCGTGAAGTATTTTCGGTAGAGCTGCTGCCATGATGCATCGGTCCAGGTTGGATAATGCACACCATTGGTCACAGAACCAATATGCAGTTCATTGGCGAAATAGCCGGGGTAGAGCGATTGAAACATCTCGCGCGATACACGTCCATGTATCTGACTCACACCGTTCACCTCCTGACTCAGCTTGGTTGCCAGCACACTCATTGAAAATTTCTCGCCCGGATCGTTTGGCCTGAACTTGCCAAGGTTCATAAAATCGTTCCATTCGATATTCAGCCTGGCGGCATAATGCGGCATATACATGCGGAGCAGGTGCTCTTCGAAGGCATCATGGCCTGCAGGCACTGGGGTGTGGGTGGTAAACAGGGTAGAAGCCCGCACAATTTCGAGGGCGGTGTTGAAGTCGAAATTTTCGTGTTCGGTACAACGCCTCAGCCTTTCGAGACCGATAAAGGCGGAATGGCCTTCGTTGCTGTGGTAAATTGTTGGCTGAATGCCAATGGTTTCCAGTAAACGAATACCACCTACGCCAAGGACCATTTCCTGTTTGAACCGCATTTCGCTGTCGCCCCCGTATAACTGGAAGGTGATGCTGCGGTCATCGGCCTGGTTTTCTTCAATGTCGGTGTCGAGCAAATAGAGGGCAATGCGTCCTACACTGACTTTCCATGCTTTTGCCACGAGCGTGCGGCCCGGAAGCGCCAGGCTGACAGTTACCCAATCGCCCTTTTCATCGCGGACAGGTTCGAGTGGCAGGTGGGTGAATTTCTGTGGAACATATTGTGCGAGCTGGTCGCCGAAAAGTGAGATGTCCTGGGTGAAGTAACCATAGCGGTACAAGAGTCCAATCCCGACGAGGTTTACGGCCGAGTCACTGGCTTGTTTCAGGTAATCGCCTGCCAGAATGCCCAGCCCGCCCGAATAGATTTTGAGGCTCTTATGCAGCCCATATTCCATGCTGAAATATGCGATGGTATCAGCTGAGGCAGGAGTAGCTGACATATACTGTTTAAAGTCGCTGTACACCTTGTCCAGTCGCTGCACAAATTCAGGATTGTTTTCAAGGGCTTCCATTTCCTTGAGCGAAAGGCTTTCCATCATCGAGATGGGGTTTTGCTCGTATTCGAGCCAGGCCTCCGGGCTGATGGACTCGAAGAGGGCGATAGCCTCAAAGTTCCACGACCACCACAGGTTTTGCGACAGCTCCCAGAGTTTTTTAAGGTGGCGAGTGTAAACCGGCTGGATCAGGAATTTTTTCCAGTTTGGCTGATCCTGTTTTGACAGGTTGAAGGTGCGCAAGGGATCGTTCAGCCTGCGTGATTCAAAGAGGTGTTCGCGCTCATGTACCTTGTTAATGGCGATTTCGTAGGCTGTATAATAATTTGCTGCCAGCTGATCCCACAAGGCCTGATTAGCCGTGTGAATGGCTGATTTCCGGCTGTTTACCACTGTTTCTGCCTTTGCTTTGCTTTGTTGCAGCAAATGCCTGGTGATGGCTACCACCACCTCGTCAGTGTTGTCTTCGGTGCGCTCGAGCACGGTCACTGCATCAGCCGATCCGCCGATGGTGCGGGCCCAGAGTCCGAAACCTGCCAGTGAGGTTGTGATGGTTGGAATGCCATTGGCAATGCTTTCGAGTGGGGTGTATCCCCAGGGCTCATAGTATGAAGCGAAAACCGAAACGTCGAATGCTGCAAGGAAGTCATAATAACCCAGGTCAAAGATGCCATCATGCCCGTTGAGGTAGGTGGGTGCAAATATGATTTTCACCTTGTCGCTCGGGTTGTTGTTCAGTTGCACTTCCCTGATCCTGTTAATCACCTGATCGTTAAAGCCATCGAACAAACGGTGGGTGCAATATGGGTCAGGCAAGCCGATGTTGGCCGCCGGATTGGCCATCTTTTCTTTAAGTTCTTTAACTGGTCCGGCGATATTGGCGGGAACGGTGATCACTGCCAGCAGGGTTTTGCTGAGTTTTCCCGATTTATTCAGCGCGCTGATGGCGTCGATAAACAGGTCGATGCCCTTGTTGCGGAATTCGTAACGTCCACTGGTGACAACCATCGTGGTGTCATCGGTAAGCGTTTGTCCGGTCAGCAGGCTGGCAACGGAAAGTATCTTTTTTCTGGCATCGCTTCTTTTGCGGGCATAAAGGGCTTCCGAAACGATCATTTCATCATCAAATCCATTGATGGTGACGACGTCTGGGTTTCGGCCGAGAAAATGGGCGCACTCCCTTGCTGTAATGTCACTCACGGTCGTAAATGCATCTGCCACATTGGCTGCTGTGCGTTCGATCGATTGTTTCGAAGTGATATTGAACCTGGTAGCTGTCAGGGCAGGCTGATAACTCAGCATATCCCTGTACAATGGCAAACCATTGCTGGCAATGGCCCTTCCGAGGGCAGTGGCATGGGTTGTGAAGGCTGTGCCAATGTGTGGGGCGTACTTGTTGAGGTAAAGCACACCGGTGCCAGTCATCCACTCATGAAACTGTGCCACCACCTTTTCGTAGGTGCTCAGGTGAAAGTTGCAGAAGCTCTCGATAACCAGTCCTGAAGCATAGCCAAACATGGCTGGTTCGATATAGTCCCATTGGCCCTGCAGTGAGTCGAGCTGGTAGGTTTCCCAGAAATCGGTGAAGATCTTGTCTTTTTGTGTAAACAATGGGGTGAAGTCAATCAGTATGGCAAGTGGCTTGCTTTCGATGGCCCAGCGTCCAACACGGATCTTCAGTCCTTCGATGGCAGCACGCTTCCTCCACTCGGGGAAGAGGCTGTTGTCTTCGATAAAATAAGGATTGCCGGTTGTTTCCTTCCATACATCTGGCCCGATGGTGATGTAGTGATCTTTGTATTCGTTGACGATGGTTTTGCTCTTTGTGGCAATGACGGTGTAGATGCCACCAATCAGGTTACAAACTTCCCAGCTTGTTTCAAAAATATAATCAGGTTTTTGGGTCATTATTCGATTAGGATTATTAATGTAATTGTGATCAAATCCCGACTTCCGGCCGATGATGCCGGATGTGGGCGGTTCGTTGCAGTTAGTCAGCGATGTTCAGTCTTATTTAAAGTCTAAAACAATGCTTTTAGTTTATCTTCTATTTGTTTACGGATTTGGGCAGCGCTCTTTTTGGTGACTTTCATCTCGTGCTGCAGGTCTTCAAACTTTTTCCTTGTAGCCCGTGAGAGGTTCGGCAGCACCTTGTTAACGAGTTCCTGCTCAGCATCTTTCAAGGCTGCAACAAGGTCTTCCGCTTCAAGGTCTTTTACCAGTTTTTTGATCTTGGCATCAGAGAGGTTTCTGATGTCGTCGAAAACAGGAATCACTTTTTCTTCGCCCTTTTTGATGGCTTGCTTGGCTTTTCCGCTGGCTTTTTCAAGCTGTTCGCCGGCCTGTGCGCCTACCATTTTAACAAACTGACTGCCTTTTTCAATCAGCTCACCCAGCATGGCTGCGGTATCGGGCTGGTGTTTTTCGACCCTGATCATGAAATCGGACAGCACATTCATATAATTGATGTAGGCTTCATAAGGAGAAGGATAGTGGTTGAAGTATTTATGGACGTCCCCGTCGGAGAACCACTTGGTGCACATATAGTAAAAATGATCCGACGACTGCAGGTAGTTCCAGTCGCGCTGAATATCAGGATCATCAATTTGTCTTACTTTTTGTCCGAGTGAATACAGCTTATCGAATGATTCATCCTGGAGGTCGTTGCCAAGCCATGCAGTAACATCGCGTTCTTCATCGGCCCAGGAGACCGGATAGGGAACTTGTATAGCCGACACTGGCTGCAGCTTTTCGGCCAGCAGGGCAGGAGTCGAAAATTTGAATTCACTGTGGCTGAATACAGCACCAGGCAAGGCCTTCATAAAATCGAAGATACCTGTCGAAGCCCACTGGTGTTCGCCAAAAGTTTCATAATCAAGAAACAGGTTTACCACTTCTTCCTTAGGGTTGATTTTATTCAGCCATCCAACAAATTTCTCCGCAGTGATTGGCCATTCGGGCCAGCTTTGCTGCGAAAACCTGAAGGTGATGTCGTCGCTGAGCCTGAAGTTGCGCAGAAGCACCTTGAGTTTGGGGTTGATGGCGTTGGCATACATATAGTTCGGGCTTTTCCATCCAAGGATGTGCTTGGCACCTTCGGTGAGCATGACCTTGAAACCCATATCGGCCACCTGGGCGCCAATCTTGTCCGAATAAATCAATTCCGTGTTTCTGAAGCTCACAGGTTTCACGCCAAACACTTCTTCCACTTTCCTGCTGTGGGCAGTAACCTGCCTTTCAAACTCCTCAGGGTCTTTCAGGGCGCTTAATGAGTGTGCATAGGTTTCGGCAAGGATTTCGACATTGCCAGTGGCCACAAGCCGGCGAAAGCTGTCGATGGCTTCGGGTGCGTAAAGCTCCATCTGTTCGATGGCAAGGCCGGTAATTGAAAAGCTGACCTTGAAATTGGCACCGAACTCACCGATGTGTTTCATGAGGATGTCGTTCATGGGCAGGTAGCATTTTTCAGCCACACGCCGCATGATCATCCTGTTAAAGTATTCGTCGTAATAGTGGTGGTTTTTGCCAATATCAAAAAAACGGTAAGTCCGCAGACGGAAGGGTTGATGAACCTGAAAATAGAAACAAATTGATTTCATATCAGCCAGTTATTTATGCTTTATTGTTGTTTGTATACCTTGTCGTAAACCTGTTTAACCTGCATTGCAGCGTGCTCCCATTTGAGTGAGTCCACTTCGTCTTTACCAAACCTGATGAAGGTCTCAGAGAGTGCGTTGTAGTGGCAAAGACCATAGATGGCATCGGCCATGCCGTCGATGTCCCAGAAGTCGACTTTAATGGCATGTTTAAGAATTTCCGATACGCCGGATTGTTTCGATATCACCACCGGAACATTCGACCGCATGGCTTCCAGTGGCACAATGCCAAAAGGTTCCGAGATCGATGGCATGACAAAGACATCGGACATGGCAAACATCTTGTCCACATCATCGCCTTTCAGAAAACCGGTGAAGTGGAATTTATCACCCATGCGCAGCTTAGCCACGCGGGCGACCATTTTATTGAGCATATCGCCTGTTCCTGCCATCACAAACCGTACATTGGGATCACGTTTGAGTACCTTTCGTGCGGCTTCGACGAAATACTCCGGGCCTTTCTGATAAGTAATTCTGCCCAAAAAGGTGACCACTTTTTCGTCAACAGACTTCTGGAAACCGGCAAGTTCGGGCTTGTTTGAGGGTTCAACGGCATTGTGCACCGTAACTACTTTCTTTGGGTCGATCCCGTAGCGGTCGATGACGATTTTGCGGGTGAGGTTGCTCACGGTGATCACCCTGTCGGCCATTTCCATCCCGCGCTTCTCGATGGCATACACATCGGTATTGATGTTTTCGCCCGAGCGATCAAATTCGGTGGCATGCATATGGACAACAAGCGGCTTTCCGGTAGTTTCCTTGGCGGCTACGCCGGCCGAATAGGTAAGCCAGTCGTGTGCATGGATGATGTCGAAATCGTGTTTGGTAGCAATGGATGACCCGATCAGCGCATAGCGTGCGACTTCTTCCATGAGGTTGGTGCCATATTTGCCGGAAAACTCATATTTCTGCGAGAAAACCCTGCTTTTGAATGACTTGCTGGCTTTTCTGTTTTCTTCCTGAAGCCGTTCAAAGTCCTCCGGTCCTACATAGGGAATGATGTTTGAACCTACTTCCATATATTGCACCCGATCCCAGTAGGACCTCTCTTCATCCTTGTCGATGTCGATGGTTACCTTACTGGCATTCACAAGCCTGACGGCTTCTTCTGATTCATCACCATAGGCCTTAGGGACGACAAAGATGACTTCGAGACCGTGTTTGGCCAGCCCTTTTGTCAAGCCAAAACATGCTGTGCCAAGTCCGCCGGTGATATGTGGAGGGAATTCCCATCCAAACATGAGTACCTTCATTGGTTCGTATTTCTAGGTTGTTGTTTCAATGCCTGCTTTTGTTGCTTGCGTCGATGAGTTTTTTAAGCCGGATCAGTTCGCCAACTGCCCATGCCTGCGAGATGGCGCCGCCTGGGAGGTGAGGAGGGTCACCATCATACACTTCTGAGATATTGCCAATCCCGGCTTCAAGCAAGGTACTTTCGTAGCCTTCATAGATTTCGGTAATGTCGGGCAGTGTTGATTTGCCGTACACCTTGAGCCAGCCTTCACAATAATGACAGATCAGCCAGGTGAACACGGTTCCCTGGTGGTAAGCCAGGTCGCGTTTTTCCTGGTTTCCACCAAAAACACCTTGATAGTCAGGGTGTTTTGGTGATAGGGTACGAAGTCCCCTCTCGGTCAGCAGCTCTGACTTTACCCTATTGATAACACCCGCCTGCATCTCATCACTTAGCGGACTGTAAGGTAGCGAAACCGCAAAAAGCATATTTGGTCTTACGGCGAAATCCTTATAATCACCATCGACATAATCGGCCAGGTAATTGTATTTTGGATCCCAGAAAAGGTCAACAAAGGCAGCTTTGATCTGTTCCGGAAGGCCATTCCATTCTTCAATAAATGCTTTGTCGCAGGCTTCATGCGCAAGTTCAAGGGCGTAGTTAACCGCATTATACCACAGTGAATTCACTTCAACTGCATATCCTAGCCGTGGGGTGACCGGCTTTCCTTTGCTAACAACGTCCATCCAGGTGAGGGCCATGCCGTTTTCACCGGAGTGAATCAGGCCGTTTTCGTTCATATAGATACCAAAATCGGTGCCCGCGCGAAAGCCTGAAAGAATTTGCTTTAACCACTTGCCATAGCGTTTCCAGGTTTCAGCCTTTGTGCCCTTCAGTGTGGTGTATTGCTGCAAGGTCCAGAAAAACCAAAGCGGTGCATCCACCGAGGCAAAGTCAGGCTGGTTGTTGCGCCCGATATTGGGAAACAGCGCGCCTTTGAGTGTGGTGATCATATTGTCGATCACCAGATTAAAGTTGTTTTCATCGCCGTTGAGCAAGGTGAGTCCGGGCAAGGCGATAAAGGTATCGCGGCCCCAGGTACCAAACCAGGGGAAGCCCGCCATGATCTCTACTTTCTGTTTGTTTCGTACGATGAACTGCTGCGCAGAATTCATCAGGCAGTGTTCGAAGTTATCGCGCGGAATGCGTTTTTTAACTTCGGCATTGTATTGACGGCTGAATGTAGCCGGTTGTTTTTCTTCGAGTCCGGCCGACACGATGATACTTTCACCTGCCTTAATGGGGATATCAAAAAATCCGGGAACATAGAGGTCTTCGTTGCCGGCATAACCGCGCTCTTTCTCCCTGATATATTCAATGTTGTAGTACCAGTCAGGCACATGGGTGTATTCTGCCTTTTTCGAAAGCTGGAAAAAGAGCCGGGAATAGCCGGTATACATCTGCCAGCTCACTCCATTGGATGTTTCTTCGTATTTGTTATTCAGGTCGATATTGGCTTTCGAAAGCTGGTGCACATTCCTGAAAGCCAGAAAAGGTTTCAGCCTGAGGGTTGTCTTCGAATGGGCCTCGAGGAGGGTGTATTTGATTAACACCCGTGATTCATTTTCAGCGAAAAGCATCTCTTTGCTTAACACCACGCCACCAACACGGTAAATCAGCTTTGGTATCGGCTCCGAGGTGAAGGTGCGCAGGTATTTGTGCCCTCTTGGCTCATAAATGCCATTGGGATACATCCTTACGCCCAGGTTAAAGGCCTCATCGTGCTGGATTACGGTTTCGTCGATGGACGAAAGCAGCACATGGTTGTCATGGTCGAGCCAGGGTTGCGGCACGACTAGCAAACCGTGGTATTTCCGGGTGTTGCAACCGACGACAGTGGTGCTCGAATAACCTCCTGACCTGTTTGAACGCACCAGTTCGCGGGTTAATGAAAACTCGAGATTGATAAGCTGAGATTTTTCTAACGAAATATAGCTCATTGGATTATGTTTGGGAAAATGGAGTAACTGATCAGTGTTTTTGCAAAAATAGCCAATTTTATGAATTTTTACGATGTTATGCTTGCACCAGGCTATCAGATTTAATGATAATTAACACTTATACAACAACATACAACAATTTCAGCGTTTCAGCTTTTTATGGCTGATTATCCTAAATCGGTTGCGGAACTCAGTTTAACACTCAAAACATGCGCAAAGGGGCTAAAAATCATGCAATCATGACTCCAAACAGCTTATTTTTCTTTCGTTAATGCAAACACATTGACGTTGTCATCTGAGTAAACCATCCGGTAACCGGCGGGCATGTCTTCGTCGTATTTCCGCAGCACAAACAGGTATTTTGCTCCCTTGTCGATGTACGCATCGATTTGTTTAGGTTGATGGATTACCTCATTGTTCACTGTCCAGCCTTTTCGGTGGATGAAGTAAATGGCCTGCGGATTCAGTCCGCCATTCACCACGATTAAGTCGCTTTTGGCTGAAACCTTATCGGCAATGGATTCTAGCCCAGTTTTGTATTTGTCTGTTGGCCTGATAAAGAAATCGTGCTGCTGGTTGGCAAGGCTTTCAATGCCAATGGCAATCAGCACAAGGCTTCCGTAGCGAACAGGCAGTTTCGACAGAAACAATGCTGCTGCCAAAGCCATGGCCGGCACAAACGGAATGATATAATAACTGTGCATTGGAAAAACAGCCCCAGTCTTGATGATAAAGGCCAGAAAGGTGATGGTAAACAGGGCAAAACCACAGATGAGCCATTTGTTTCGGCTGATGAATAGCAGGTACAATCCGGCCAGAAAGCTTGCAAAGGCCACATAGGAAAGCAGGGCACTGAAATAGAATTTCTCAAAAAATTCGGGCATGAGTGGCATGATCTCGGAAATACCTTCGGAGAATCCTTTCGGGAAATACAGCTGAAACCGGAAGCGCTCGAGCAGCGAAGGGACCCAGTAAAAATACCAAAGGCAAACCAGTAAAAACGACAGCAGTGAGGCGGCGGCAATGCTTGCTTTTATTTTCACATCATATTTTTTTGAAAGCAGCGGCAACACCACCAGGCTCAAAAATACAAGTGCCGGAATCTTACTAAGTGCAGCCAGCGACATCAATGCAAAAAACAACAGCAGTTCAAACAGACGCTTCCGATCGAGGTAAACCGACAGATAATACAAGGCCGCAATGGCAAACGAAGCACTGAAGGTATCGGGCATGATTTTTCGTGAAAAGATAAACCAGATCGAGAAAAGCAGCACCAGTGTGGCATTGAAGGCAATCCGACCGTCGAAATGCCTTCGGACCACCAAAAAGAAATAATAGAGACCGAAACTGCTCACCAATAAATTGATGAGCCTGCCCGCCCAGTGTGAAAAGCCGAAACCTTTGAAAGTGATATATATCAGATAGTTGTAAATAGGGAACTCGGCGCCGATTATCCCGCTATTGTCACCGTCCATATCGATCCTGGGATAAAGGATATTGTCGTCGACCTCCAGAAAGTTGCGGGCGATCATATTCGTAAGCGACTGTCGCCAATTATGCGCGGCTTCCAGGGGCGGGTTGCTGATCCCGATAAGGCGGACAAAAAAGAACAAAACGATCCAGAAGCGAATGTCCCTGACAAGTATTCCTGGTTTTATCTTTATCATAAGCGATTAAAATACTGGCCATCAGGCCTGTTTTGGTGAATTTTCTGCATCAGACGAACCATCATCACTTAACTGTTTGCGGCGAAGAAAGCCAGCAGCGCCCGTTCCTTATTCGCATCGGCCGATGGCCTTCCTTCCACCCGCATTTGCAAATACCGTGCAATGGCTTCGCGCGACAGTGCAGCATCAGATGCAATTGACCGGTAGTGTGCCCGGCCTGAATAGATGCTGCCGTCTTCAAATGTAAGCGGCAACGATTTTTCTTTTTGCCAATGGTATGCGATAGCCGACAGCAACAGCAGGTCCGGCTGCCTGAGGCTCCGTTCAATCAATGGCTTGTGCCATCGCCTCGCCAGTTCGTCACTCGCCATGATGCTGTTGTAGGTGAGCTCACCTTCAGAATAGGTGAAATGGCTCACCTCAATGGTGACTATTCTTCCTGAATCCCGCACATATTCAGCAACAAAAACGGGATCTCCGGCAATGTTTTTAAAATGAAAAACCCGGCCCGGGCGCTCTGTCAACGGAATTTCTCCATCGGGGATTTCATCGACACTAACCAGGGATTCGATCAGCTGGTCAAAGACTTGCTGGTCTGTTTGCTTGTTGAGTTTCATGTTTATGGCTTTGACGCATGCGCAAGGGCTAAATTACCACAATTATCTGTTTTCGGTTGAAAGAAGCCATTATTTTCCGGAAAGAAAAAGGTGTAATCCAATACGGCCGGAAAAAGCATGGCTTATCATGCTTCGGCCAGGCTGAAGCAGCGATTGCCGTGCAGATCAAGCAGAAATACCTTGTCGAAACCACCTTTATGGATGGGCCATTTGTTCACGTTTCTCGGTATGGTCCAAACAGCTGTACCTTGCGCGTTTTCCAAAATTACCACAAGCCACAATTGCCCAGGCTTGCGCTTTTGGTACAGCCTGATTTTTTCCTGTTTGTGTTCAATGACCTTTTGTACTGCCGACACGGTCAGTCGGTGGCGCTTTGCATGAGAGATTGCAATGATGCCCGGCTCCTCTGCAAACAAGCGTGTTAACTCAATCCCTATAACGCTTTTCTTGCCTGTTTTAATCACAAAATCAGGTGATTCAGACTGTGTGATTTTTCCTTTGGGCAAGTCAGGAAACAAGGCGCAAAAGCGATCAAAGGCGGCCTTTTCTTCGAGGTGTTTTTGTGTTTCCAACAGTGAATAATAAATAATTGCCATACAATATTAGCTTTTTTGCCGATTCACTTCGCGTGTTCGCCTCTTTGACTTTCGCGATAACTATATTTACAAGCAGTTCAACTTGTTACTAATTGCAGCGACCAAAATATGCGCCTTTTTGTTTTGGTCAATTACCTTAAATCGCTATTGCCATGAAAACAAACGGTCATCGAAATCACAGTGCAGCCATCCTGATGGCCATCTTATGTGTGCTCTCATGCAGCCTGAAAGCTCCCGGTCAAAACCAATACCGGGTTTATCGGGGCGAGCGCCCTGCCATTGATGTGCAAGGGTTAAGTCCGGATGCGTATGAGCAGGGCGTCATGAAAATAAAGCTGAAAGCGGTATTGGTGTCAGAAAATGACCAGCCTGCCATCAATATGCAGGACGGAGTTGTAATCTTTGGTATACCCTCATTGGATGCGCTAAACCGCCGGTTCGGGGTGCGGGGCTTCAGCAGGACTTTCGAATCAAAGGCCTTTTCGGCTGCTTTTAAAGAAAGGCACCGGGCATGGGGCTTTCACCAGTGGTTTACCCTGACGGTTGACGAGGTGACCGACATCAGGGCGATGGTGAAGGCGTATGCTGCCCTCGAAGCGGTGGAATGTGCCGAACCTGTTTACAGAAAGCGCCTGATTGCCAATGTAAACGATGCTGAGCCAGTGAAAAACATGCCAAAAAACAACATGGGATGGACACCCAATGACCCCAGGTTTAACGAACAGTGGCATTACCACAATACAGGCCAGGGAAACGGCACGCCCGATGCCGACATCGACTTGCCCGAAGCCTGGGACATCGAAAAGGGCAACAGCGACCTGATTGTGGCCGTGGTGGATCAGGGAATACAGTTTAACCACCCCGACATTGCCGCAAATATGTGGTCCGGTGTGGGCTACAACTTCGTGAACGACAACAGCACCATAGTGCCCGGCGACCATGGCACCCATGTGGCAGGAACAATTGCAGCAGTCAACAACAATGGTATGGGGGTTGCAGGCATTGCCGGTGGCAGTGGCACGGGCAATGGTGTCAGGCTGATGTCGGCGCAGGTGTTTACAGCTTCAGGCAGCGGCGGCTTTGACCTGGCGCCTGTGTGGGCAGCCGATCAAGGTGCATCCATATCACAAAACAGCTGGGGTTATACCGAAGTTGGCGTGTATGAACAGAGTACACTCGATGCCATCGACTACTTCAATGCCAACGGAGGCGGAGATGCCCTGTTGGGAGGCGGGATCACCATCTATGCTGCCGGAAATGACGGCACCGAAGGCCAGTGGTATCCCGGCTGCTATTCAGGTTGCTTTTCTGTAGCGGCAACAAACAACCAGGATATCAAGGCATGGTATTCTAATTTTGGTTCCTGGGTTGACATCAGCGCGCCCGGTGGCGAAACGAACACAGTGGAGTCATACGGCGTGCTGAGCACCCTGAATGGCAATACCTATGGTTATTACCAGGGAACATCGATGGCCTGCCCGCACACCTCAGGGGTGGCCGCACTGGTCGTCAGCCTGGCCTATGGCGAACTGAGTCCGGCCGACCTGACTGCCATCCTGCAAGGCTCAACAGATGACATCTATCCGATCAATCCCGGTTTTACCGGAAAACTTGGTTCAGGCCGGTTGAACGCCTTCAATGCCTTAACCGAAGCGCAGAACTACCTGAATGGGGTGAGGAACCCAACAGCCTTCGATGCAGAGGCTGTTGATTCACAGCAGATAAGTCTCAGCTGGGTGCCCAATAGCGACAACAATGCTGTGATGCTGGCCTGGTCGCCTGACGGGACCTTTGGCAACCCTGTCGAGGGCAACAGCTACAACCCGGGCGATCAGCTGCCCGGTGGTGGCACAGTGCTCTACAAAGGCAATAGCACCACCTACCTGCACGGTGCACTGAACCCGGCGACAACTTATTACTACCGGGCCTGGTCCTACAATGCAGCTTACCAGTATTCGACTGGCAAAAGCGCTGATGCGGCAACAAGTTGCGCTCCCTTCAGCCTGCCCTTTTCACAAAGTTTCGAAGGAAGCAGCTTGCCTCAATGCTGGAGCCAGCAAGCCATCAGCGGCAGCCTGAGCTGGATACCTGGTGCGGGTAATGGTGGAATTAACCCACCAAACGCACACCAGGGAAACACCGACATCTATGTAAAAACCACCGAAACTCCGCTTGATGGTTACACAACCCGGCTCATATCGCCGCAGCTGCTCCTGGCAGGTGAAGGCAATGTGCAGCTGAAATTCTGGTATGCCAACGCCCGACGCACCTACATCATCTGGACCTACCAGGATGTATTGAGCGTGTATTACAAAACTTCCGCCGGAGGCAGCTGGAACCTGCTCGAAACCTTCAGCGCCAACATCACCGACTGGACCGAAGCCACCATCAGCCTGCCAAACCTGACCAACGATTATTACCTTGCTTTTGAGAGCGTTGCCTATGGCGGGCATGGTGTTTGCCTCGACCAGGTGTCGGTCAGTGGGAGCGGTGGCGGGAACACTTATACGATTCAGGCTTCTGCAGGCACTAACGGCACGATCAGCCCATCAGGGAATGTGGTGGTGGCTGAGGGAGCCAGCCAGGCCTTTCAGGTAGATGCCACAGGCGGATACGCCATCGCTGATTTGCTTGTCGACAATGTAACCGTGGGTGCTGCCATTGGTCAGGCATCGTACACCTATACCTTCCAGAATGTTACACAAAACCACAGCATCGCAGCAAGCTTTTCACAGGGCGGATATACGGTGCAGCTGTCCGTGAATCCTTCAGGTGCAGGAACGGTGAGTGGGGCAGGGGTTTATCCTGCAGGCTCACAGGTGAGCGCCATCGCCACGGCAAACAGCGGCTATGTGTTTGACCGCTGGACACAGAACGGATCAACAATCAGTACCGACAACCCTTATGTGTTTACACTTACCGGAAACATTTCGCTGGTGGCCGAGTTTGCCGAACAGCAGGGCGGCTACCTCATCGCAGCGGCCGTGGAGCCTGCGAACGGCGGAACGGTCACAGGAACAGGCAATTATTACTTTATGCAGTACGCAACCCTGACCGCCATTCCTGCCGAAAACTTCCATTTTGTGGCATGGAAAGATAACGGCCTGACCATAACCTCTGCAAACCCCTTTAGCTTTGTCGTTGTGCAAAACAGAACCGTAACGGCAGTTTTTGCACCCAATTCGGCCACACCCGAACATTACCGTTACCAGGTACGCGTATTCCCGAATCCGGCTGGGAGCAAAGTAATCATGGAGTTCACAACAGAAACCATGGTTCGCATAACAGCTGTCGATGGCAGGATAATGCATGCATTCATTGCAGGGCAGGGGCGGACAGAACAGGATGTTTCGGGCTTTGCACCCGGTGTTTATGTGGTAATTGCCCGGGATAAAGACAAAACGGCTTATGGCCGGTTTGTGAAGCAATGATGCCACATGCGTATGCATGCAACTACAGCTTTTCGTTAGTGTTTTCCCAGGCATTTCACTGACACAGGCTAATACAGTCGATGGTTTTCTGTAAATCGGCTTGTTGGAGACCATAGTGAAAGGACTTGAAGTGAATTTTATTGATTTATTAACAGATAGTAAATCAAACACTTAATCTTATTTTCCCAGGATTAATTAGATTCACTACAAATTATCCGGACCATTGGCCGGTACAGGGCTTAATGCCTAACTTTGGCAATTCTAACAGCAATTAAGTTAACCTGACATGAATATCATTGAGAAAATCATAGCCAACCACTCCAAATACGAGGTGGCAAAACCGGGCGATATCGTCGATATCGTTATAGATGCCCGCGCCGCGCGCGATTTTGGCGGACCCAATGTGGTTAAAACACTCGAAGACCACAGCCTGAGCATTCACGATGCGTCGAAGACCTTTTTTACCTTCGACACCAACCCGACAGGAAGCGACCAGAAATACGCTGTTAATCAACAGCTGGTGCGACTTTTTGCACGCAAGCATAACCTGAAGGTGTACGACATTGACAAAGGCATCGGAACACACCTGATGATGTCGGAAGGGCTCGCCTGGCCAGGCTCTACCGCTGTGACTACTGATTCGCATGCCAACATCCTTGGGGCCATCGGGGCCTTCGGTCAGGGCATGGGCGACCAGGATATTGCTGCCGCCTTCCACAGGGGTGCAGTCTGGTTCAAGGTGCCGCCTTCAGTGAAAATTAATTTGCATGGTCACCGGCCGGCAAGGCTGAGTGCAAAGGACATTGTGCTGAACCTGCTGAACCGCTTTGGAGCCAACGACTTACTCGGTTATTCCGTTGAGTTTTATGGTGATGAGGTTGACAGGCTGAGCCTTGATGAACGCATTACCATCGCCTCTATGGGCACCGAGATGGGGGTGATCATCCTATTGTTTCCTCCCAACGATGAGGTGATGCAATACTGCGAAGAACGCACCGGCCGCACCCTGCCCCGCATCACCGCCGATGCTGATGCCAGATACGACAAGGTTTTCGATATCGACATCAGTACCTTCGTACCCATGGTGAGCCGTCCGGGCAAGCCACACGATGCCATTGCCATCAAAGAGGCAGGTAAGGTCAAGATTGATTCAGCATTTATCGGAAGCTGCACCAACGGCCGCATTGAGGACCTGCGTATCGCAGGAAGGATATTAAAAGGCAGGAAGGTGGCACCGGGAGTGGTACTGAAGATCGTTCCATCGACGGACGAGGTCTGGCAGCAATGCATGGACGAAGGCTTGCTGCGCATCTTCAAGGATGCCGGCGCACTGGTCTCCAATGCAGGCTGTGCGGGCTGTGCGGCCGGACAAGTCGGGCAAAACGGTCCGGGCGAAATCACCATCAGCACAGGAAACCGCAACTTCCCGGGGAAACAGGGGAAAGGTTATGTTTACCTGGCTTCGCCGGCAGTAGTGGCTGCATCGGCCCTGGCAGGCTTTATCACCACCGAAGATGAAATTCCTGCCAGTCCGGCACTGTTCGAAAAAGGCAGTGGCTATGTGCAGGATGGCCTTGCTGTCACTGAAAAGCAGGCGACAGAAAAACCAACCGTCATTGAGGGCAGGGCATGGTTTATCAGGGAAGACAATATCGATACCGACATGATCTTCCACAACCGCAACCTCGCAATCACCGACATCAAGGAAATGGGGCAGTACACCTTTGATAACCTGCAGGGTTACGAGGATTTCAGCAAGAAAGCCAAGGCCGGCGACATCGTTGTTGTGCAGAAGAATTTCGGCAGCGGCAGCTCGCGCCAGCAGGCTGTCGATTGCTTTATTTCGTTGGGGGTGCAGGCTGTGATTGCCGAGTCGTTTGGCGCCATCTACGAGCGGAATGCCATCAACGCCGCCTTTCCGATCATGACCTACAGCAACATCGACGAACTTCAACTTATTGAAGGTGATACCATCAGGATTGATTTTGAAAAAGGACTGATTGAAAACCTGAGCAGGAAAACCAGCGTGCAGGCCAATCCGTTTGCCGATGTACAACTCGAGATTTACCAGCAGGGCGGATTGTTTTAAACTGGTTTACCTGAAATTTTACAGATCACCTCCCCGGAAAACCGGCGGAGGTGTTTTTTTTGTTACGCCTGTCAATACTCACAACAAACCAATAAACGGCCCACTGATGATGTCCGCCTTTAATGTTCTCCTGACGCCAATGCCGGCCGGCCTGATTAATGTAAGAATACCTGGTGGCGTGTTTAAACATTTTGTTAATTTTACGCAAACTACAATCCAGGGCGGCCTTCAGATATAAATCATATAGACGCAATGCGTGTACACACTCGTTGGCAACAAGTGTAAAAAGACAGAAAAACATACAGACACGACAAATGATAAAATTGAAATTAATACAGATTAAGCCTTTTGACAGGACAGTGCAAACTTGAGGGAATTTATTTTGTTTTTTTCTCCCGCCCGCAAAAGAAGAAAGAAACCCCTCCCACATTGCAGCACATTTGCAAACCGCACAAGCCAGCCCACGACCAAAGTTTGCAAAAGAGCTGCAATTTTGCCGACACACCGGGTGCTTAGTTGAAGCTTTATCTGTATTTTTAAATTTTTTATAAAACTGAACTAAATTAATTTATGAGTATAAATCTTTCATCAATCAGGGATAACAAAAACAGAGGAACAGTAGGACAATTCCTGATTGACAATATTAAATCAGAATCAGATTTATCAATTGTTTCGGCATATTTCACAATTTATGCATACAGCCATTTGAAAGGACAATTGGACTCGATTAACAAATTAAAGTTTCTTTTCGGCGAGCCAACTTTTATTAAATCACTTGACCCAACAAAGACAAACAAGAGAGATTTCAAAATTGAGGACGATAAAATTGTGATTCCGATTGAAAGTCGGATGACTCAAAAAGCGGTTGCCAAAGAATGTTCAGATTGGATTCAACAAAAAGTTGAAATCAAATCAATGGTTAAACCAAACTTCCTGCATGGTAAAATGTACCACGTTACACAACAAAGTGGCATTGAGAAAGCTATTATTGGAAGTTCAAACTTCACTGTAAACGGACTTGGACTTGGAGGTAATCCGAATATCGAATTAAACCTAATTGTCGATAATGACCGGGACAGAGCAGATTTAAAAGCGTGGTTTCAAGAATTATGGGACGATAACACCGGACTTGTTGAAGATGTAAAAGACCAGGTTCTAAAATATCTGGAACAACTTTATGTTGAGAACGAACCTGAGTTCATCTATTTCAAGACACTATTCCACATTTTTGAAAACTACCTCGATGAGCAACAAAAAGGTGGTTTGCTAACCGGACAAACCGGATTCTTTGAAAGTGAAATCTGGAATATGCTGTATGAATTTCAAAAAGACGGTGTTAAAGGTGCAATTAATAAGATTTTAAAACATAACGGATGCATAATTGCTGACAGTGTTGGTCTTGGTAAAACATTTGAAGCGCTTGCAGTTATCCGTTATTTCGAACTTTTAAATTACCGTGTTTTGGTTTTATGCCCTAAAAAACTTTCTGCCAACTGGACAATTTATCAATCGAGCCAGAACAATTCACTCAATCCGTTTACCAAAGACAGATTCAACTTTTCAGTACTTTATCACACTGATTTGGGAAGAGAAGCAGGGAAATCTGATGCGAATGGAATTGATTTGGAGAATTTCAATTGGGGAGCATACGATTTAATCGTAATTGATGAAAGCCATAATTTCAGGGGAAATCCAATGGATAAAACCAGACATAACGGTGATACACGGATGAACCGGGCAAAGTGGTTAATGGAAAAAATTATAAAATCAGGAGTGAAAACTAAAGTATTGATGCTTTCAGCAACTCCGGTTAATAATAACCTGCGTGATTTACGTAACCAGATTTTCCTGATTACTGAAGGAAAAAGCGACGCAATGTTTGATTCAACTCAAATCAAAGACATTGGATTGGCATTAAAAAATGCGCAAACTTTATTTACACTTTGGGCAGACAAGAAAAACCAAAACAGAACAGTAAAGCAATTAATTGAAAGACTCGATTCGTCATTCTTTAAATTACTTGATGAATTAACCATTGCACGAAGCCGTAAACACATAAAGAGTTTTTACAAAGCTGAAGAAGAAATTGGGAAGTTCCCGGAAAGGCTCAAACCTCATTCAATATATTCAGCAATTGACTTAAAAGACCGGTTTTTCACCTACGACCAGTTAAATAAAATTATTCTGCAATACAAACTGTCCGTGTTCAATCCATCGGCATACATTATTGAAGAAAAGAAAGAGAAATACGAGGAACTTGCAAAAACATCAGGAGTACTTGCATTCAGGCAGAGTGACCGTGAACATTTCTTAATCGGAATGATGAAAGTAAATTTTCTGAAAAGGCTTGAAAGTTCTATTGAATCCTTTGAAATATCAATGGACAGGACAATTCAGAAAATTGAAAAACTAGAAGAAAAAATCAAGGAATTTTTAAAAACCAAACCAAAATCACAGGAAGAAAACCTTGATAATTACCAGCCTGACGAGGAAGAAATGGAAGAGAACGGCGAAGAATTGGAACAATGGCAGGTTGGTAAAAAACTTAAATTTGATTTGGCAGATTTAGACCTCGAAACGTGGTTAATTGACCTAGAGAAAGATAGAGAAGCCTTAAATAATCTTTATAACTTCTCGGTGGCAGTAACTCCAGACCGGGATGCAAAACTGCACGATTTAAAGAAACTCATCTCTGAGAAATGGAATAAATCGCTTAACGAAAGCAATAAAAAGGTAATTGTTTTTACAGCATTTGCTGACACAGCAAAATATCTCTACGAATGTCTTGCTGGTTATGCAAAAGAAAATAAAGTCAATATTGCTTTGGTGGCAGGTTCTGAAACCAAAACAACTTTTGGTAAAAGCGATTACAACCACATTCTTACCAACTTTTCTCCTGTTTCCAAGAAACGAAATATGATGAAAGGATTGCCACAGGAAGGCGAAATTGATTTATTGGTTGCAACAGACTGTATAAGTGAAGGGCAAAACTTACAGGATTGCGACTTTTTAATAAATTATGACATACACTGGAATCCGGTTCGCATCATTCAACGGTTTGGTCGTATCGACCGTTTGGGGAGCAAAAACAATAAAATTCAATTGGTAAACTTCTGGCCTACCAAAGACCTTGACAATTACATTAACCTAAAAGAACGGGTTGAAGCCCGAATGGCTTTGGTTGATGTAACGGCGACTGCGGATGACAATGTTTTAGCCACAAGCCAAATAGAGGAATTGATTGAAGATGATTTAAAATACCGGAATAAGCAGTTGAAGAAATTAAGAGATGAAGTGCTCGACCTTGAAGATATGAACGAAAGCATTTCTCTGACTGATTTCACGTTGGACGACTTCAGAATTGAACTGCTAAACTTTCTGGAAAACAACCGAAAGAAACTGGAAGAAGCTCCATTCGGTTTATATTCTGTGGTTCCTTCCCCATCGGGCGATTTTGCAAACTATTTGGATGTGGAAAAATTTTCAACCACAGAAAAAGAAATTATCAAACCCGGGGTTGTGTATTGCCTGAAACAAAAAGGTGATACAGAAGGAAACGAAGAAGTTAATCCCTTACAACCATATTTTTTGGTTTATATCCGTGATGATGGACAAGTAAGGTTTAATTATACAAATGCCAAACAAATTCTCGAAATCTACCGCTTAATGTGTTCCGGGAAAGTTCAGCCTTTTGAAGAATTGTGCGACCTGTTTAACACCGAAACTCAAAACGGCGAAAACATGGACCTATACACTGAACTGATAAAAAAGGCAGTGAGTGAAATAAGCAGGGTTTTCAATAAGCGCAGCAGCCAAAAGATTACCGGAAATGACAGAGGAGCCTTGTTAATTCCAAAGTCGAAACGGATAAATGAAACCAATAATTTTGAACTGGTTACCTGGTTAATTATAAAGTAGTACTATGACAGCCGAACAAACTAAATCGATAATAAAAGAATCCTTATTAAAATTCGAGCAGGGAAATCTCACCAAAACAAGTATAAAATTCTTTGAAACTTTGGGCTACTCATCCGAAAAGCAAGCTCCTTTGGATAGTCCAACTTTTGAAGAGTTTGAAGATAACTATATTGGGGACAAGAATTTTGATACTGTAAAAGCAAAAGTCAGTGAATGGAAATATGTTGATTTACTGTTTCAGATTTCAAGAGAAGATGTCACAAAACAAGCCTCGCTTTTTGATACAAAAAAGGTTGACCAGACTATAATTGAAGCCTATTTGTTTTTTGTAATCGAACTGAAAAATATTTCTTATACCAGAACTGAACTTTCCATTATTACCCGTGAAATAAACCGTTTGTTCCCAATGCCTGCCATGATTCTGTTCAAACATGGAAAAACGCTTACTTTATCGGTTATCAATCGTAGGTTACACAAGCGTGATGAAACCAAAGACGTTCTTGAAAAAGTTACTTTAATCAAGGACATAAACATTGAAAATCCGCACAGGGCGCATATTGAAATCCTTTTCGATTTATCGTTTGACGAATTAAAAAGCAAGCACCAATTCACGAACTTTGTGGAATTGCACAATGCCTGGCAAAAAACACTGGATACAAAGGAACTCAACAAACGTTTTTACAGCGAATTATTTAACTGGTATTTGTGGGCGGTTCGTTCGGTGAATTATCCAAACGATATAAACGATGACAAAGACGACACCGTTTACAATTCCGAAAGTGTTATCAGGCTGCTTACCCGCTTAATCTTTGTTTGGTTTATTAAAGAAAAAAATCTTGTCCCTGATTCCTTGTTTGAGCAGAAGAAACTTAAAACAATCCTTAAAAATTTTCAGCCGCATTCCATGGATTCATCGGTTTATTACCGGGCAATCTTGCAAAACCTGTTTTTTGCAACGCTGAACACGCCAATGGACAAGGATATCACAGAAGAGAACAAAGATGAGAAACGACGCTTTATCAATACTTTGCCAAAAACCGGAAACGACCAGTATCTCGACCAAACCAAGTACCGTTATCAGGATTATTTTACAGCACCTGAGAAAGCACTGGAACTCTTTTCAACTGTACCATTTTTAAATGGAGGTTTGTTTGAATGCCTCGACTTTAAAGAAGGAAACAAAGAAATTCGTTACGATGGTTTTAGTAGTACTGAAAAAAGACAGGCTTTTGTTCCTGACAAACTTTTCTTTGCTGACGAATTTACTTTGGACTTAAATTCAGAATATGGAACTAAAGGAAAGAAATACAAAGTTGAAGGCTTAATCAATATTCTGGACAGTTACAAATTTACCATTACTGAAAACACACCGCTTGAAGAAGAAATTGCGCTTGACCCTGAATTATTGGGCAAAGTATTTGAAAATCTTCTGGCAAGCTACAACCCCGAAACGCAAACTACAGCGCGTAAACAAACCGGTAGTTTTTACACGCCCCGTGAAATTGTAAACTACATGGTGGACGAAAGTCTGATTGCTTATTTTAAACAAAATTTGGACAATTCGGATGAAACTGAAAACCGTTTGAGGGAATTATTTTCACATGCGTTGGATTTACCCAAGTTTTCAGATGCAGAAGCAAACTCGCTAATTAAAGCGATAAGCGAAGCCAAAATACTTGACCCTGCTTGTGGTTCCGGTGCGTTTCCAATGGGTGTGCTTCATCGCCTGGTTGATTTGTTGAATAAACTCGACCCTGAAAATAAAAAATGGAACGAACTGCAAATTCAAAGGGCGATTGATGAAACGGCCGAAGTGTACAGGCTTGAAAACAGTTCAGAGGAACGAAGAATCAGATTAAATGAAATTGAGAAAGCATTTGACCTGAGTATGAACTACCCCGATTATGCCCGTAAACTCTTCCTGATTGAAAACTGCATTTATGGAGTAGATATTCAGCAAATTGCAATTCAAATTTCAAAATTGCGGTTTTTTATTGCTTTAATTGTTGACCAAAAAGTAAACGACGATAAACCCAATCGCAATATTTTGAGCATGCCAAACCTGGAAACCAGGTTTGTGGCAGCAAATACTTTGATAGGCTTGGATAAACCCCAACAAATGACCTTAATGGCGGGTGATGTTGAAAAACTGGAAAAAGAACTGGCATCCATCCGACATAAAATATTCTTTACCCGTAAATACTATGCTAAAAAAGCATTAAAGAAAAAAGAAAAAGAAAAGCGTGAAGAATTACAACAAGCGCTGGAAAATAGTGGTTACACAAAAAATGTAGCTGGTCAAATGGCAGGATGGAATCCTTTTGATGCAATGAAATCAGCTAGTTTTTTTGACCCTTTAACAATGTTTGGTTTTGAAGATGGTTTTGATGTTGTGATTGGGAATCCGCCGTATCTTGAATCTCGACATCCTTCATTTAATAGCACTCTTAAAGAAGACTATCAAATTAATTGTAAAAAGAGATGGGGTATTGACGCAAATTTAATTACAAAAGGTGCAGACTTACTTATTTATTTTTTTGAAACATCGATTTCTTTAATTAATGAAAAAGGCTGTATTGTTTTTATTACACAAAATGCATGGTTAGATACAGAATACGGCATCAAAGCACAAGAATTTTTAACGAAACATACTAATGTTATTGCTGTTATTGATAGTAAATACAGGTATTTTCCTTCAGGTGAAGGGCCAAATATAAATACTGTAATTACAATATTTCAAGATAAAAAGCCTGATGCAAACAACATAATTAGTTTCATCCTCTTAAAAGAAAATATACAAGATACTAAATTAAACTTTAGACGTCCAATTAATGAGATTAATGATAGCTTTAAGTCAAATTGTTTTTCCTATTCCGATAAGTTATTAAAAAATTACAAATGGGGTATATTACACAATTCAGATTCATTCATACTTGATGTAATTAAATTATTAGAGAGGAAAGCATTTACAATTGATAAGATTCCTTCAAAAGTTAAATTCAGTTTTGGCCAAGGATTAAACCTTAGTAAGGCTGCTTTTGTACCCCGCGAAATCATTGTTAAACATAAGATTGACCTTGTCAATTGTCTGCCAATTCATTATTCTGGAACTCCTTTTCAGTTAAATCATACAGATTGGTTCTTAGTTAAAAAGAGTGGGCTACCAAGTTCAAAAGTTAATAGTTTAATTAGTGATGGTTTTATATTATTTGATGAAAACTCAACAAGAAAAAATCCGCCTATATTAATTATGCCTCGTGGGATAAGTAAGCATTTTTGTAGTTTTAATCACATATCAGCCTACTCATTAAGTTGTGTAGATGTTTATACCAATGATATTAATGGCATAGAAAAAGAAATCAATAACCTGTGGTGTTTCTTTAATTCTTCATTATTTTGGTTATTGCGGGAAATTAGTGGTAGAAAAAACTTAGGCGGTGGTTTATTAAAATCTGAAGCTGCAGATTTGGGTTCATTTCCAGTCTATTTAGATTTATCAATAAACCTAAAAATGTTTTCATCCTTATTAAAAAGGGAAGCAATAGATTCTTTAGCGGAAATTGATACTTTGGAACATAAACAGATTGACCAAATTGTTTTTGATTTTTTAGGTTTTGATAACAATTATAGGTTAAAATGTATTGAATATTTACGAGATGCTATTAGTATGAGGTCATCAAAATCAACTACTTAAAATATGTATGAATTAACTTTGGTTAATTGTGGAAAAAATATTTATTGTATATGAAGTTAGCCATGGAAAATAATCAATCCGATTTTATATTATTCAAAACCGAGGACGAAAAAATAGCAGTAGATGTTCGTTTCGACAACGAAACGGTTTGGCTTACGCAGGAGCAAATGGCCGCTTTGTTTGGAAAGGCACGTACCACCATTACCGAACACATCAATAACGTTTTCAAAGAAGGAGAATTAAACGAAGAAGTGGCTTGTCGGAATTTCCGACTAACCACTCAACACGGCGCCATGGAAGGAAAAACGCAGGAAATTTCGGTAAAACATTATAATCTGGATGTTATAATTTCGGTTGGTTATCGTGTAAAATCGCTGCGCGGCACGCAGTTCCGCCAATGGGCTACCAAACGCCTGAACGAATATATCCGCAAAGGTTTTACCATGGACGACGAACGCCTTAAAAATTTAGGTGGCGGCGGTTATTGGAAAGAACTGTTGCAACGCATCCGCGACATTCGTGCATCCGAAAAAGTATTTTACCGCCAGGTGCTCGATATTTATGCAACCAGTATTGATTACGACCCAAAAGCCGAGGTTTCCGTTGCATTTTTCAAGAAAGTGCAAAACAAAATTCACTATGCAGTGCATGGTCAAACAGCCGCTGAAGTAATTTACACCCGTGCCGATGCAGAAAAGGAATTTATGGGTTTGATGACTTTTCCGGGCAGTCGCCCGTACCTGAAAGATGTAGTGGTTGCAAAGAATTATCTGGACGAAAAAGAGCTCCGTTCGCTTGGTCAAATCGTATCGGGGTATCTGGATTTTGCAGAGCGTCAGGCCGAACGGGAACAGACTATGACAATGAAAGATTGGGCAGAACATTTGGATAAGATTTTGACAATGAGTGGAGAAAAACTTTTGCTGGGAGCAGGTTCCGTCAGTCATGAAGTTGCTATTGAAAAAGCAACTACAGAATATAAAAAGTACCAGCAAAAAACATTAAGCGAAGCAGAGAAAAATTATTTGGAAAGTCTGAAAGTGTTAGAAAATAAAACTAAAAAGAAAAAATAAGGCTAACGCACAGTCGTAAGCACATTTGCAAGCCCACACGAGCCAACGCTCAAACCAAAGGCTTGCAAAAGAGCTTCCGCCTTTCCAGCCCGAGCAACCGCCTTTCAGGACGGTTTTAGGATTACTCACAAATTATCAGTAGTGGGCACTTAAAACCCACTGATTATTAATTGATTACTATATTGTTCTTTGACATTTTTGTAATTGCACTTTGTAAGTATCTCTCTTACAGGAGTTTTGTCCAGTAGAGATA
>JAHIUX010000088.1 GCA_018816765.1 Bacteroidota bacterium
AATATCAGGCAAATATAATAAATATTATTGATTGAAACAAGTTTATTTAACTGAATATCAGCTATTTAAACAAAATATTTTTACTGAATTTTTGATGTTTTTGGATCACTTTTTTTTTAATGCGTCGCCCCTGCGATAGACCCACTGAAGCCGTTGGTTGGAGTCGCAATTGTTTAATTTTGCCAAAAAAAATTTCATATGGAGTATATCAAAGCGCAAGTGAAAGACAACATCGGCACCATCGTGCTCGACAACGATGAAAAACGCAATTCGATGAGCATCGGGATGCTGGAAGAAATTCTGCAGGCTTTCAACGATTTTGCCGCTCAAAAGGTCAGGGTGGTGATCATCAAAAGCAATCCGGGTGCAAAGGTGTGGTCGGCAGGCCTCGATGTGAGCGAGCTTCCTGATCCAGGCAAAGATCCATTGCCTTACAACCATCCTCTGGAACAGGTGATGCGTAAGATTGAGGATTTTTCGGCCCCGGTCATCGCCATGATTGAAGGTTCTGTGTGGGGAGGAGGCTGCGACATGGCTTTTTCGTGCGACATCCTGATCGGTACCGAAAACTGCGCTTTTGCCATTACTCCGGCGAAAATTGGCGTGCCCTATAATGTAGCAGGCCTCATCCATTTCCTGAACCTGGTTGAAATGAATATTGCCAAAGAAATGTTCTTTACAGCCAAACCCATCACTTCCGACAGGGCCTATAACCTCGGAATCATCAACCACCTGAAGCATGTTGATGAAATTGAGGAATTTACCATGAAAATGGCAAAAGAAATTACCTTCAATTCGCCTCTTGCTATTTCGGCCATTAAAGAGCAACTGAACCTGCTGGGGAGGGCCCGGCCAATGAACCCGATTGTTTTTGAGCGTATCAGCGACCTTAGAAGAAAGGCCTTCAACAGCCAGGATTTCCTTGAAGGAAAAAATGCATTTCTGGAAAAGAGAAAACCGGTGTTTAAGGGAATCTGATCGTAAATAAGCGATTATTCCTTTTTACAGAAGTACAGATTGCAGGTAATAAGCCAAAGGCCAATTATTCGATACCACTGAAATGTTTCATGAACTGCACGCGTTCGTAAGCGGCCGGATTATCGGCTTCCTTCACGCTCATGCGACCGATAAACTGATTCAGGTTGCTGAAATTGTGTTGAATCATCCAGCTTTCGAGGTCTTGTAACATGATGCCAATTTCGGCAAATCCTTTTTTATAGATCACCGAAGCAATCTGAACGGCTTTGGCACCGGCCAGTAGCTGTTTGATCATGGCTTTGCCGTCGTGTATGCCTGTTGATGCCGCTATGTCGCAATGTACCTTGGTCGACAGCATAGCTACCCAGCGGAGTGAAACGGCCAGCTCGCCCGGATTGCTGAAAACATTGGAAGCCTTGATTTCAAACTTGTCGATATCGATGTCGGGGGAGAAAAAGCGGTTAAACATGACCAGTCCTGAGATGCCCGTCCAGGAGAGTTTAAGTGCCATTTTCGAAAGGCTTGAAAAATAGTAGCTTATTTTCACTGCAACCGGAATCTTAACTGTCTTGGTGATGCGCTCGAGGATGTCAAAATAAATCTGCTCGTTGTGTTCGCTGGTCATATGAGGGTCCGAGGGCAACACGAAAATGTTCAGTTCGAGTGCATCAGCACCGGCATCTTCAATCTGTTGGGCAAACTGAATCCACTCTGCAGCCGAAACACAGTTGATGCTGGCGATGATGGGGATGTCGACGGCCTGCTTGCTTTCGCGGATGAGCTTCAGGTAGTTGTTCACATCATTGACACGGGTGTAGTTACGGATATAATCTTCAGCTTCGGGATAAAAGTTGCCCGCTTCGTTTTGCGTAATCGTGTGACTGGCAGCGTGGTGTATCTGTTCCTCGAACAGGGATTTCAGCACAACAGCACCGGCACCGTTACGCGCTGCTTCTTTGATGTTTTCAACAGAATTTGTGAGTCCTGAGCTTCCAATGATGATGGGGTTTTTTAAGTGTAAACCCATATAGGTTGTCGACAGATTGACCATAATACCTCCACGATTGAATGGTGAATAATTAGCGGTAAAATTAGCGTAAAATAACTCGTTCAATTCAACAGAAAACGAAGAATACAACAATTAAAATTCATTCTAAATTGATTTAAACAGGGAATGCACCTGGTTTTTTTTCCAGATCCGAGGCATTTCTGTTGAAGCCTTTTATGTGATATAACTACATTTGGCATCAGCCGAATAAATGGCGTTACCTAAGCTACCCCTGAACAGAAAAACCTGCAGGATGTTTTTAACAATACAATGTTTGTAAAATTTCACCAAAATAATAAGACGCTGGTTGCCAACCGGTACATTTGTAGCGCTTAACCAAGCCGCCGGAATCAGCCCTGTTTCTGATCTGCAAACAAACAAGTGCGTTAATTTCTTTCAATCAGTTCATGTGATGAATTAATTGATCTGTTGATATTTATATTTGATAAAGCGCACAAATTATGGTGCTGACAGCCGCACGTTGGTCGTTGCTTTTCGTGGTTTTCATTGTCGTTTCCCTTACCCGGCCGGTGAGTGCCCAGCCGACAGTCATCGGGCATCCAAAGGATTCGTCCATTTGTGTTGATGCCAGTGCTTCTTTTAGGGTATTGGCATTAAACACCGCTGCCTACCAATGGCAGGAGAACGACGGAGTTGGCTGGTATAACATCACTGCTGAGATTACTTATGCGCAGGGATACCTCACACCTGAACTCAGGATCATGGATGCCAACCTGGGACTAAATGGCTACCGGTACCGTTGTGTGGTGTTCGATGCCCAAAATAACCAGGCAGTTTCCAATTCGGCCAGGCTTGGGGTGTACGATCCCCCGATCATAACACAACAGCCATCTGAAACGCGGGTATGTAAAAACAGCGTGGCCCATTTCAGCATACAATCAGTGTATGGCACCAAATTCCAATGGCAGGAAAGCATAGGGACAGCCTGGGCAAACCTTGTCGATAACGCCTTTTATTCAGGCACCAAAACGCCAAACCTGAATATTTTCACAACCACGGGAATGAACGGCTTTTCATACCGGTGTATCGCCACAAATGTAAGCTGCCCTGATACGTCTATGTCGGCAAAATTATTTGTCGATCCAACGCCGGTCATTTATGGTGTCACCGGTGGCGGCGCCTATTGTCAGGGTGGAAACGGCGTTCCCGTTGGCCTCGATGCGTCACAGACCGGAATCAGTTATCACCTCTTGCGCGAAGGCCAAAGCACCGGCATTGTTCGGACCGGCGACGGTAACCCCATCGACTTCGGTATGTTTACGCAATCTGGAAGTTATTCCGTGCTGGCCATCAATGGATTTACCGGATGCCAGATTAATATGACCGGAACTGCTTTTGTGAGCATCAGCCCACTGCCCAACCAGCAACAACTCATGGGAGGAGGCGCGTATTGCCTTGGAAGCGATGAACCGGAACTTTATCTTGCCGGCACACAAAACGGGATCAACTATGCACTTTACCGGAATGGGGTTTCGCTGGGACAGTCCATTACCGGTAACGGATTTACAATGAGCTTCGGCTATTTCGGGCTTTCGGGGCTGTATACTGTGCTGGCCAGCAACCCGGCTACCGGATGTACGGTCCAGCTGACCTCAACCAAACAAATCACGGCCAACCCGATACCCATTGCTAATGCAGGCAATGACCAGACCATTGTAGCCGGAAATACGGTAACCCTTACAGGGACGCCTCCCGGAGGATCTGACACCTTTGCTTACAGATGGGAGCCTGAAAACCTGTGCGTGACGCCCAATCAACGGATAACAAGCTCAATACCGCTCTATCAGACACGGCTGTTTATGTTAAGGGTGACCAACCAGGCAACGGGCTGTTGGAGCCTGAAAGATACAGTGATGGTGCGTGTTACCGATGGCCCGTTGGTTGTGCACCTGCAATCGAGTGCTGCAGCAGTATGTCCGGACGAACAGGTTTCACTTTTGGCACTCACCAGTGGTGGAACGGGAAACTACACCTATACCTGGAGCTCCATTCCTCCCGGATTAAGCGGATCGGGTGCAGAAATCACCACCACACCTTTGGCAAACACCAGCTATGTGGTCAGGGTTCAGGATGGTATTCAGACCGTCTTCGACACGGTTTCTGTTCAGGTGAATCAATTGCCTCTGCAACAGCTTGTGTCGGGTGGCACTGCCATTTGCGCCGGTAGCCAGGGAGCTGTGCTTAACCTCGCATCCTCTGAAATAGGCGTAGTGTACATGCTCTACCGTGATAACGTCTTTGTCCGCCAACTCAATGGCACCGGTAACCAGCTTAACCTTGGGACCTACAACATCCCTGGCACCTATAGGGTTACAGCCAAATATGTTGCAAACAGCTGTGTTATTGAAATGAATGGCCAGGCTGTAATAAGCATCAACGAAAATCCACTAGCCATTACGGGTCCCAACCAGTATATTACTGCGGGGAGCCAAACCACCTTGTCGGGAGCAGGCAGCGGTGGATCAGGCAACTACACCTATCAGTGGACACCTCCTGAATACCTTTTAAACCCGGCATTTCAAAATCCTTCAGCCCTCGCACTGAATGCAACCCGCTTGTTTAACCTGGTGGTTACTGACCAGCAAACCGGCTGCCAGAGCACAGCCAACCAAACCGTTGTGTTTGTCAGTGGGGGAGGGTTAAGCCTGAATCTGGCGGCCAGCCAGTACAGTATTTGTCCTGGCGAGCAGGTACAACTGATTGCGATGCCCAGTGGTGGATCAGGAAACTACACCTACCTGTGGCAATCGTCGCCGCCAGGCTTCGTTTCCAGCTTGTTCAATCCTGTCGTGAACCCAAGCCAGACCGCAACCTACAAGATCACAGTTACAGATGGTTTTCTAGTCGCCACCGACTCCTTGCAGGTTGTTGTCCGAAGCGCACCTGCGACCTATAATGTTACCGGAGGCGGAGTCTATTGTGCTGGTGGTCAGGGGAAAGAAGTGTTCGTCCAATTGTCGGAGCAAAACACAGTGTATCAGTTATTCAGGAATGGAAACAGTGCTGAACTCCAGCTGAACGGGACAGGAAATTCACTCAATTTTGGTTTTCAGACCGAAGCTGGCGCTTACACCGTCAAGGCATTGAATCCGGTCAGTAATTGCTTGTCGGTGATGTCTGGTTCGGCTACTGTGCAGGTCAATCAACTGGCTGTTGTAAATGCAGGTCCTGACCGTACCATCACCACTGGCCAGACGACAAGTTTGACCGGACAAGTCATTGGTGGTTCCGGTGTGTACAATTATGCCTGGCAACCTGTTCAGTCGGTGATTAATCCCACGGCACCAAACACAACTACACAGCCACTTTTTGCTTCAACCATCTTCAGCCTGGGCGTAACCGATGCTCAATATGGTTGTCCGGCCCAACGCGATACCGTAGTGGTTTATGTCAGTGGTGGAACAATGACCGTTGATGCCTTTTCTGATGTACAGGCCGGTTGTATCGGTGAGCCGGTACAGCTTTACGGGTTGGCCTCGGGTGGAACCGGAAATTTTCAGTACCAATGGACAACTATTCCAGCCGGATTTTATACCAATGTCCAGAATCCAATTGTACACCCCCAAATGCCAACAAGGTATGTGTTAACTGTCACTGATGGCATCAGTACCATGCGCGACACCTTATTGATTCAGGTTTCGGCGCCTCCGCAGCAATTCAATGTCACCGGTGGCGGTAAATTATGCCACAGCGGACAAAGCACAGTGGTAGGATTAAGCGGATCTGAAACAGGGGTGTTGTATTACCTGATGCTCAACGGCATGGAAATCAATATGGTTTCCGGACAGGGTGAAACCTTGTCATTTGGCTTGTTTAACCAGCCGGGAACCTATACAGTTTATGCACAGACACGGATTTCGGAGTGCACAAGTCAGATGATTGGATCGGCTGTAATCAGCATCGATGCTGGTCCATTGGCAAATGCCGGACCTGATAAGCAGGTTCCTGCCGGTGGGCAGGTAACCCTCGAAGGGAGTGTCACTGGTGGCTCAGGACAATATCAGTTTCAATGGACACCTGCCGCCAAACTGCTCAATCCTGACGCCTTACAGCCCACAACAAAACCACTTTTTTACACAAGGGTGTTCAAGCTCGAAGTCACTGACCTCATCTCAGGTTGTAGCGGTTCAAATGACTATGCTGCCGTATTTGTTCAGGGTGGAAACCTGGAGGTTGAAGTTGTTGCCGCCGGCAATGGCGGATGCCCGGGTACACCTGTTCAGCTTTTTGCATTGCCAACAGGAGGATCAGGAAACTACAGTTACATTTGGCTTTCCAATCCACCCGGATTCACTTCAACAGTCTTTAATCCAACAGCGTATCCTGAGGTTTCCACTACTTATATTGCACTCATCAATGATGGCAATATCATCATTCGCGACTCAGTTTCGGTGTATGTTGAAAGCGGGCCTGCAAAATTTTTACAGAGCGGAGGAGGAGCCTATTGCAAAGGCGAGGAAGGCATCGAAATCAGCCTTTCGGGCTCACAAGCGGGCGTTGCCTATCACCTCATGCGCGATGGGGTTTATTCAGGAATCAGTGAAGCCGGAAACGGTTTTCCGATCAGCTTTGGACCAATTACACAGGCAGGGCATTATGTGACCATGGCGGAAAACACGGCTACCGGATGTCGGACAACCATGGACGGCGAAGCGGTGATTGAAGTAAGCGAACCGGTGACTGCACTGGCCGGGCTGAACCAAACCATCAACCAGGGCGGCACCGCAACATTAATCGGTGATGGAACGGGAGGATCGGGAGATTTTCATTTTGCCTGGACACCCTCATATCTCGTAGTCAATCCCGACCAGGCCTCAACACCGACGCTGCCCTTGAACAACAGCGCCCTTTTCCTGCTACGTGTGACAGATGTGGTTTCAGGATGCCCTTCTGCCACCGATTCCACCATAGTGTTTGTTGGGGGTGGCAACCTGAAGCTGACTGTAATGGCCAACGACAACAGCATCTGCGCCGGAAATCCTGTTTCGTTGCTGGCACTGCCTTCAGGAGGAACCGGCAATTATCAGGTGTTGTGGACGAACCAGGAAGGCGACTTGCTGTTTGAAGGTGAATCTTGGGAAGACAGTCCGGAAGCAACCACAACCTATTATGTTTCTTTAAGTGACCAGGTATACGAGCTTCATGATTCTATCACTGTATTTGTCAGCAATATACCCCAGGCGTTTCAGGTGACGGGCGGCGGAGCGTTCTGTCCGTCATCAGCAAGTGGCCTTCCGATCGGACTTTCGGGTTCAGAAGAAGGAATACAGTATGATTTATACCTGAACCAGGCGTTGAAGCTGACCACTGTCGTAGGGCAGGGAGCACCCATCAGTTTTGGTTATTTCAGCCAGCAGGGTAGCTACAGTGTGAAGGCCCGCGTGCCGGGATTCTTATGCGAACAGGTAATGAACGGCGCAGCCACCATTCAGCAATTTGTAGCCCCTCAGATTGATGCCGGACCTGACCTTACCATCGAAAAAGGCCAGCAGGCCGATCTGCTTGCAACAGTTGTTGGTGGCTCAGGCAGTTTTAGCTACAATTGGATGCCCATTGAAATGGTAGTAAGCCCGGGGCTTGCACAAACAAGTACCATCCCGCTCGCATTCAGCGTGCAGTTCACGGTTGAAGTAACCGATGCAGAAACCAATTGTAATGCCCGCGATTATGTGGTTGTCTACACCCAGGGTGGCACGCTTGAGGCAGACATACAACTTGATCACGCATCGGTTTGTCCTGGTGATGCCGCTACGTTGACTGCTCTTCCTGGTGGTGGAACAGGCAATTATAGCTGGTTGTGGAGTTCAAGGCCTGCCGGTTTTTCATCGAATAATGCCACCATCAAGGTGTTCCCAACAACCTCTACCTGGTATATTGTTCAGGTTTCTGACGGCGAGCAAAGTGTGAAAGACTCGGTGCTGGTACAAACAAACGCCTTACCCATGGGCTTTTCCCTTGAAGGTGGCGGGTCGTTTTGCGATGGGAGCATGGCACCGTCAATCGACCTGACTGATACTGAACCGGGAATCGCTTATTCACTGATGCGAAACGGAACCTTTACAGGTCAAACCCTCACGGGTAACGGGAGCGGTATGTCGTACGGATCGCAGCAGGCCACCGGGAACTACACGGTTGTTGCCACTAGCCTTGCAGGATGCCAGCGCATCATGCCCGATGTGAAGGTGATTTCCCGCATCGCTGCACCGTTGACATACAGCTTATTGGGAGGCGGTGAGTTTTGTGGCAATGATTCTGCTGGCGGACTTTACCTGACAGGTTCGGAGAAACAAACTACTTATTCTCTGCTGCGCAGCGGTTTGTCAACAAACCTGAGTTTTGCCGGCACCGGTGGGCCAGTCAGCATCCCTAACCCGGCTATATCAGGAATATATACCCTTGAAGCCACAAAGAATCTTGCCGGCTGCAGCAAGCTCATGGCAGGAGCGCCCCAGCTGATGTTTTATCCGGTTCCTGAAGCGGCTATCACGGGCGAGTCCTTCATCTGTGCCGGTTCTGAAACCACCCTCAGCGGAAGCGGTGGCGATACCTATTACTGGTTCACTGATCCTCCTGCCTTTACCCGTGAAATTACTGTAACACCCTATGAAACAAGTGTATACAGACTTAGGGTAGCGAACAGCTTTGGCTGCAACAGTGAAGCAGAATTTGGGGTTGAAGTGGGCCAGTTGCCGCAACCTGAGCTCATAAACCAGCAAGCAACACACACAATCATTGTCAGTCAGACTGATTATGTAGATTATACCTTTATGAAAGGAAACACCGTATTGCAGTCGGGCCCGATGAACAGTTTTTATTATGGCAACACCATCCTCGATGGCGATTCGCTCATCATCCGGGTTACTGCGGCATCAGGCTGCCAGGCAGGAAAAGTGATCTGGATTGAGGAGGACAAGGCAGTGAACGCGTTTTCGCCAAACAATGATGGCATTAACGACCGCTTCATGACTGGTAGGTTCATCCGGATTTACAGCCGCTGGGGCAAAGAACTGTATGCCGGTGACGAAGGCTGGGATGGCCGCTTTGAAGGTGTAATGATGGCACCGGGAACCTATTATTTTGTCCGTGAAGTTGAGGATGACAACGGAACGATCGTTCGCACAGTTAAAGGCTCAGTAACACTGGTAATCGAATGAAAAAGGCCTGGCTAATATATGTGTTTTGCTGCGTTGTTTCGGTCGCAGCCATTGCACAGCGCAACGCCATGCGCCAGGGAGCCCGGCACCTTTCGAACCACAATTATGTTGATGCTGCAAGCCAGTACAAAAAAGCATTTATGCAAACGACCGATACACGTAGCAAGCGTGAACTGGCCTTTGAGATCGCCACGGCCTATCACCGTATGAACCGCTTTGAAGATGCCATCCAATGGTATGCCGATGCCATTGGTGAAGAAACAAACAAAATTCATTGGTTGCTTCCCTATGCCGATGCGTTGGAACGGGCAGGCAAAACAGAGGAAGCTCAGGCCGTTGTGCAGAAGGCACTGGAAATGAACCCGGGTTCGAAGGAAGCCATATTTATGGCCGGCAACATTCAGCGGTTTAACAATGAAAAGCTGGCTATGCAACAGAAAATTGTGGAAATAGCCGGAGTGAACACCCCTTTCAGCGACTATGCCCCCGCTTTTTACGAGGGACAGCTTGTGTTTTCGTCAACACGGAAACCAGTGGCTTCATCGAAGACCGATGCCCGCAGCGCCGAAGGATTTTCAGCTTTGTATGTGGCTGAAAAACAGGCTGACGGAACCTACCTCGAACCGCAGAAGTTTCCCGTCAGGAACAATGTCAACACTGGTGCCTTTGCATACGACGAAAGGCACAACCGGGCTTTCTGGACACAATGCAACAACAGGCTTAACCGCTGCATGATCATGACAGCGAACTACGAAACAGCCACAGCTTCCTGGACGAAGCCGCAAAAGGCCGCCTTCGTCAATAAAAAGAACCATTATGGACACCCAAGCGTCGACCTGGAAGGCAAGTGGTTGTATTTTGTCTCTGATCTTCCCGGTGGATTTGGTGGAAAGGACATTTACCGCATTAGCATGAAGCCCGATGGCAGCTTTGGATTGCCCATCAACCTGGGCCAGCCGGTGAATACTGAGAAAGATGAACTTTTTCCGTTTATTGCCGGCGACAGCCTGCTCTTCTTTGCATCGACAGGCCATCCAGGCTATGGCGGACTCGATATCTTCTATTCCATCAACAGGTCAAAAGGCTTCGACAAGGTTGCAGCACTGCCGTTCCCGTTTAATTCCTATGGAGATGATTTTGCCCTTGTGATGAAACCCTTGCAGAAATCAGGTGCGTTTTCCTCCTCTCGCAACAGGTCAACGGGCGATGATATTTACTTTTTTGACGGCTACCCGATCAGAAACCTGATTACAGGTAATGTGATCATTGAAGAAAGCAAGCAGGCCGTGGCCGATGCCCGTGTCGTTGCTTCAGGCGGAAACGAGGAATTTATTGCCAACACCACTGCCGATGGGAGTTATCTGATATCAGTGCCAGCCTACCTGAGCGGAAAAATAGTCGCAGGAAAAGACGGCTATTATGCTGAAACGAAGACGTTTGACGGCATGACTGAAGTGGACAAAAACGGTGTAATGCGAAAAGACTTTCAGTTTAACCTGATGTCATACCCTGTTACCATCAGTGGGAAAGTCACTGACCGTGAGACTAAAAAAGCCATTGCAAATGAGGTAATTCAGCTTGTTGGTCCGTCAGGATTTACTTCCGCCGTGCGCACGAACGATCAGGGTATTTATGCATTCGATTCGTTGAAACCCGACAATGTGTATACAGTAAGGGTTTCAAAAGCGGGATACTTTGCCGAATCGAGGATATGCCGCATTCCGGAAGTGAAAAAAACGGCTGTTTTCTGCAAAGCAACGGGCTACGACATGGATTTTGCCCTGCTCAGGATACAGGAAAAGCAGGAAATCGTGATTGCCAATATCTATTATGACCTTGATAAAGCAAGCTTGCGCGAAACATCGAAGATCGAGCTGAGCAAGCTGGCCTCAATGCTCAGAGAGACACCGCAGGTGAAAGTGCAGATCAGCGCGCATACCGACACACGTGGCTCCGATGCTCATAATGACAGACTTTCCGATGCCCGTGCCAAATCAGTGGTTGATTACCTTGTCGCCAGTGGGATCAACAGAAACCGCCTGGTATCAAAAGGATACGGGAAACGCTATCCGCTTATACACCATGCCCGCATTGAGGCCGAACACCAGGCTAACCGCCGGACCACTTTCCAGGTGACCTCAATGGACAATCCCGGCCAGGAGATTGCTTCTACTGAGCCGGTGGCGGCAATCAGAGCTCCCGCACTTGTATTTCATGTGCAGTTTCTGGTGTCGTCAACACTTCGCAAGCCCGATGAATATTTCAGTGCCTTAAAAAACAACATCGCAGGCATTGTTTTTTATGTGCAGGAACAAGCGGGGGTTTACCGGTACGAAGCAGGCGACCGGTTTAGCCTTGAGGAAGCAGACGCCCTGCGAAACCAGGTAAGCGCTGCCGGATTCCCCGATTGCTTTGTTGTTCCTTACCTTAATGGAAAACGTGTTAGTATGCAGGAAGCAAAACAATGGAAGCCATGAGACGAATCAATACCATCACCCTGATTGGGTTATTCATGCTTATGAGGCTTTCGGTGATGGCCCAAAGCGACCTGCTCCTGAGTAATCCGGGTTTAAATGTTGGTTCATACAATCCGGCCAGTTTCACAGACAATGGCATGATCAATTTACAGTTGCTGGCACGGCAACAATGGATAGGTTTTCCGGATGCTCCCTCTTTGCAGCGCCTTGGTGTTTCGAGCTTTTTCGAAAATCGTCCCATGGGCATGAAGTTTAACCTCGTTAACCAGGTTGCAGGAAAAGAAATCACCCGTCAGGCCAATCTATCCTATGCATATCGTGTGCATTTTTCCGGAGGGCTTCAGCTTACAATGGGCGTATCAGCTGGAATATACAGCCGCATGATCAAATTCAGCGAACTGGTGTTTTATGACGGAAACGAACCCCTGATCAAGCCAGATGAAAGTTACTTTTTGCCTGACTTTGATTTTGGCCTTGAGCTTCAGCGTGATGCCCTTACTGTCGGCATGGCGGCTAACCACATCACTACTTCTGCCCCCAAAGCCACCTTATTCAAGATTCCTGCGCATAACCACCTGTACCTTGCCTACCGCCTCAGCCTATCCGACGACGCCACACTTCAGCCTATGTTCTCTTGGCATAAGCAGGGAAAACTCAATGTGTTTCAGATCGATGCCAATTTAAATTTCAACAATGTGTTCATGGCTGGATTGGGATACCGTCAGAACGATGCATTCCTGTTGCACGTAGGACTGAACGTGAATGAAATGATCGGTTTTATGTATAGTTACGATATCGGGGCAACGCGATTCAGTAACTACAACTCAGGAACACATGAGTTCGTGCTCTTGGTCCACCTGCAGAAAAAAAGCGCAGCTTTCCTCTCGCCGCGCTTTATTGATTAAAAAAAAATGATGACTAGGGCTTGATGGCCTGAGAGTAACTCTTGTCGGATGCAATCATATCAACGGCCCGTAACAAGGCATCATCCACATCTGACACGACCTGAAAATATTCGTTCATTCCCCATATATTTCTGGCAATCAATGCCTTGATCTGATAACGGATAAACTGTTCCGAAGTCTTAAATTGATTTTCATCAAAACTGATTCCTTCTTTTTCCGCCAGGGCTTTGAAGTCGTCCATCATCTCAGCATTCACCTTGAAGTCTTTTTTAAAGTTGTTGAAAAATGGGTATTCAGTTTTTATTTTATTCCTGTTTAACTCCACATAATCAATGGTATAACGATTGAAAACGCCTTTTCGGATGAGGTTGCTGTAATAGTCAGTAATTTGAGTGGAGTCCCAAGGCACAAAGATGTCGGGCATGATGCCACCGCCACCATAAACGGTACGCTTTCCGGGTGTGAGGTACTTCAATGAATCAGGGAAATGGATGCTGTCGGGATGCACAAGTTCGCCGTTTTTATACCTGTTGTATATGTCCTGGAAATATTTATCGGTACCATCGTCATACGGACGTTGAATGCTTCTGCCTGTGGGCGTGTAGTAGCGTGCCGAGGTCAGTCTGATGATTGAGCCGTCGGGCAGGTTGAACGGACGCTGCACAAGGCCTTTGCCGAACGACCTGCGTCCGAGAATGAGGCCTCGGTCCCAGTCCTGCACTGCACCCGACACAATTTCACTTGCCGATGCTGAGCCTTCATTGATCATGATAACCAGTTTGCCTTTTTCAAAACCACCGTTCTGGGTGGCCTGGAAATCCTGCCGGGGACTGTTGAGCCCTTCGGTATACACAATGAGCTTACCATTACCCAGAAACTCATCCGCAAGTTCAACAGCCGTGCCCAGAAATCCACCTGAGTTTCCCCTGAGGTCGAGGATTAGGCTCGACATGCCTGACTTATTCAGCTGATCCATTGAGGCGTGAAATTCCTCCATGGTGGTTTTCGAAAAGCGGTTCAGTTTGATGTATCCCACATTTTTATTCAGCATAAAGGTTGCATCGATGCTATTGAGCGGGATTTTGTCACGCACAATGGTATATGGAATCAAATCAGCTTTTCCTTTGCGGTATATGCTCACATCGACACTTGTTCCCTTGTTGCCCCTCAGTTTATCCATGACAAATTTGTTGTTGACCTTCGGACCAAAGGCATCTTCACCGTTTATCTGAACGATTTTGTCGCCTGCCTGAATGCCCAGCTTTTCCGAAGGGCCACCGGGTACAGGAGCAATGACGAGGATGGTGTCTTTCGATAACTGGAAGGTTACACCAATGCCTTCGAAGCTGCCTTCAAGGGGCTCATTGGCCTCACTGAGCTCTTCCTTCGAAATGTAGGCAGAGTGCGGATCGAGCGATTTTAATGTCTGAATGATGGCTTCCTCTGTCAGCTTGGCCGGTTTGGTGCTGTCGACATAAAAATTCTCGATATAAAACATGGCTGCGGCAAACTTCTGTGAAGTTTCCTTTGGATCAGTTTTCAAGGTTCCTACCTGGGCCTGGCTAAAGGTTGATAAGCTGATGCATAAGCCAATAAGCAGGAAATTTATCATCTTCATAATGTGGGTGTTCTGAAGGGTTTATGGTGTCTGTTCGATTTACTTGCTTTCACTTTGTGTGTGTCAGCAAGCATTAATTGCAGCCAAAATTACACATAATGACCTTGTAATGAATAGTTTTCAAGCGCTATTTTGTTAACAATAGTTAATCACCAGGCATTAAAAAACGCGTTCATGAAGCATGAACGCGTAATTCGATTTTTTTGATAAGCACTTAGAAGTGCAGCAATTCCATGGCTGCAGCGTGGATTTTGTCGGCATTTGGAAGGACCTCCTTTTCCAAAATGCGGTTGAACCCTACAGGGGTAAAGGTGGATCCAACCCGCTTCACCGGAGCGTCGAGGTATTCGAAAGCTTCATCGGCAATGATGCCTGCAAGCTCCCCGCCGAAACCGGCAAACACCTTGTCTTCATGAACCACCATTGCACGCGATGTTTTCATAACCGAACCCAGGATTGTTTCTTTATCAAGTGGCACCAGCGAGCGTATATCAACGACTTCAATCTGTTTGCCTGTCTCAGCAACAATTCGCCCGGCCACCTGCAGGCACATATGTGTGGTGTTTCCATAGGTGATCATGGTCAGGTCGCTGCCTGTCCGCCTCACGCGGGCCTTTCCAAAGGGAACTTCAAAATCGTCAGGAACCATGGTTTCGGCCAAAGGATCGTTGTACAGGGCTTTTGGTTCAAGAAACACGGTGGGTCCTTTTGACCGGATGGCCGTCCTGAGCAATCCGGCAGCATCATCGGCAAACGACGGATAAACGATGCGCAGACCAGGCAGCGTGGTAAGCGCTCCTTCGATGGTTTGCGAATGGTAAAGTCCGCCTCCGATATATCCGCCTGAAGCCAGCCTGATGGTTACATTGGGCGCAAAAGCACCATTGCTGCGCCAATAGTCATGCGATGTTTCAACGAGCTGCTCCATGGCAGGCCAGAAATAGTCGGCAAACTCAGCTCCTTCGATCACCACCCTGATTTTGTCGCTGTAGCGACTCATTCCATTAGCGGTGCCTGTAATAAAATCCTCGGCTATAGGAGCGTTAAACACACGCTGACGGCCAAACTCCTGTTGCATGCCTTTGGTGACATTAAAAATGCCACCCTTGTCTTTATTGGCCACATCCTGACCCCAGATATAGGTGTCCGGATTATGCCTGAATTCTGCCTTCAGGGTCTCATTCAGTGCCTGAATAAACTTCAGGACCTGTCCTTTGCTGCCATCGTGAAGGCCTTCAGGGTATTTGGTTGAAACATAGGGTGCCGGGATGACAAAGTCGTGAATGGAACCAGGACGTGGATCAGGGGCTTTGATGGCTTTTTTATGTGCAGCTGAAATAATTTTCTTTGCCAGTTCGTCAAGGTTATTCAGCTCCTCTTCTGTGAATTTTCCGGAATGAATCAACTGAATCCTGAAACGTGTCAGCGGATCAGATAATTTCACGCAGTGGCGTTCATTTTCATCGCGGTACAGTTCGTGTTTGTCGGAGTTAGAGTGGGAGTGAATCCTGACACAGTTGGCATGCACAATCACCGGTTCGCCAAATTTTTCAATATGTTCTCTGGCAGCAAACATGGTATTCATTGAGTCGAAAATATTTTTACCGTCGCAGAACATGATCTTCAGGTTTCTGATGCCACGGTAGTTTTCGGCAGCCCTGCGGTTGGCCGACTGGTCTTTCTGAGGAACTGAAATCCCGAACTGGTTATCCTGAAACACAAAGATTACGGGCAGTTTCTCGTTTGATGCACCGTTGATGGCCTCAAAGACGTACCCTTCGGAAGTGGATGATTCTCCCTGCGAACTGATGGCTACTCCTTTGCCTCCATATAATTTTATAGCCCGCGCTGTGCCAACAGCATGCAGGGTGTGGTTACCCGTTGCTGAAGAAACATTTTGAATATGCCATTCGGGTTTGGCGAAGTGGTTCGACATATGCCGTCCGCCACTGGCGATGTCAGTTCCTTTTGAAATGCCGTTCAGGATAATTTCTTCTGCAGTAAGGCCGGCAGAGATTGCGGTGAGCATGTCCCTGTAGTAAGGAAACAAAAAATCAGTTTCCCTGTTAAAAACCTGTCCGATCGCCAGCTGAATGCCATCATGTCCTGCATAAGGTGCATGGTATGACCATCCGAGGGCTTGTTTCAAGTAGTTGGGGGCTTTCTCGTCGATTTGCCTGCCTAAGGTGAGTAGGTTATACCAGCTTTCGAGGGTTTGTTTGTCGGTTCCTGCCAAAGAAAATTTTCTCGTGTTACTCATTATCAATGTTTTGAGTCAATAAAAGTGCATTAACTTTCAGTTTGCAAAAGTACAGAAAATTTCAATAATTTGTAATAATTCTAAATAAGTTTATTGTCCCAAAGTGGGTTATTATCAGAAATATTGCCTTTTACTGTATTACAACAACTGATCATACAAATCTGTTCGACGGTCATTGAAAACATGATTCAACAAAGTGACCCTTTTGTCCATCGCGATGCTGGGATCGATAGAAAACACTGAAGCTACCGCTTCTTTTGCAGGTGCTTTAAATTTGACTGCACCATCCGGATGGGCCAGAAACGACCTTCCTCTGAAACTTAGGTTGTTTTCGGCACCAATGCGGTTGGCTGTAACAACATAAATCCTGTTCATAAGTGCGAGTGCCGGAACAACCTTCCAGGCATAATGTGTCACCAGGTTGCTCGGATGGGCAATCAGCTGGGCACCCTGCATGGCCATGTGCTGCCAGAATTCGGGAAACATATAGTCAAAACAAATCTGCATACCCAGCTTGACAAATCCCAGGTCGTACACCAGCGGTGCCTCGTTTCCGGGAAGAAAAAAATCGCGCTCGTGCATAAACAAATGTGTTTTGCGGTAGCAGCCTGCAACACCTTCTTTGTTAACAAGCAGCGCCGAATTGTACAGGCCATCACCGGCCAGCTCATTAAAACCACTCACCAGGTTTGCATTAAGCCGCCGGGCGTGTTTCATCAACATTTCCACAAATGATGAGCCTGACGGGTCTTCGGCTGAGGCTACGGCCTGCTCCTTGCTTATAAAATTATATCCGCTATTGGCAAGTTCTGGCAATACAATGAGATCGGCGTGGAGTATGCCCTTTAACATTATATTGGTAAGATCGAGGGTTTTGCTGTTCTTGCCAAGCAGTGGACTTGTCTGAAGATAAGCAACAGTGATCATGACCTGAGGATTAAAAATGTTCCGTTGATCTCGAGTTTAATGATGGTTGACGCCTTCATCTGTTTCACGACTGTTTGCTCTTGGTTGACAATGTGGTCAACCCCATTTTTAATCGCACTGGAAATCTGGCTGTAACTGATGGCTGTTGGTTCACCTGAAATATTGGCTGAGGTGGATACAATCGGACGGCCAAAGGCCTTTAGCAAAGCGACACAAAAGGGGTCAGCGGTCACACGAATGGCAATGGTTCTGTCAGAAGCAACCAGATTCTTTGCCAGGTTCCTGGCACCCGGATAAACAATCGTAAGGGGATTGTTGCTGGCGTTGATAAGGTCGAAGGCCATTGCCGGAACTTCGTCCATGAAGTCTTTTAACTTGTCAGTGCTCTCAAGGAGTACGATCAGGCTCTTGTTTTCTTTGCGTTGCTTGAGTTTGTATACTTTATTGACCGATTTCTGGTTGGTTGCATCACACCCAATTCCCCAAATGGTATCCGTCGGGTACAGAATTGTCTTTCCTGATTTCAGGGCTTCGGCAGCCAATGCTACTTCTTCTTCAAAGGTGTTCATATGCGGTTTAACAACTTGTTTTGGTTTATGGTGATTGCGCATTTAAAATGCTTCTGAGGACAGGTTTGGTATCCATGCAAACCACAAGGCCTGCACCGAAGGTTTTCATCCGTTTCAACAACAACGGCATCATCTGATAGTGGTCCGAAACCAAATGCAGGCACTGTAGAGCAATAAATAACAGTTTGCCTTGCATTCACTGCACTGCAAAGGTGCATTGGGGCCGAGTCGTTTACGAAGTTCATGGTGGCATCACGCATGAGTGCTGCCGACTCGAGTAGACTCAGTTTCCCAGCCAGATTGATGCTGTTGGCATGCCCGGCGGCTTTCAGGATGCGCTCACAAAGTGGCAGGTCGGATGGTGCACCAAGCATATATACGTTCATCTCTGGTGACACCTGCTGCAGAAAACCAATCCATTGGTTTTCGGGAAACTGCTTGGTAAACCACAGCGAAGCAGGGGCAATACAAACGTACTGTTTCTGTTTAAGCGCCGAAGTGTGTGCATAATCTGCCGGCGAAGGATACAGCCTGGGTGTGCCGCTGGTTTTTCCAACAATCCATTCAATGAGTGTCAGGTTGCGTTCAACTTCGTGCGGCTGATGTTCGCCTTTGCCGATCAGGTGTTTCACCCGGCGTGAGAAGGCAAAAGACAGAGGGTTTTTCGTAAAGCCAACCCTGTGCCTTGCGCCACTAAAGGCTGTTAAAAGACCTGATGAGGCAAAGCGCTGCACTGTAATCACAGCATCGTAATGGCTTTTGCGGATTTCGATGAGCAAACGAAAGAGGTTTCGGTGTTTTTGATTTTTTTTATCCCATACCAGCAATTGGTGCAAAAAGGGATGGTTAACAAAAAGACTTTCATGGCCTTTGCGAACCAACAAATCGATGTTGCAGTCAGGCAGTGCTTCATGGAGGCGCTCCATGATTGGCGTCACCAGAATTACATCACCGATAGAGGCTGTTTGAATGAGGAGTATGTTGCGAATGGTTGGCATGTTCATGCGCAAAAGTATCAAATTTGGTGCAAAAGTGGCTTCGGAATCGCATGAATTTGACGGCTTAACAGAAATGTGTTTTTAATCAACTGTATACCAAATTCAACAAGAAAAATGAGGCGCGTTTTTTTACTGCCCTTCTTTAGGCATTCGCACATCGAGCGCATTACGCAAGGCATTGCCAACCAGCATAAACGACATTACCATAAGCATGATGGCCAGGCCCGGAAGGATGGCAAGGTAAGCCGAGTCGAGGATAATATAGGCGTAGTTTTCTTTAATCATGCTTCCCCATGAAGGTGTCGGGGGCTGCACACCAAGCCCGAGAAAACTCAGGCCTGCTTCAATTAATATAGCCGATGCAAAATTGGCTGCAGAAATCACAATCACCGGACTCATGATGTTGGGCAAAATATGCTTCAAGATGATCCTGGTGTGGGAATAACCCAGTGCACGCGCAGCTTCGATAAACTCTTTCTCCCTGAGCGAAATGATCTGTCCCCTCACAATGCGTGCCACCTCAACCCACATAGTCAGTCCTACAGCGACAAACACCTGCCAGAATCCTTTGCCGAGAGCAAAGGTTATAGCGATCACCAAAAGCAGGGTAGGCAACGACCACACCACATTGATCAGCCATACGATGATATCATCGATTCTCCCTTTGAAATATCCACCGATGCTGCCAAGGCTGAGGCCGATCAACAACGAAATTAGGACAGAAATGAAGCCAACAGAAAGGCTGACCCTGGTGCCGATGATCAGTCGGCTGAGCAAATCGCGGCCAAACTGATCTGTGCCCAGCCAATAGGTTTTGCTTATCAAGTGCTCGTCAACAACTTTGGTTATGAGAGCCTCCCTGCTCAGGAGAAGCTGTTCAGACTGGTTGGTCTCGAGGAGGAATTGACCATTCCCATCGATGGCAGGAGGCCTTTTCAGGGAATAAGCGATATTGGCCAGGTGGAATGCAAGCTGTTGCCCTGCACCGGCCGAATCCGGATCAAATGCCTGAACAATCAGGCTGTCGCCCTGCAGCTGATAGCTGCTCATGGGAAAAAGCCGGTAAACCTGTCGTTTGCCATACAACATGGTTTGTAAAAAGTGTTGTGCAGGAGCGACTTCATCTGTGCAAACACGCAACAAGGTTATAGTGAAGCCTGGTTTTTGCGTGGCAATTTCAAGCAGTTGCTGGTTTGCATACGGTGATTTGTCGGGTGTGATCAGGTAACCGGCAATTGCGACGAATAAACTCAGTATGATCATTGAAACCGAAACCATGCCAGTTACATCGGACCTGAATCTGCGCAAGGCGATGCGGAAAGGTGAGCCGGACAAACGGTTTTTATTCATAACTGGAGTAGGGCAGGCAGCGAAAGTTTATGCTGACAAATGTAAGGCTTTTTAGGCCAAATTATGAGCGTTTTCAGGCTGGCTCAGGACACGCATTTTTTTTGAAAAGCCATTGCGGGAGAAGAAAAAAATGCTGTATATTTGCCGCCTCAAATATGGTGGTTGTAGCTCAGTTGGTTAGAGCATCAGATTGTGGTTCTGAGGGTCGCGGGTTCGAATCCCGTCTTCCACCCCAAAAAAAGCCGGCACTCTCTATAGGATGCCGGCTTTTTTTATTCACGCGTTAATTTGAATAAATTGCATGGTAAGTTGATGATTTGATGATAGGTATAATAATCCAATAATGCCTGTTGGTTGGCCGGAGGGTGATTTTCACTGTGCTTTAAACCCGGAATATTTTCGAAAATTCCAATCATTTTTTTTGCCGGGGATCAAATGCCCATTGTTAATTTGTTCTAAATGCTTAATTTGGCTCTTTATTCAAAGCTGGGACCCTAAGTACTAAAATTACGCTGTCAATGAAATTGCGTTTCCTTAGCCTTTTTATTTTTTGTTTGTTTGCAATAACAGTGCCCAAAGCCCATGGAATACAGCTTGAGCTGGATAGCCTTTTGCAGAAATCGATGCAGTTTAATGCGCCCGATACGGTGCGCGTGAAATCGCTGGTCAGGCTGGCATCCCTGCTTAATTTCAGTGAAAATGAAAAATTCATGGGATTGTCAGGGCTTGATTATTACAACAAGGCCATGATGATGGCTTCCGAAACAAGGCTCATGAAATTTTTTCTGGGCAATCTTGACCAACTGGGTGTTTCAGCAAGGAACAGGTCGGAATACGCCAATGCCTTAACCATTCACCAACTCGAATTGAAGCTGGCTGATTCATTGAAAATGAAAAAAGAAATCCTGCTTTCACTGAACAATATCGGAGTTGTTTACCGCCGCATGGATGATTACACCCGCGCCAGCGAGTACCATCTTAGGGCCATGGATATTGCAGAAGAAATCAACGATATGAAAGGCTATGTGATCGCAGGAAATGGCATGGGAAACATCCAGTATATTTTGGGAAACTATACTGAAGCGCTCCGGTTGTTTCGCAAATGCCTGCGTATTGAACAGTCGCTGAACCAGTTGCTTGGTGTGGCAATTAACCTGAATAATATAGGCAATGTTTACCTTAAACTGGGAAATCAGGACAAGGCACTTGAATACTATATGCTTTCGCTGGAGGTGAATCGTGAGCTTGGTTCGAAAAGGGGCATCGCTATTTGCTACAACGATATTGCAAATGTTTACCGCCTGAAAGCTGACTACAACAGGTCGCTGAACTACAACCTCATGGCCCTGAACCTGAATAAAGACCTTGATGATGAACATTTTCTGGCTTACAGTTATATCCAGGTGGGTAAAGTGTATGTCGATATGAAAAAATCCGACCAGGCCATCCAAAACCTCGAAAAAGGCATTGAACTCTCGCTCCACACCCGCACCAAAGGCAACCTGGAAGAAGCATATGAACTCATGTACAAGGTGTATAAGCTGAAGCGGGATCCCTGGAATGCGATTCGGTACCTCGAAATGAACAGTGCCATGAACGACAGTATTCTCAGTGAGAATACGCACAGGACTGTGATGCAGATGCAGTCACAATTCGATCGTGAACGTAGTGAAAACCAGATTGCCTTGCTTAAAAATGAAAAGGAAATTGATAGTTTAAAGATCAAACGGCAAAAGTTCTATAACCTGCTGATTATCGCCTTTTTGATTGCAACACTTGTTGCACTGGTTTTATTGATCATTTTACTGCGAATCCGATTGAAAACAAGTGCCATACTTGTTGAGAAAAACAAACAGATTCAGCAGGCCCAGGATGAATTGCGTAGTTATGCTGATAAGTTGCTGAAAGCCAAGGAAGAAGCTGAGCAAAGCAACAAGGCCAAGAGCATTTTCCTGGCCAGTATGAGCCACGAAATACGCACGCCCATGAACTCAGTGATTGGTTTCACTGATATCCTGGCCAATTTAATCACAGACAAGCAACAGCTAGCTTACCTCGATGCCATTCGCAGCAGCGGCAAAAGCCTGCTCACCCTGATCAACGATATCCTTGATTTGTCCAAAATTGAGGCCGGGAAAATGGAGGTGGACCTTGGTCCGGTAAATATCGATGACTTATTTAAGGAGATGCGGACCTTCTTTTCGTTACAACTTCTTGAAAAGCGTATTGATCTGAAAACCATCATTGAAGATGGGCTTCCTGAGCAATTTTATCTGAGCGAACAGCGGCTACGGCAGGTGATGTTTAACCTGATTGGCAATGCCATCAAGTATACTTCAGATGGCGAAATCACCCTGATGGCTTTTCTGGGAACCAATGAACAGGGCTACCAGTCAGACCTTCATATTCATGTGCGCGATACAGGTACTGGAATACATGCAACAGAACTAATCAGGATTTTTGAGGCCTTCCATCAATCGAATTTCAATAGCGAAAGAAAATCCGGAACCGGCCTGGGCTTGCCCATCACAAAACGTTTTGTCGAAATTATGAACGGAACCATCAATGTGGAAAGTAAACCGGGAGAAGGTTCACTGTTTAAGCTGGTTTTCAGGAATGTAGGCTACAACCCAGGCAAAATGAGTGTTGACAAACGAAAGATTTTGATCACCAAACTCAGTGAATTCGGACTTCCTACAACCCTCTTTGCCGGTAAGTCAGGTAAGTCAATACAGTTGCTGGCCGAGACCTTTCGTAACGCCACCTCCGAACTCTTTTTGGCCTCAAATTTGGAAGAAGCCATTCAATGCCTGCGCAGTGTTGATGTAAGGTTGATGATTATCGAACAGGGTTTTTATACCATTGAAGCGTTTAATTTCATCAAAGAAGAGCTGAAGAGGTTAGGACAGGATAAGCTGAAATTGCTCCTGGCAGTGGATGAATTATCTGAGGAGGAAAATATGGTGGTGGAAATTGATGCAGTTATTCTACTGCCTGAAACTCCGGCCCAATGCAGCAATATGTTGCAGGAACTCATTAACAATGCTGAAAAGCCAGTTCTTGATATCATTAGCCATGAGTCGCTTGTGGATGAAAGCATCCGTGATGTTTTTCGCTTGTGGAAACTGGCCACTGACGGGCATTTTGTGGAGGATGCAGCCTTGTTTGCACATGCGGTGATCGCTTATGCACAAAACACCGGGGTCGCACCTTTGTTGTCTTACGGTAGGCAGATTTTAGATCATTATGAGGCCTTCGACGTGGAGAAAATCTGGCTGCTACTCGGACAGTTTAACGAAATCAGTCAGACGTATTTTAAAGACCCTGGCCACTAATTTGAAACTCATTCCATGAAGCAATATAATGTATTAATTGTTGATGACATCCCGAAAAATATTCAGGTTTTAGGATCCATCCTGGCACAAACAGGTTACCGGGTGGCCTTTGCGACCAATGGTCAGGATACACTTAAACTAATAGATACCAATCACTTCGATTGTATTTTGCTCGATATTATGATGCCAGGTATGGATGGTTATGAGCTCTGCATTAAGCTTAAACAAAACATGCGATCGGCCGAGATTCCCATCATCTTCCTGACGGCAAAAAACGACCAGGAAAGCATCCTGAAAGGATTCGAAGTCGGCGCTCAGGATTATGTCACTAAACCTTTCAGCGCACCTGAGCTCATCGCCAGGGTAAAAACACATATCGACCTGGTTGAAAAAACCCGCGAACTGGCTAACCTGAATATTCACCTTGAAGATAAGGTCAGGCTCAGGACGATAGAGCTTGAAAAGGCCAACAGGCAACTGGCCAATATCGAGAAAGCGAAAAATGATTTCCTGAGTATTATCAGCCATGAGCTGCGGACACCACTGAATGGCATCACCGGATTGACAGGCTTGTTGAACCAAACCCTTCTCGATAAGGAACAGCGCGAATACCTCGACTACCTCAACCAGGCATCGCAGCGCCTTGTCCGCTTTTCTGATACGGCCCTCCTAATCACCTCGCTGCAAACGAAAAACCAGCGATTCGATCTCTTTTCTGTTTCGGTACCTATACTGTTCGAAATGGCACTCGATCAGATGGAAATGCAGCTGAAAGAGAAAAGTATCGTGGCGCATACCTCGCCACAGGTGAACAAACTGACTGTTGAAGCTGATGCCGATCTGATCAGAAAATGCCTCGAGCTGATGCTGGAAAATGCCATTTATCATTTGCCAACACACGGAAGTGTTTGGTTGACAGCATCAAAGGAAGGAAGTAAAACCATTTTATCGGTGCGCGACAACGGCGCTGGATTTCCTGAGCAGTTGCTGTCCCATATGAGAGACGACCTGATTAATGAGGTGCTGATTGCCTATGAAGGACTTGGCTTGTCACTTGCAGCCGTGAAATTAATCATGAAGATTCACAATGGGAATATCCTGGTGGGCAACCATCCTGATGGGGGAGCTGTAGTAAGCCTGATATTTGACCATATCAGCTGATAAACAACAATATGATTATATTGCGAAGTCGTTTTTCTACTGACAATATAACTGCTCACCAGCCTGCTTTCTGACATATGGAGATAATATTTATCTTTGGCGATCAAAAAACACACCCAATCGTATGAAACTACTCGAAGGAAAAGTTGCCTTAATAACAGGCGGTGCACGCGGAATTGGCAAAGCATTGGCTTTGCGTTTTGCTGCGGAAGGAGCAATGGTCGCAGTTTCTGACCTGCATTATGATGAGCAGATGCAGGCTACTGAAAATGAATTGATGGCCCTTGGCGTCAAAGCAAAAGGTTATGCATCCAATGCAGCGTCTTTTGACGAAAGCGAAAAACTCATTGAAGAAGTTGTGAAGGATTTTGGACGCGTTGATGTGCTGATCAACAATGCAGGCATCACACGCGATAATTTATTGCTGCGAATGAGTGAGCAAGACTGGGATGCTGTAATGGCAGTGAACCTCAAATCGGTGTTTAACCTCACCAAAGCGGTTCAGAAAACGATGATCAAGCAAAAATCAGGTTCCATCATCAATATGAGCTCAGTAGTAGGTGTCAATGGAAATGCTGGTCAGGCCAATTATTCAGCCTCAAAAGCCGGCATGATTGGTTTCACAAAGTCGATCGCGAAGGAATTGGGCAGCAGAAATATCCGATGCAATGCTATCGCCCCGGGTTTTATTGAAACTGAAATGACGCATAAGCTTTCGGATGAAGTAAGGCAACAATGGATCAGTACCATCCCTCTGCGCCGTAGCGGTAAACCTGAAGATGTTGCTGATGTTGCTGTGTTTCTCGCCAGCAGCCTGTCTGCTTATGTTACCGGGCAGGTGATCAGCGTCTGCGGTGGTATTAACATATAGCATTTGAAGCGGCTTGCCGCTGAATAAAACTGCGTTTACACTAATTTTCTGTTTTCAGGTGCAATTGTTTACCGAATACCCATATTGGTTGCTTAGTCTCAGTGGACTGGCGGGTGGGCTGTATGCCGGTTTGCTGTATTATTTTGGATCAAAGCATACATTTCCTGTAAAGATGGTTATTGTGCTTGCCGCAATCCGCTTTGTGCTTGTTTTTGGGATCACAGCACTCCTGATAAACCCTTACCGGGTTCACCTCAAAAAGGAGACCGAAAAACCAGTGCTGCTGATTGCCCATGACAATTCTGCCTCACTGCTGGTGATGGCTGACTCGTCTTATATTCGCGGACAATATGCTGCTGAATATGCTGGTTTCATTGATAAACTAAGTCAGAAATTCACTGTTGAACCCTACACTTTCGGTCAGTCGGTCCTGCCAGGGGAAGTCCTGAGTTTTGATGAACAGCTCACCGATTATACACCCATCTTCAAACAGTTGATTCCAACCTACAAGCGCCGCAATGTGGTTGGGTTGGTGTTGCTGTCTGACGGCTTATACAACCAGGGCATAAATCCAGCCTTTTTAACCGATGGCATCAGCTTCCCTATCTATACAGTCATACTGGGAGATACAACAGTACATTCTGATTTATCGGTTTTCGATGTGCGTTATAATAAGGTGGTTTACAACCAGACAGATTTTACCGTTGAAATTTCTGTAAATGCCACACAGGCGCATGCTAAACAAACTGAGCTTAAGCTGTTTCTGGATGGAAAGCAAATTGAAGGCAGGCCGCTTATGATTACAGGCGACCGTTATTCTGAAACGGTACATTTTGTTGTAAAAGAGGCTGCTGCAGGGCATCGCCAGATTCGAGTATCACTTACACCCATTGCCGGGGAAGCCGTGCTGATCAACAATATACGTGAGTTTTATGTGGAAGTGAAAAACGAGAAACAGCATGTCCTGATGCTGGCGGCTGCACCGCATCCTGACCTTGGTGCCATGACGTCGGCTTTGGAGGGTGTGTATGAAACCGAAATCCTGTTTGAACCCGGAAAGCCTATTGATCAGTTTTCATACGACGTATTGGTCCTGCACCAACTTCCGGCTGAATCACCTTTGTTGCGCTATGCCAATACACTGATGAGCCAACGTCCTGACTGTCCGGTGTTGTATATTCTGGGCCCCTTGACTAACCTGAATATGTTTAACTCATGGCAAAGCTCAATGGTGGTGCGTGCTGAAAATCAGCCCATCAGCCTTGATGTCAATGGTGTGATCGATCAGTCATTCAGTTTGTTCTCGCTTGACGAAGCCAGCGCAAAACAAATCATGCAATTTCCACCCTTAAACGTTCAGTCAACAGGATTTCAGCCTGCTACAGCCTCCTCTGTTTTGTTGCGGCAAAAGATCAGGGGAGTGGAAACCAATATGCCCCTGATGCTGTTTTCGTACGAAAACGAACGCAAGACAGCTTTCATCTGTGGCACAGGAATCTGGCGCTGGCGGCAATATGATTATTTACTCAACGGATCGCACGAGACCTTCACAAACCTGATGACAAAATCGGTCAACTACCTGATGACGGTTACAGATAAGAATCCGCTCAGGGTTTCTATCCGTGATGCCTATTTTCTGAACGATGAGATAAAGGTCACTGCCGAACTGTACAACGAAAGCATGGAGCAGGTCAATGAGCCGGAGCTGAACATTGAATTTACAAACAAAGCGGATCATACGAATTACCCTTTCGTTTTCAATCGTATCGACAAGACATACCAGCTGAATGCAGGCCGGATGCCCCAGGGATTGTACCATTACACTGCAATTACAAGCCTTGGCAATAAAATGCTTAAAGCCGAAGGCGATTTTCAGGTGCTTTCGGGTAGCCTCGAAACGAGGGAAGCCGTGGCAAGACCAGAACGCTTAAGGAGCTTGTCGAATAAAACAGGCGGCAGTTTCACCGACCAACACCATCTGGATCAGCTGGCCGACCAACTCATTGTATCCGATCATGCCAAACCGGTTGTGCATGAATCCAGGGCATTTGATCCACTAATCGATAGCGTTTGGGTATTGTCACTGATCGTTTTGTTGCTGGCGGCCGAATGGCTTTTAAGGAAAATCAACGGAGGCTATTGAGGTTGGTTCACCACCTGAAACGTGCTAATCAGTAGTCGTTCTTTCGGAAAAATGTGGGCAATGACATAAAAATTATCTTCACGTCTTTTAACGGAGAATTTAATATAGCATATTGATTATCAAGATTTATCCGTTCTTCTTCTGAATGGAAACGATCTCTTTTTATCTGCCATAGTCCGGTAATTCCGGCCGGAGCAAGAAAACGGTATGACCATTGATCGGTGGTCAGTTTCTCTGCCTCGTAAAGTGGAAGTGGCCTGTTTCCCACTATCGACATATCGCCGATCAGCACATTGAAAAACTGGGGCAGCTCATCGAGGTTCGTACGTCGGATAAACCTGCCGAAACGGGTTACCCTCGGGTCGTTTTTTACTTTGAAAAAGGCTGGCTCTGCCTGCGATTTTCTTTTGATTTCAAGGTACCAGTTTTCACATATTTCTGTGCCGTCAATATAGAGGAGGGGTGAGCAGTTATGCCCCAGACGCGCGCATTCAGGACAAGAAACTTCTTCATCCGGAACCATTAGGTTCTTTTTGCTGATCAGGTACTCGTTGAGCTTCGAAAGCCTGCTGACCTGTTTGTCAGAATCCTGATACATCGAACGAAACTTATAAAACTTAAACACGTCATAGCCCGTTCCGACCCTGTCAGAAGAATAAACTACCGGACCTTTTGATTCAAGCCTGATCAAAATGGCTATCAGTAGCATCACTGGTGACAAGATGACCAGGGCAAGGAACGAGAAAATGATATCAAAAGTTCGCTTACCCCATCCAATGCGGTACTCACTGAACGATTCAACATTATTGATTGCGAACTTTTTCTTCATGCAATTATTTGCTCCTCAATAATATTCAAGGGTAGCTATGGTGTGGTTGTTGTTGTTTTTTTGTACCGCAAAAATAACTAAACTAAGTAAAAGTAAGGATTTATTTTCAAAACCAAGAAGTCCCGCAATTAAATATCGCTTTTTCTGATTTTTAAATAGCTGAAAAAAAGAAATATACTGCTATACGCAACTACCATCAACATATCAATCCATTCAACTGTTTCCCTGAAATTTACGCCAAAGAGTTTCATTAAAGCTGTATTCGGAATGTCAATCATCCGGCCGATAGACTTCATTGGCAGGTACCATGCTATTTCTTCCGGCAACCTGAAAGCCAAAATGGGCTCGGCAATTAGCACATAGATTGTGAAAACAATGATGGCCAAACCTGCTTTCTGTAATAAGGTAGCTGCCATAAAGGCAAAAGAGAGAAAAGCAAAAACTTCCAGAAAATATACCCCGACAAAAAATACCTTGTCAAGGATGAGCATCAGGGTAATCTCTTCTGTTACAGCAAATCCAAGGATAAGGCTGTTCATTACCAAAATGAAAGATGTGAACAGACTAAGCAAGGCAAGGCTGATGACCTTTGAGCCAAAATAGGAGGTTCTGCTCATGCCGTTGATGATGTTTTGCCTGATGGTGCGATAGGTGTATTCGTTGGTGATAAACAGAATGACCAGGCAGGCAAGCAAAAACTTCAGAAATCCAGCAACATAGGTCATGTTATGCCACACATAAGGAAAAGCATACAGTGAAAAGGAAGGAATGGGAATGGGGGAGTTCTTCCTGGCGTTTTCAACAACATGGTTTATAAATGATTCTGTGCCGGACAATACCGTCACCAACGATAGGGTGTACAGTCCGAGGATGATCCAGAATGCAGGGCTCTTCACCAGTTTTCTGAGTTCAATGTGTATGATGTTTTTCATTGATGTTCGGCTAAAAGTTCTAAGAAATGCTTTTCGAGGCTCTCGTGTCTGATGGCAAGGTGGTTGATTTCGATGCCATTGTCGAAGGCATAGCGATTGAGCGTGCCGGCATGAAAGCCTTGATTCAGCTTGACAATGATCAGCCCGTTTTCTGTTGAAACAGCAGCGCATCCATTCCAGTTTTTAAGTTCACTGGTTAGTTTTTCAGGCAGGTCGCAACGAAGTTCAACAACGAGCTCATTCCTGAGCAGCTCAGACACTTTTCCTGAAAACACCTTCTTCCCCTTTTTTAACACGGCCACATGGGTACAGGTTTTTTCAACCTCATCGAGCAGGTGGCTGGCCATGATAATGGTTTTGCCTTCAGCAGCGATAGAAAGAATCAACTCCCTTATTTCAGCAATACCCTGAGGATCGAGGCCGTTTGTGGGTTCATCGAAAATCATCACTTCCGGATTCCCAAGCATGGCTCCCGCAATTGCCAGCCGTTGCTTCATGCCAAGTGAGTAGGTGCGAAAACGGCTGTAGCGGCGGTCGAACAAGCCAACGCGTTGGAGTACATTATCGATGAAATCGTAGCTGCATCCCCTGATGTCGGCTACAATTTTTAGGTTGTCGGTGCCATTTAGATAAGGGTAAAACAGAGGCATTTCGAGGGTTGAGCCAACCCGCTGCCGGATGCGTGCCGATGGTTCCTGTCCGAACCAGGTGAAGCTCCCTTTGTCGCGGTTAACCACGCCAAGCACGATGCCCAGTGTGGTGGTTTTTCCGCTCCCGTTGGGGCCGAGAATGCCATACACTTCGCCTCGCCGGACTTCCAGGTCAAGGGCGTCGACAGCAGTAATGGAGCCAAACCTTCGGGTAAGGCCGCTGATATTTAATATGACTTCGTTCAAGGTTTAGGTTTTAAAAGTGATAAACTATACAGACGATTTGCCGGCTGACATATTACAACTTTAGCACATAAAATTACATTTTCTCGTTCAATGACAAAGTTTGAAATATGCCAAACCGCATGAATCCAACTATTTCACAGCGGATTCAATATTGGCTGAAATGAGATCAACAATAAGAGACTGTCTAATTTTTATTTCTTATTATTCTGTTAAACATAAGTTTTATCATTTCTAATTGGATCATTGCTTGACTTGTTTCAGTGTGATACTTAAAATCTTTGCTCAATTTTCTGTAGCTTTCAAACCAGGCGAAGATTCTTTCAACAATCCAACGTTTTTGGAAGTACTTCAAATTTAGTAGCAGTACCAGATCAAACCACCACTTCAACTATCCGTCCATGGATTTTACGAGTGTTCTCGATTATAACACTTCTGTATCCTCCATCGGCGATTTTCTTCACTAATCGAGCAACCCTTCCTCTTAGTTCTGAGATGACCATTGGTGCCGATATACTATCATGCCATTGGCAGCATGAACAAGTACCGTCAACAACAGTCCCATAGTATCAACAATAATATGCCGTTTTCTTACGTTGGTCTGTTTACCTCCATCAATTCATCGGCTTAATCCACCTATTCTTGTCTTTTTAACGCTTTGACTGTCAATGATTCCAACACTCGGTGATTGGTTCTTCCCAGCTTTCCTTCGCGCTTAACTCTGGTTAATTCATGTAATAATTCGATGATACCAACATTCTTCAATTTGGTAAAATAGTAGTAAACAAGCTTTCATGATGGAAAATATACTGGTAATATGCGCTATTGGCAGCCTGTTTTATGTAAATAGAAGAGTGTATCTCAAAAATTTCTCTTAAAGCATGTTTTCGCTTTCGTTTGTCTTTCAGCATGTTTAATATTGCCTTCCATCGACTATCGGTGAGGTTGCTTGAATATGTTTTCATGTGTCTTTATGTGTTTGATTTTCATAAAGACACAAAATATTATTCAGACAAATAACAGATAGTCAATACTTTATATCATTTATACTAACATTTTTTACCACTTTTAAACAAAGCTGCTATTTTTAGACAGTCTCTAAATAAGGATCGACGAATTAGTGCTTAACAATCAGTTTAATACTTTGTTTGGAATGGTTTGTTTGCAAAGTACAGAGGTAAAACCCTTGTAGAAGATAGCGGGTATCAAACCATTGGTTGGTAGTATTTGATTGTATTGACAACCTACCGACAGGCAAACCCAGTGTATTCGTAATTTCGATATGGGCATTGTATATCCCTTCGGGCAATTCATACTCGAAATTTACCCAGCTGTTTGCAGGATTTGGAAAGCATGAAATAATGGATTGCTTTCTGTTTTGCTCCGGTAAACCAACTGTAGTATCGGTAACCTCTACAAGCCAGACACTCCATGAATTTGGATCGGTAATGCAGTTTATATCGCCGGTATTATTGGAGTTTAATGTTGCTGAAAAAACATATTTTCCTCCCTCCAATTGGATAACTGCATTTGCGATATCTTCATTACCGGCACCTCCGATACATTGCTGCCATTGTAGCTGGCCAGTACTGCTCACTTTTATTACCCAAATATCTCTATACCACCCTGCTTCATTATGGTATCCTGACACGTCACCATCGTTGGACGAAGTCCTACCAAACACGATATAACCCCCATCTTCGGTACGAAAAACACGCGATGGCGATTCAGTATAGTAACCCCCGTAGCATTTGCTCCATACAATATTTCCCTCGAAATCCGTTTTAACTAACCAAATATCAGAAGTAACATTTCCTCCGTTATCGTAACCAATGTGATATCCCGCCCCCTGAACGTCACCATCATTAGAGTCTGCATAACAAGCTAATAAGAAACCATCTTCTGTTTCAATAATATCCATTATACTCTCGTTTTTACTGCCACCATAGCAATGTTGCCATACAATATTCGCATTTTCGTCTAATTTAACCAACACAGCCTGCCCAAATTCCAAAGTAGGGTCGAAAGTACTACATTCAATATTTCCTACATCACCATAATATGAATAAGTTGCAGCTAAAAAACCTTTATCAGAAGTTTCAATAATAGCGGATGCGAAATCAAGACTTGAATTACCCATACTGAAATCCCAGACCTTATTCCCTTCCTTATCAACTTTAATCATCCATCCATCCCAAAACCCATGATTAACTGAAATATCGCCATCTGTTGAACAAGTACCGCCAAAAGAAACCACGCTTGTGTCAGAAACAAATGCTCCTGTCCAACCCTTGTCGTTACAGTTGCCGCCAAAAATTTTATCCCATATTTTATTCCCTTCACCATCAATTTTCAATATCCAGCAATTGTTAGCATCGGGATAGGGATCATAGGTTACATCGCCATCTGAAGAGGAGGCCGTAGCAACTACAAAATAATTCCCTACATCAGCCGGAAATATCCGAAAGGCACCCTCCCCAAAATCAGAACCCCAATACTGTTTTTCCCACACAAAATTACCGTCCAGATCGGTTTTAACAAGTAATAATTTATATGCACTGTTTGAACCTGCAATAATATAGCCATCTCCTGTAGAAACTATATCCTGGACAACATCGTTACTCGAAGTACCGTAACAACTTTGCCAGTTTAGAGTGAGTGGTTGTGCGACAATAAGGTGAATATTCCAAAATAATAACACAAATAGTAAGATATTGTATTTCATTACTTTATAATTAAAACGGGGGAGCAAAAGCTCCCCTGTTTAGGTTTTTAATGCTGAACTACAAATGTAATGCTTTGGATGTATGATCCGGCGATAACAGTGCCTGTATAAGCACCGGACGAAAGCCTGCGTGAATCGAATAACTTTTGGCCTCGGTTGCCATTGAGCATCAACTGCTCAATCAAAGCACCGGAAGCATTTGTAATTTCAATACGCCCTTCGGTTGCGCCATCAGGCAGGGTGTAATCAAAGGCAATCCAACTATTAGCAGGATTGGGTTTCGCTGTCAGGCTCATACCCTTAGCTTCGCTTAGCTTTTCAATATCAACTGCCTGCGACTTGAACGAAGCATCACCATCAAGTGAAGGGCAATTTGCAAAGGGTTGCCCGCCTTGTAATTCAAGTATCGAACGTGCTATAGATCCGGAACTTCCTTGGTCAACTAAACTAATAGAGTCAAGCATTTGAAGCTCATTTACACTTAGGCTGTCGTACCAACGATTAGTGTTTGATAAATCCTGTTGTAATTGTAATAATTGCATAAAGTGATTATGCTCATTAAGTTCTTCACCTTCCAGTGTATAAAGATTTGGCAAGATAGCCGCCAGTACGAATGCATTCTCATAATTACCATCGTGCATATATGATGCAATAATCTGCCTGTCAGCATTCAAACCGCCCAGGTTATCAAGCCAGTCGCGTAATTGAGACTGATCGAGTATATCTTCGTTTAAAATACTACGCAACATATCATGGGCAGCGCGGGCTTTTATATGGCTATATTGAGCTAACTGCATTTGTAATACGGTCTTATATGTCGTTCCCTCAGCAACCTGCCGCAAAATATCAATCATATACTCAGGCAGCGGGTTTTCTTTTTGAGCCAAATAATCGAGCAGTTCTTTGCTTCGAAGTTCATCGGGATTGGCAGCCAATATGTCAAAAATGGCAGCCTCAGTAAATACATCCGTTTTATCGGCTACTTCTTTAAGCACTTCAGCAGAAAGATGGGGAGAATCGCCAAGTAGCTTGGTCCGTAATGCCCACATATCGTCGGGCTGAGCTGTTGTAATGTCATATAATTCTGCAACTGTACTACCGCCGTCTTTTAAGTTGTTATATAATGCTTTTACATTGTTATATTGCACTGTTGCCTGTGCAAAGGCAGTTTCACAAGCTTGTTTTTCGGTAGTGTTTAGTGCAACCGAATTTAAATTGGATCCATAATGAGGCAGGCATGCGTTTGTATTGTTAACTGCATTGCGGGCAACAAATTCAACCAATTCTGGGTATTCACTATTGCAACTTTGGCAGTAATAATAGCTTACCATGTTTTTTGTTCCATTATAAAAATTCCAACTGGCAGAAGATGAAAATGAGTTACCCGCCGGACTTGATAAATTGCCTTGAAATGATTGAATGGCATCTGTAAATTCTTCTCCATACACATAAACATCAGCATAATTACCCGTATTGTCATTACAGATATAAGTTAGGCCTTTTTGAGTATTTAATTCATAATTTTTCCCAAAAGCATAATTAGCCGCACTTAAGCCGGTAAAGGTATTACGGTAAATATCATCCACACCACCACTGTTAATCACACTAATGCCTATATGGTTTGCAGTTGGAGCGGCAGATGATTTGCTAAAATGGTTTTCTTCAATAGCAAAACCTGTTGAGGCTTCGAGCCTTATACCGTAGTAACAATTTTCAGCAGTATAAGCACTGTTACCTATTTGAAAGGTTGAATTAAGAACCGATATATTATTAACATTTGCAATATTGATACCAGTTCCATTATTCAAAAATTCGGCTCTGTTAACACTAAATGTATAGGGTTTGATTGAAGGGTTATTGGCTGATACAGCTCTCCAAAAACCATTGAAATGGCTTTGATCACCAACATTTGCAGAAACACTAAATCCAGCACTATAAGCGGCGATTGCTTGATTCCAGTATGAAAAACCGTTAGTAATTGATGAGATACTGAAATCGCAACTAGTAAATGCAACACCTTTCACCCTGGATAAATCAATATGCTTGTAAAAGGTAGAAGCGTTCAAATAGTTTTCGTTCAACTCAAAGGTACAGTTATTGAAACTACACAAATTATCAGTTTCATAGGTTGGATTATTGGGATTAAAATTTCGGTAATCCAAGGCGTGAATTGAATTGGTATTGTTTCGGAAAGTAGCATTTGTTGCTTTCGCAACACCTCCTGTTTTCGACCAATCACCAGGTTTCCATAGATTAACAGCACAAATCGCATTTTCTATTATGGCACCATTTTTTAATTCAAGGTAGCCTTGTTTGTATTTGCCATAATTGTCGGGATATTGGGTTTGGCTACTATTACCCCACACTTCGATGCCCTGCCACGAGTTGTTGCACCGTGTAGTTATTTTACCTCCATCAATGATCAGTTTTCCACGAGGTTCAACAATAATTTTTTTTCCTTCGGCCATATATAAGGTTGAAGTAATATTCAAGGTGGCATCATTTGGAATTACCAGATCGCTGTCAAGATAGCGTGGTATGTCCCAGGTAATGTTACTGTATGCTGATAATGTATAAGTTTCAGTATTGAATGGCACAAGTGTTTTATATATTGATCTTCCGTTTGAAGATGCATATAAATATCCTGAGCAAGGGTCATAGTCCAAATCTGAAATTACACAAATGGGTAATCCTTTCGTAAAACACTCCCATTGTGACATAGTAGGATCACGGTAATAAACTCCGGCATCGGTACCGGCAAACAATCGATTACTTGAGCCAAGTTGGTATTCAAGTGACAACGTTGGAAAAGGTGGAAGGTTTTCCGAATAATCATACCATGAATCACCACCGTCAGTTGAGTGTAAAACTCTCATGAATCCGGGTTGATTGCCAGAGACCATTCCTCCAATACTTATCCACATTTCATTCGCATTGTTTGGGTTAAATACAATATCTTCAATTGCTTTCCATCCGATTAAATTGCCAAGTGTTGAGTGTAGTAACCACAAACTCCCTTCTTTCTTATATACAGGTTTGCTACTCATATCAGTCCAAACAATGCCATTGTCAACCGATTTTACAAACCTTTTTGGAGTTGAAGGGTCAGCTCCATCCCAATCAGCCACAAAAATATCATTGTTGTTATTTATTCCAATAGCACCAACTTTACTTATGTCAGCAGGCATCATTCGTATTGTTAACAAGCCATTACCATTACTTCCCCCGTGTTCATCATATATAAGCAGTTTCGCAAAACCATCAGGTTCTTTTGGTCTTCCAGCATATAAAATATATGGGTTGTTTGGATTCAGTTCATACTCCATTCCAATAAACCAATTATTTGAGTAAGAAAACGAAGAAGATCCCCCACCTTTCATTGTTTGGTTACCTTGATAATAGTAAATATCAGCATTGTCCCAATTAACTTCACAATCATTACCATCAACTCCTGGAAAAAACTGTGTCCAGATACCATTTTGATATCTAAATGAAGCGTTATGAACAGTACCGGTTACAATGAATTCAGAATCTTTTGTTGAAACCCCTATGCCCATGCAATCTTCGATGGGTAAAAAGTTACCATTCAGATTCACAATTGAATTTTGTGACATGTTTTGAGTGTTAATTTTTACTTTTGAAATTCCGCCGTCATTTGCGATTAAAATATTTTCATCACCTTGTTCATCAACACCCATAAAAACAATATCCCGAACATCGCTATGTCCGGTATTAAAAGAATATAGTGTATTCGTTTCGCTTATATCTTTAAAATAATGTAGCTTAATACAACCAATATAAATTATCTCAGATGTAGGTGAATATGCTATTTCGCCACTCATTTTTTCAATGCTTTCTGTTAAATGAACTTCTGTCCAGGTTTCCCCAAAGTCAATCGTTTTGTAAATTTTATTATTATTAATTGTTGCATATATTTTACCATTATATGGTTTCGAAAGTTTCATTTTTTGAAAGTCAGGCAATGTTGATGAGATATCTGCCCATGTGCCATTATGGTATTTAAACAATTGCCCATCAATATCGTTAAAAAGTGACCTACGAGTTAAAAACACATCACCATTATTAGCAATTTCAATATCCGTATAAGTTGTATTCTGGTTTAAAGCAGGCAAATTGTTGACAATGCTCCAGGTTAAACCAGTATTTATCGACTTATATAATTTATGTATTCCAATAGCAAACAGCGTCAACCCATCCACGGGATTCACATCATTTGGATCGGCAATTACCTTTAGAATTGCAGGATAATCAGCATTTGGAAAACCTGTTATTATACTCCAATCTTCTCCATTGTTGAACGATTCAATAAGTCCTTGACCGTAACCTGGAAAATCGCCATGATGTAAAGTGGATGAAGTTGAAACAATAATATGATTGTTGTCAAATGGATTTCTAATCATTTCAGTACACGCCAATCCAGGAATTTTTAATTCATCTGTAACATTACGCCAGGTATTGCCGGTTGTTTGGTTTTTCCAAATTCCACCATGATCTGCACACAAAAGATAACTATCAGGTGTATTTGGATCGTAAAGAACCTGTGAAACAAGCCCGTTAGCTTGCATTGATAAATTGGAAGGACCCACTAATTCCCAATTTGCGGGATCGGTAGCCCCACAAACAGGCATATATTCATGATTATTAATACTTTGAATGTATGGCAAAAAACTTGTTGAATCATTTTCAAATGCTATTCGTCTTTTCCAGAAATTTACCATACGATAAAAATTCTTGATATTTCCCAATTTTTCAATGGGTATGGAATCGGGATATTGTTGGTGAATATAAGCTTCATACTGATTTTTGACAGTATAAAAGTCTATAACATCACTACTGATTGATTGCCAAGTGTTGTCATTTATTTGACAAAATCCATTTAGGACAGATGTGAGACTAAACACGTAAATCATTGCTAATCTGAATATTATCCTGGGGGGGGGGTAAAAGTAAAATGCTTTTTCATTTAGTTGGGCTTTTTGGTTTATGATATTGAGAATGAATCAGGTTTATTTTGTTTATCAAAATATCCATCATCGACCTTAAAAAATAGGTTTTTTTTTGTCTAAAATTATAAACAATAGTTGGGAAAGTCAAGTGACAAAAACAATGTAGAAATAATTAATGGTCAAGGAGAATCAGCCCGATTTACTTGACGATATCAGGGACAGTTTTAAAATGCTCGAGCATGATGACTTCATCGAAAGCCTTGATTTTGGTCATGGACGGATTAAGACCAGAAAATGTGTAGTAATTTCTGACCTGAGTTTGATAGAAAAACCAACCTTATGGAAATCCCTTACATGTCTTGTAAGGGTAGAAAGCGAACGATACCTCAAGACATCAGAAGAAACCCAGTCAGAAACACAGTATTATTAAAGTAGTTTGTATGAAGACTCCAATCAATTATTATATGCAATTAGGTCTCATTGGTTAATTGAAAACAATGCACATTGGAGCCTTGATGTAATTTTTTATGAAGATTCAAGCCGTAAAAAGGCCAGACATGCAGCAATTAACAACTATATAATCAACATGTTAGAAGTAAGTGTGATAAGGAATGAAAATTTTAAAAAAATAGCACTTAAAGCTAATGATCTGCTCGCTGGTTGGTCTCAAGACAGGGGCGACGCATTAAAAAAAGTAATCCAAAAACATCAAAAATTCAGTAAAAAATATTTTGTTTAAATAGCTGATATTCAGTTAAATAAACTTGTTTCAATCAATAATATTTATTATATTTGCCTGATAATCAAATAGATAAATATATTGAAAAAATTCGACTTAAGGTCTTATCTTTCCACAATGAAAGATCACCGCATTGATAGAAAAAAGCTCCATTTGCTTGAAGACATTGTCTTTATTACCATTGCTGCCGTCATTAGCGGCGCGAGTTCATGGAA
>JAHIUX010000089.1 GCA_018816765.1 Bacteroidota bacterium
AGAGTATATTCAAAAAAGTGTGTCAATATATTGATTAAAAAAATGATTAATAACTTTGACACATGGAAAAGAAAAAAAGAAAAGTTCGCCCTCATCTGAGTGACTTGATTCCCGATGAGGAGCGGCGCAATGAAATCGTCAGCCGACTATACAAGGGTGATCCGATAGTAGGTGAAGACGGTATTTTTACTGATTTACTTCAAGCCATGGTAAATGCATCTCTGGAAGGAGAGATGGATTATCATTTGTTACAAGATGCTCAAGAAGGCAAATCTAATCGTCGAAACGGGCATATAGAGAAGACCGTACGCAGCCGTGTTGGACCTATGCAAATTAGGACTCCCAGAGACAGAGAAGGCAGTCATGATCCCCTTTTGATCAAAAAATGGGAACGTGAGTTAGGTGCCGGTATGGATCATGTGATTTTAAGCCTATATGCACGGGGGCAGTCTGTAGAAGATGTTCGACATCAATTACGGGAGCTCTATGGCCTTGAGGTCAGCGCAGGAACCATTAGTGCGGTAACAGACCGGGTCTTGGAAGAAATTGTCACCTGGCAACAACGGCCACTTGCCTGTTGCTATGTGATTATCTATCTGGATGCCATACATTTTAAGGTTCGTAATCAGGGTAAGATAGAGAGCAGGGCAGCTTATTCAACCTATGCCATAACAGTTGATGGAGAGCGCGATCTGCTGGGACTTTATTTAAGTGAGGCAGAAGGTTCCAATCAATGGGGGTTAATACTGGAAGACCTGAAAAGACGGGGTGTAGAAGATGTGTTATTCTTCTGTGTCGATGGTTTAAGTGGTTTTAAAGATGTAATTGAGCAAGTATTTCCCCTTTCCATAATACAACGCTGTATTGTGCATATGGTACGCAATTCCACCCGATTTGTGAACGAGAAAGACATTCGTGCCGTATGTAGCGATTTAAGACAAATATATACCTCACAAGACCGTATTCAGGCAGAATTAGCTCTGGAGTCCTTTGGCGCGAAATGGGATCATAAATACAAAGAAATCCGTCCTAAATGGGAAAAGAACTGGGATGAACTCATGGCATTTATGGATTATGGGCAAGATATTCGAAGGATGATATACACTACAAATCCGGTAGAAGCACTTCATCGGGTGATACGTAAAGTGACCAAATCAAAAGGTGCCTGGGTCAACGAAAAAGGGCTTATTAAACAGCTCTACCTTACCCTAATGTACAACCAGAAAAGTTGGAAAAAAAAGGCTTTTGGATGGACAACCATCCAGAGAGAATTGGCTAATAAATTTGGAAACCGTTATGAAAAGCATTTATAAAATACTAACTTTGCAGGGAAAGCCCTTCCGGCCTACGGCCTCCAGGGCTTTCCCTGAGACACACAGCCTGACACACTTTTTTGAAGACTCCCGAAATCCACAAGAAAAAAGGTGATGACATATTTAATTGGGACAAAGTTTCCTTTGAACACAATAAACATCAACGACAAGAAGGTGGCCAAAAACAGCATGCCTGCTGCAGCCCTGATCTCGCGCTCGTTTAAAACAGGGATGTTAAACCCTTCCACATCCTCACCGAATTTGATTAGTTTTCTCATATTGTATTTTATTGAAATGATACGTAAAGGACGTAAAATTAGTTCATGGGTTACTATTTTAGGTATTTTTCCAATTATTGTTTCCTTTATTGACAAAAGAATTGCCGAATTGTAGTTATCCCGGTTAGCTGCAATTCTTTATCGGTGTTCTTTTTATTGCTTTCCATGGCTAAAATTTTGTTGGTATCTGCCCGAAAATCACAAGCTTTTAATCGCAATGATGTCGTCGCAGCTAACTAATATTGATCTTGTGAAGAGGTGCGATTAGTGTATTTCCGGTTTGATGATTCACATGTTCGCAAAATGGGTATCGTCAATCTTTTCATGTCTGAACCGTGGTGTTTGGTATTGCCTCTCGAATCATGAGTGTTGAATATTTGTGTTTTATTCATCTTATCAAGGCGTTGAATTAAGAAACCTCAAATCAACCCCCTTTGCCATCAACCATATCGTAAGGATATGTTCGGATATGTTGACCGATAAAATCAGATTGAAATAATTGAATGTCGGCATATTTCATTTAGCATGCTGTTTTATTTGATGCAGCGGATAATTGAGTATACTTTGGAAATATATTTGATTTAGGCAACAACAATAAAAGTCAGTATAAACAGCTAATTTAATACCAACTTACCGTGGTGGGCTTCGCCGTTGATATGCAGGTAAACGATATAAATCCCTTTTGGGAAGGCGGTCAGGTCACAGACATAATTGTTCGCGCATTCAGTTGAATGAATGAGCTCACCTACTGCATTGCAGATAATCAGTTTTGCCTGTTGACGCAAAGGATTATCGAACGCGAGCGTGATTAACCCTCGTGAGGGGTTGGGAGAAATGCATAATCCATGCATCCCATGCTGCCGGAGGGAGGTGTTTATATCGGTAATAATTTTGAAATGCGTATTTGCGCTGGCTCCGGCTGTATCAGTGGCAGTTACTGCAATATTCAGTGTTCCTTCGACAGACGGAATGCCGGAAAAGGTACCGGTAATGGTATCGAAAGTCAGCCATGAGGGTAATATATCCCCATTAGTGAGCAGGGCATGGAAGGTCAAAGTATTGTTGCCATCGTCATCAATAAAAGTGCTGTCAGGAATCATATAATTGAACAATTCATCAATGATAACGCTCTGATCAGGAATCGGATTTTTTAGGTAGGGACACAAGTGGGTACTAAAATTTAAACTACGTTCTTTGAAATCCTTTGTACATCGCACTTGTAGCGTTTTTTTTGACGGTGACGATTTGAATTGAAAAATGGATTTTTGCTTGATAAAAGCAGATATCCATGAATCAGGGCAA
>JAHIUX010000090.1 GCA_018816765.1 Bacteroidota bacterium
CATGATCGTGCTGCAGGGACGCGGCAAATAAACCTACAGTTGCCCGTTTTCAATCATTAACACAATCGATTCGATCAGTTCATCTTCACCCTTGGGATCATAATCTGTTTTCAGGTTATAGCCCCAAAGGCGGGCAAAGGTCTGATAGAAAAATGCTGTAAAGTTCCCCCTGAGTTCCTGCAACAGCGAATACGAGGTTTCACCCGTTTCACGGTCGATGAGTTTGATCAGGATTTTACCCTGGGTGAAAGTCAGGTCGCGCAGGTCATCGCCAAACTGCTCATTGATTTCTTTCTCCGCCTGCCTCATGATCTGCTTGCGTTCGCGGTCAGTTTTTGCGTTGGCAAGTACCTGCTCATATTCGCGCAGCTTGATGCCCGCCAGCTTGGCGTAAGGATACACCTTCCTGATGTGGTAAATCAGCCGCTCAACCTTGCGTATATCGCGCCGCGAATCGAAGACACGCAGGTAGTACACTGACACTTCGGGAAGGTTCACCAGCGGAATGGTATCGCCATGCTCGACCTTTGCAAAGACCACATAAAGGCTGTCGGGACGCATCGACTGTGCGGCCAGGGTCATTTTCAGGCCAATGATGCATATAAGAATGAGGAATATCTTTTTCACCGGATTGTTCAATTAACGCCTGTTTAACCAACACCAAACAAAACTCTGCCAAAAGCAGCAACATGGCTGTGGTTAAACAATATTGTCCATCCTATTTACAACAATTATGCCAGCAAAGGACTGGCCTGGTTTCAGGCAACCTTCAACTTGGCAATACCAGCCTTGCTGAATTTCGACTCGGCCTTTTCAAGTGTGATGTGCAGGGTTTTAACGCCTTTTTTCGAAGGAAGCTCAAACATATCATCGGTGAGAATGGCTTCGAGGATTGCCCGCAGCCCCCTTGCTCCCAGCTTAAATTCGACAGATTTATTTACTACAAAATCAAGCACTTCATCGTCAATCTCCAGCTTGATTCCGTCCATATCGAACAATTTGCTGAATTGTTTGATCAGGGCATTTTTGGGATCGGTGAGGATGCGTTTGAGGATTTCGTTTGTCAGCGGATGCAGGAACGACAGGATTGGCAATCGGCCTACAATTTCAGGAATCAGCCCGAACTTTTTTAAATCGGCAGGGGCGATATACTGCAGCAGGTTGTCTTTATCCACCTGCACTTTTTTATCCGATCCATAGCCAATCATGTTTGTGCGGGTACGGGTGGCAATGATGCGTTCGATGCCATCGAAGGCGCCACCGGCAATAAACAGGATGTTTCGTGTATCGACCTGAATCATTTTCTGCTCAGGATGTTTGCGTCCGCCCTGTGGGGGCACGTTTACCATCGTTCCTTCGAGCAGCTTGAGCAGCGCCTGCTGCACCCCTTCGCCCGAAACGTCGCGGGTGATGCTGGGATTGTCGCTTTTGCGCGCAATCTTGTCGATCTCGTCAATAAACACGATGCCTTTTTCGGCTGCTTTCACATCGTAATCAGCTGCCTGCAGCAAGCGCGACAAAATACTTTCGACATCTTCGCCCACATAGCCTGCTTCAGTGAGCACAGTGGCATCAGCAATGGCAAAGGGCACATGCAACATGCGTGCGATAGTGCGGGCAAGCAGGGTTTTTCCGGTGCCTGTTTCGCCTACAAGGATGATATTCGATTTTTCGATTTCCACATCATCCTTGCCCGGAGGCTGATTGATGCGCTTGTAGTGGTTGTATACGGCAACGGCGAGCACACGCTTGGCTTCGTCCTGGCCGATCACATACTGGTCTAGAAACTCCTTGATCTGTATGGGTTTCAACAGCTTGAAGTCGGGTGCGGTGTGATTGCTTTTTTGCAGCTGTTCCTCGTTCAGGATGAGCTGAGCCTGCTCGATACAGCTGTCGCAGATATGTGCTTCGAGGCCGCTCACGAGCAGCCTTGTTTCAACCCTTGGTTTTCCGCAAAACGAACAATAATCTTGTTTTTTAGCCATCCTTAAAGCCTTGTTTAGGCATTGTTTTTAACCAGCACTTCGTCGATCATGCCATACTCTTTGGCTTCCTCAGCAGTCATCCAGTAATCGCGGTCCGAATCCTTCCAGATTTTCTTATACGGCTGTCCGCTGTGGTTGGCAATGATGTCGTAAAGTTCTTTTTTCAGTTTTTGAATTTCGCGGGCAGTGATTTCGATGTCGGAAGCCTGTCCTTCGGCGCCACCCATCGGCTGATGAATGAGTATGCGCGAATGCTTCAGGGCTGTGCGTTTGCCTTTGGCTCCGGCACACAGCAACACAGCACCCATTGAGGCTGCGATGCCGGTGCAGATGGTTGAAATGTCGGGAGCGATATACTGCATGGTATCGTAGATACCCAAACCGGCATAGACAGATCCGCCCGGGGTATTCAGGTAAATCTGGATATCGCGTTTCGAATCGACTGACTCGAGGAATAGCAGCTGTGCCTGGATGATGTTGGCCACATAGTCGTCGATGGGAACGCCAAGGAAGATGATGCGGTCCATCATCAGACGTGAAAACACGTCCATGGTGGCGATATTCAGCTGACGCTCTTCGATGATCGTCGGCGAAATGTAGTTATTTACCTTTTTTGCGTACTGGTCGAGGCCAAGGCTGTTGATGCCCAGGTGCCTGCTTGCGTACTTTCTGAACTCGTTGTTTTCCATGTTAATCGGTTGCTTTATCGCTGATAAGTTTAACATATTCGTCATAGGTCATCACCTTCTCGGTTTTACTGATGTTAGCTTTCATAAAGGCAGCCAGTTTCTGTTCAGCAAGCTGATCGGCAATGCGGCGTTCTTCGTCTTTATTCTTCAGCACCATATCAACAATTCCTTCGAGGCGATTGTTCATTTCGTCACCGGCCTGATCGGAAGGGTTCAATCCGCCAAAGAAATAGGACTTCACAAAATTACGGATATCTGCTTCTTTTACAGCCAGGTTTTCGTTGGCTTCGACCAGTTTTCCTTCGATTAACTGCCAGCGGAAGGTGCGGGCATAACTGTCATACTGTGTTTCGAGCTGCTCCAGGCTGACCTTTCCTTCGCTGTTTTCAACGATCCAGTTTTTCATAAAGCTGTCGGGCAGTTCAATATGGTGTGACTCGATGAGTGCTTCAACGGCCTTGTTGAGGAAATAACGGTCAGTTTCCTGCTCAAATTGTTTTTCGATGTCAGCAGCAACACGTTTTCTGAATGCAGTCACGTCGGCCAGCTCATCATCAGGGAAAACTGCTTTAAACAGCTCATCATTGATTTCTGCAGCTTCTTCGAGGTGAATTTCTTCCAATGTAAACAGCATGGTTTTTTCGGCTAAGGCTTTGTTGTCATCGCTGAGTTTAAGCAGTTCAATGGCTTTTTCAGCACTTCCGAAAGCCTTGGCGGCTTCAAAGCTTAATGTGTTGCCGGCAGCTTTGCCAATCAGTTCGGCTTTGACAGAGGCATCGGCAACATCAGAAACAGCGAATTCAATAGCAAGTCCATCGGTGATAGCTTCATCCGTCAGCTTGCCCGAAACATTGCACTGTTCAGTTACATTTTCAGGGTGAGTGTGCTTGCCATGGCGCTTTTGCAGGTCAGCAATGGCTTTGTCGATCATATCATCGCCAGCCTGGATTTTCGGATAATCGATTGTGCCGGTTTTGGCGAGGTCGAGCTCGAAGGCAGGGGCATATCCAATGTCGAAGAAAAAGTTGAAATCGCCGGGCTGGTCAAAATCGATGGTGCCTGTTTTTTCCATATTGGCAACCGGGTGACCCAAAATGGCGATTTTGTTATCGATGATGTAATTGTTCAAGGCATCCGAAACCAATTTGTTCACCTTGTCGGCAAGCAGGGCTTTTCCATACATTTTTTTCACCATTCCAAAGGGAACCTTACCTGGTCTGAAGCCGGGCATGCTGGCTTTGCGTTGATAATCTTTCAATTCTTTTGTAACGGTTTCTTCATAATCAACTTGTTGAAGGGTCAGCTGCAGCGTTGCTGTCAGTTCAGAAGTCTGGTCTTTTGTAATGTTCATGGTTAAATCAGGATTAATCCTTGTGAGTTTAAATTAATGGAGCCGGAATGAAACTGATTCCTCCCGGCTGCTTTTTGTTGTGCGGATGAAGGGACTCGAACCCCCACGCCTCTCGGCACCAGATCCTAAGTCTGGCGCGGCTACCAATTACGCCACATCCGCAATGATGCCTCTTTTAATTTGAGGGTGCAAATATACAATTTATTTCACTAAGCCGAACAGCCAACATACCGCAAATCAACAAAAATGACGACGAACCTAAGATGATATCCTTTATTGCATTGCTTTAGCAGAAAACAACTTTTGTTAACAGCCTTTTTGTTGATAGCTGACAAATAAAAAGCTAGGCAAATGCAATATAAATCCTAAATTTGCGGTCATAGATTCAAATTGCGCTACTTGTATTACATTACGTTAAGAGATACTTTTTACTGCCGGATAAAAATACTCGTTTTTACCCTTACTTTATTTATCGGTATAAGGTCAGCGGTGTCGCAGGAAATGCCGGGACTCACCAACAGTAATTTTGCAGGCTCAAACGCAGTGCTGATCAACCCGGCCAATATGGTCCTGTCGAAGATTTACTTCGATGTGCACCTGTTCACTGCCGGAGCTTTTGTGCAAAACAACCTGGTGTATATTCCGGCCAATGATTACAAAATCATGGACTTCCTGAATTCATCCAAGGATTTGCCAACATACCCGCCCAACAACAACAACTTCACCTACTACAAAAACGCGCTCGACAAATACGCCTTTAACAGCGAACGCATTATCGGTCCATCGGCCATGATGTTATATGGCGACCATGCCTTTTCGTTTCAGACATCTGTCAGAACAGCCTTGTCGGCAACAAATATTCCTTACGAAATTGGTGTGTTCAGCATCGAGGGGCTGCGCTATCCGCCCTTTTACAACGTCAACTTCTGGAGCAAAAACGAACGCGTTGGTGCCATGGCCTGGGGCGAAGTCAGTTTCAGCTATGCCTATGCCTTTAAGAAAGAATTCCGCGACCATTGGTCAGCAGGCATCAGCGTGAAACGGCTCATGGGCTACAGTGCCGGATTTATGCGCGTGAAAGAGCTTAACTATGTGGTGCTGAACGATAGCACCCTCAACATCAGGAACCTGACTGCAGATGCCGGGTTTTCGCTGCCTGTCGATTTCGATAACAACGATTTTCCCATACACGACCCTTTTTTCAAAGGAGGTGGTTTCGGTTTCGACCTTGGAGTAACGTTCACCCGCATGAAACAAGGCTTTCAGCGAAATAACCCACGGTATATCTGCGAACAGCCATACAGTGATTACAAATACCGTGTTGGTGTCTCGCTGCTCGACATAGGAGCCATCAATTTCAAACACAATGCGCAGTTGCATCAGTTTGTCGATGGCAATGCCTTTTGGCAAAACTTCGATACCACCAATTACAGCAACATCAACCAGCTGGCGCGCCAGTTCAGCGAGGTGCTTTTGGGCGATCCTGATGCCTCGCTGAAGGGTTCAAAATTCCGGATGGGGCTGCCTTCGGCAATCAGCCTGCAGTTTGACTATCATTACAGGCAGAATATCTACATCAATGCTACCATCATCCAGCCATTGGTTATTTGGAAATATGGTGTGGTAAGGCCTGCACAACTTGCGGTAACACCCCGTTTTGAAACCGACTGGTTCGAATTCAGCCTTCCTTTCAGCCTGTATCAGTACCGTCTGCCGCGCCTCGGAGCAGCCGTGAGGCTGGGTGTTGTTAGCCTTGGCACTGATCGGCTGGGAACATTGCTTGGCATGACCGACCTCACCGGAGTGGATATTTATGCTTCGGTGAAGTTCAATCTGCGCAAAGGCAGGTGCCTGCGCTCGAAAGGTACGAGTTATTGCGAAAACGAGGAATACGGCTTTACCAACAAGCTCCTCAGGGCCTTTAAGAATCGCGTCCGCTAGCAGGGAAAGTTCTGGACAATCATCCGCTTATCAGGTTTGAACACCATATTCGCGCAAGGCTTCGTTGAGCGAAGTTTTGGTATCGGTCGACTGTTTGCGTTTTCCGATGATGAGGGCGCAGGCTACCTGGAACTCGCCTGCCGGAAACTGCTTGGGAAATGAACCCGGGATAACCACTGAACGCTCAGGCACAAAACCCCGGTATTCAATGGCCTCCGGACCGCTCACATCAATAATCCGGGTGGATTGTGTCAACACCACATTGGCTCCCAACACGGCCTCGCGGGCAACGCGCACGCCTTCGACAACAATGCTTCTTGAGCCAATAAAACAGTCGTCCTCAATGATTACTGGTGCTGCCTGAACAGGCTCGAGCACCCCACCGATGCCGACACCTCCGCTCAGGTGCACATTTTCGCCAATTTGCGCACAGGAGCCTACCGTTGCCCAGGTGTCGACCATGGTGCCTTTACCCACCCATGCTCCAATATTGACATAGGATGGCATAAGGATTACGCCGGAAGACATGAAAGCGCCATATCGCGCAACTGCATGCGGAACGACCCTCACACCTAGCTCCTTATAGTTGTGCTTCAGCGGAATCTTGTCATGAAACTCCATGATTCCTGCCTCCAGGGTTTCCATCTGCCGCAAAGGGAAGTAGAGGATAACGGCCTTTTTTACCCATTCGTTCACTTTCCATTCGCCCTCGTGCGGCGATGCCACACGCAGTTGACCCTTGTCGAGCAGATCAACAACAGATTCGATGGCGATTTGGTAATGGATTGATTTTAAGAGTTCCCTGTTGTTCCAAACTGCTTCTATCGATTCCTTTAGCTTTTCCATATGCGCAAATTTCGGGCTAAGGTACAAAAGGCAGCTAAGTTGTGATTGGCGAAATCAGGCCGTATTGGAATTTTCTTCCTAATTTTGCCTTCGTTAAACACACACACAACAACTTATGGGTCGGATCATGGCCATCGATTACGGACAAAAGCGTAGCGGTATCGCGGTAACCGACCCCATGCAGCTGATTGCCACAGGGCTTGAGACAGTTCCCAGCCATCAGTTACTGGCTTTCCTGTCTGCCTATTTTAATACGGAGCAGGTTGACCGTGTGGTTGTTGGCGAACCAAAGGATATGCAAAACAATGCTTCTGACGCTTCCCGATTCACAGAACCTTTTGTATTGAAACTGAAGGCCGCTTTTCCGGCAATGCGTATCGAAAGATACGATGAACGCTTTACCTCTAAAATGGCCTTTCAAAGCATGATCGACGCCGGTTTAAGCCGCAAACGCAGGCAGGACAAGGCCCTGGTAGATACCATCAGCGCTACGCTCATCCTGCAATCCTATCTCGAGTTTATCAACCGTTAACTAAACTTACCCATGATACTGCCCATTGTCGCCTACGGACACCCTACACTAAAAAAAGTTGCTGCAGATATTACGCCTGATTATCCCAACCTTGACAAGCTTATCGCTGATATGTGGGAAACGATGTATCAGGCAAGTGGTGTTGGCCTGGCGGCACCACAGGTGAATAAATCGATCAGGTTGTTTATCATCGATGCCACAGTTTATGCAGAAGATCATCCTGAAACAGCCAATTTCAAAAAGGTGTTCATCAATGCCCATATTACCGAAGAAACCGGCGAAGAAGTAGTGATGAGCGAAGGATGCCTGAGCCTGCCAGGGATGAATGAAGATGTGTCGCGCAAGCCAACGCTTGTGATGAATTACCTCGATGAGAATTTCGTAGCCCACACGGAGTCATACCAAGGCTTTGTGGCAAGGATCATTCAGCATGAATATGATCATATTGATGGGATTTTATACGTCGACAGGCTGAATAACCTCAGGCGGATGCTGTTAAAAGGGAAACTGAGAGATATTTCGACTGGAAAGGTAGAAGTGGATTACAGGATGATTTTTCCAAACCTAAAAAAACGAAGCCGTTAACATTAATCAAAACCAAAATGAAACACATTGTTGTATTCTTAGCCCTGTTCAGCATCCTCATCATTGGTGGGTGCAGCCAAAAGAAGGAACAACCCAAAGGCCTTGCACAGCGCATCGAGCTGTTGCAGGATAGCTTGTATAACGCTGACGGGGTGTTATCGGCCGATAAGGCCAACGAACTCATCGGATGCTATGAAGCACTTGTCGACTCGATGCCTACTGACACCATGGCGCCACAATACCTGTTCATTGCAGCCGATTTATCCATCAACCTTTCCAATGTTGATCGTACGGTGAGGCTGCTCGATAAAATCATCACCACCTATCCCCAATCGGACAAAACCGGACTCAGCCTTTTTCTAAAGGCGTTTGTTTATGAAGAGCAGTTGAACGATACTGCCACGGCAAAGAAGTATTACGAGCAGTTTATTACAGAATACCCGGAACATGATTTCATTGACGATGCACACATCGCACTGCAAAATATGGGTAAATCGCCTGAAGAGCTGATCAGGTCGTTTGAAGAAATGAACGAAGAATAATCGTCCAAACCAGGTGTCATTGCATATAAAAAAACCCGCCTCGTAAACAACGGGACGGGTTTTCTTTTGTTAAGCGTATTTGCTGGCAAATTAAAGTTTGTAGGTTACTCCGATCAGGGTGCCGGAAACAACGTTTCCACCGCCGAACTGAAGGTTGATTGCCCAACGGTCGTTCCAATAGTAACGTCCGCCTATCTGCGCTTCAAGACCAAAGTCAGAACCAACACTACCACCATAACCTGATGGGGCACTGACGATTACATAACCAAGACTTAAACCTGCATAAACATCCCAGGGTTGTGGAATATTGAGTATACGGTTGAAGTGATAATTACCGTTTCCTATGATTCCGATGGCGGTAAAATTGTAGTCATTACCAGCCCATTCAGAACCATATGACCTGAGAGAGGCGTTAAATCCGACACTAATATCGGGGTGCACGCCAAAATCCATCCCAACATAGATAGGAATACCTGAAGAAGAAAATCCGGCTCCAAAGTTAATCTGTTTTTCGCCAACACCAACCGGGCTCTGGGCGAACAGGCCTGCACAGGCAAGCATCAGGACAATCAGGATTGAGGGTTTTTTCATAAATAAAATGATTAATTTGTTATAAAACGGTTAAAAACATCTATTTCGCATAGCTGATGGCCCGGGTTTCTCTGATCACGGTGATCTTTATCTGCCCGGGATAGGTCATTTCACTTTGGATCTTCCGCGAAAGATCATAGGCCAGCTTATCGGCATCGTTGTCAGAAACCTTATCAGAGCCAACGATTACCCGCAGTTCACGTCCGGCCTGTATGGCGTAGGTTTTCACAACACCCGGATAGGCCAGTGCCATTTCTTCGAGTTTTTTCAGTCGCTGGATGTAGGCTTCAACCACTTCGCGACGTGCACCGGGGCGCGCACCTGAGATGGCATCACATACCTGCACGATGGGAGCAATGAGTGTTTCCATCTCGATTTCATCGTGGTGGGCGCCAATGGCATTGCAGATATCCTGTTTTTCCTTGAACTTTTCAGCTATCTTCATCCCAAGGATAGCGTGGGGCAATTCGGCTTCATTCTCAGCCACTTTGCCAATATCGTGCAACAGTCCGGCCCGTTTTGCCGCCTTGATGTTCAGCCCAAGCTCGGCAGCCATGGTGGCGCTCAGGTTGGCCACTTCGATGGAGTGCTGCAACAGGTTTTGTCCGTAAGAGGAGCGGTATTTCATGCGGCCGATCATCTTGATCAGTTCGCCATGCAGGTTATGGATTCCCAGGTCGATCACCGTTCTTTTACCCGTTTCGAGGATTTCCTGTTCGATCTGTTTCTCGGTTTTCTTCACCACTTCCTCAATTCGGGCCGGGTGAATACGGCCATCGGTAACGAGCTTGTGCAGCGACAAGCGGGCTATTTCGCGGCGCACCGGGTCGAAGCCCGACAAGAGGATGGCGTCGGGGCTGTCGTCGATGATAATTTCCACGCCTGTGAGGGCTTCGAGCGCCCTGATGTTGCGGCCTTCACGGCCAATGATCCGGCCTTTGATTTCGTCGCTTTCGATATTGAACACCGTGACGGTATTTTCGATGGCGTGCTCGGCAGCGGTTCGCTGAATTGTCTCGATCACAATTTTCTTTGCTTCGGTGTTGGCCGTAAGCTTGGCTTCGTCAACGATGTCTCTGATCAGGGTCATGGCTTCGGCAGTTGCTTCATCGCGCATCGACTCAATGAGTTGTTCCTTGGCTTCGCTGCCGGACATGCCCGAGATCAGCTCAAGTTGTTTCACATGTTCTTCATGCATTTTGTCCAGATCGGCCTGTCGCTTGTTCAGGTTTTCTAGTTGGCTATTCAGGCTTTGTGTCTGGTTTTGGAGTTCGCGTTGTTTGCGCTGGTATTCGTCCATTTTTTGTGCATACGACTGTTCCTTTTGCTGCATGCGGTTTTCAGCCTTTTGCAAAGCCGAGTTCTTCTCATTTACAACGCTTTCGTGTTCAGCCTTAAGTTGCAGGAATTTTTCCTTTGCCTGCAGAATTCTTTCTTTTTTCAGCACTTCTGCTTTTTCTCTGGCTTCTTCAAGCAAAACCTCGCCCTTTTTGAGCAATGATTTCCGCATGACTGTAGTGGCGAGCGCTACTCCGGCGCCGGCTCCAGCCAGGATAAATGCAACATAGATAATAATTTGTCCCATGGTTTTATGTATTAATGAATAAAACCCGGGAGTAAGGAAAAAAAAGCCCGCATTAACCCAAGGAGTTGGTAAACCCCTCTAAACACGCTTTGGGCTACCTGGCCCCGCGAACTTCCAATGTTATGCCAAAGCATATTCCCTGCAAGCAGGGTAAGGCCTGTTCTAATGACCAATGAGTGAACCCTTTATAATTGTAATGTTGAGTTTACAATCGTAATTGGGTTAAGCGGGCAATAATTCTTCAAAGAACTGCTTTCTTTGCAACTATAACGTTTGGTTTGTCAAAATCGTGTCAATATCGACCAGTTTTTGTTCCAGGTGGTTATCCCTGAATTCGACCTCCGCCTCAAATTTCAATGCAGCCACTGTGTATTGCAGTGCTGCCATGGCCAACAAATCCTGCTTATCGTTGTAAGCATAGGTTTTGCTATATTCCCTGATCTTTTCATTAAGGATACTGGCCGCCTTACGCACCCGCTCTTCTTCGTCACGCGATACCGTGAGGCGAAACGGCCTGTCAGCAACCTGTATATTGATCGAAATATTTTCCATCCGTTTTGCAATGCCTATTTTATTTATTCAACAGATCCAAACAAAAATCAATTTCATGCATCACCTGTCGAATTTTCTTTCTGCTTTCTTCAATAGATTCCTTCTCTCTCCCGAGTGATTGAATAATCGTGTTCGTGTTATTTTGGTTTGTTAATTGATTTATGGTTTCTTTTTGCTGTGCAATTGTTTGTTTCAAGCTGTTATTTTCATGCTCAAGTCCTTTAACTTTCTCATCCAGTAAGGCCTGACGCTCAACCAGTTTTCTGATTTTAAACTCAATTCCTGCTATCAGGGTGCTGGTATCGGCCATGCGTAGGATCAAATCGTTTTACGGACAACTTCACAAAAATAAGCAATTATATCACGCTAATGCAAGCGCCATTTCAACAAATTCACAGCACCGGGACACCGCATGAATATCTGCACAAATAAACAGCCAGACGAGATAAATATTTTTTTTCCTTTTCATGTTGTAGTGCAACTGTTTAACCTGATTTTTCTTATCTTGTGGCTGTAAATTCACCAGGTCATGAAAGAGATTTTCCTCATCTATCTCTGGGAAAATAAATTGTTGAAAGGCCCATTTGCGACTACCAATGGCCAACAACTGGAAATACTCCACCCGGGATCAAGAAACACCAATGCGGGCCCCGACTTTCTGAACGCCCGCATCAGGCTCGACGACACGCTTTGGGCCGGCAATGTCGAAATACACCTCAATGCATCAGATTTCTACAAACATAACCACCACACCGACAAGGCCTACGACAACCTGATACTGCATGTGGTTTACGCTGCTGACCAGGAAGTTTACTCGGCAAGCCGTCAATCCATACCAACCCTTGAGGTCATGGGAAAATTTGATGAATCCATACTGCTGCGTTACCGTTCTTTTATCGACAGCAAGCATGAAATTGCCTGTGCAGGAAGCCTGAACACCGTGCAGCCTTTCACCGTGCTGGCCTGGCTCGACAGGATGATGGCCGGGCGGCTGGAAAAGAAAACCATGCGCCTTCAGGCGATGCTGGAGCAAACCGGAAACGACTGGGAAGAGGTCGCATACAGGGTATTCATGTCAAATTTTGGCTTTAAGGTGAACGAGCTTCCCTGTGAGATGCTGTCAGCTTCGCTGCCCTTCAGGCTGCTGCTTAAGCACGCGGATCAGCTGGTGCAACTTGAAGCCTTGCTGCTTGGACAGGCAGGCCTGCTCGGCGGTCCTTTCACCGAAGCATATCCTTTAAAACTTCAGAAAGAATTTGTATTCCTGGCGGCAAAGTATCATCTGAAACCATTAAAACCCGAGTTATGGAAATTTCTCAGGATGCGGCCGGCAAACTTTCCTACCATCAGACTGGCACAAATGGCAGCCCTGATACATGCCAATGGCCAGGTCTTCTCAAACATCCTTGCAGTCAGAAACAAGTCGGACCTAGAAGCCATGTTCAGTGTGAGTGCCTCATCCTACTGGGATACCCATTTCCGTTTTGAACACAGCAGTGGCAATACCAAAAAACGCCTTGGACAAGAAGCTATTAACCTGCTTATCATCAATAGTGTAGTACAATTACTGTTTGCTTATGGCCAGGTGAAAAGCGATGTTGCTTTCATCGACAAGGCCCTGCTGTTGCTTGAGGAAATGCCACCCGAATCGAACCATATTACGAAACTGTTTGGCCCGCTCGGGATTAAAGCCACGAACGCCTTGCAATCACAGGCTTTGCTCCATTTGAAAAACGAATATTGCAAACCAAAGCAATGCCTCGATTGTCATATCGGCCATGTATTAATCAAAAGCAAGGGCTGAATCTGGCTTACCAGTGGATTTAATCAACACCATTTTGTTTGACTATCAACCAATTAACAAGGTGCATTCATAAGATGTGCAGATAAGTGTTGTGGCTCAGCCGGTTTTTTCCAATATTTGTATACAGGCTTTGGGGATGCTTCAACAGATCAGCGCAAAAGACCCAGCAGCCTCAACCATCATTTTTTCAATTTAAAACGCATGAACAACATCTTACAATTCATCGACCAATTAATTCAAGGCTACAATGACTATGTTGGCGGTTATCTGATTCTGGGTTTGCTTATCCCCACAGGAATCTGGTTTTCATTCAGGCTTAATTTTCTCAATCTCACCAAGATAGGTCACGCCATCAATGTAGTGAGAGGAAAATACGACAGCAAGCATGCCGAGGGCGATGTAAATCATTTTAAGGCACTAACGACGGCGCTTTCGGCCACTGTCGGAACCGGAAATATTGTAGGTGTTGCACTTGCCATTTACCTTGGTGGGCCTGGCGCCGTGTTTTGGATATGGATCACCGGCTTTCTGGGAATGACGCTGAAATACGGGGAATGCACACTGGCGCAGAAATACCGCCAGTTTAACAGTGATGGCACTGTGTCGGGCGGCCCCATGTATTATATGGAGCTGGGCCTGAAAGAAAAGATCGGCCGTTGGGCCAAGGTGTTGGCGCTGGTCTTTGCCAGTGCAACCATTTTGTGTTCGTTGGGAACCGGCAATATGGCGCAATCCAATTCAATGTCGGATGCGCTTTTCACGAGCTATCAGATTCCAACCTGGATTTCGGGAATTGTAGTTACCTCACTAACCTTACTCGTTGTGATCGGTGGCATCAAGCGAATCGCCGATGTCACATCGCGCCTTGTTCCGTTTATGGCCGCCATATACATCATCGCCACCCTGACCGTGCTGTTCTCCATGGCTGATCAGATACCGCACGCCTTCGCGCAAATCATCACAGGCGCTTTCACCGGAACAGCTGCTGCAGGCGGCTTTGTCGGATCAACCTTCATCATGACACTGATCTGGGGTGTACGCAGGGGATTGTTCAGCAACGAGGCTGGCCAGGGCTCTGCTCCTATCGCCCACGCGGCGGCAAAGACCATTTATCCGGCTCGCGAAGGGATTGTCGCCTTGCTCGAACCCATGATCGACACCATCGTGATTTGCACCATGACCGCCCTCATGATCATTGTAACAGATTCGTGGCAAACAGGTGCCAAGGGTGTTGGCATGACCGTCGACGCCATGAACATCGGCCTGCACCGTTTTGGTATCGACGGTATGGGCGGACACATCATTGCCATCAGTTTGTTACTGTTTGCCTTTTCAACCATCATCAGCTGGTCTTATTATGGCTCACGCGCTGCAATTTACCTGATTGGTGAAAAAGCGATCAAACCTTATTTATACATTTATGGCCTGTTTGTATTCTTTGGCTCGGTATGGGGTATCGACATTGTTTGGCATTTTGTTGATATGGTGATTACCTTTATGACCATTCCCAACCTGATAGCCATGTTGTTGCTTTCATCGGTTATTGTAAAAGAAACCAGGGACTATTTTGATGCCATGAGTAAAATTAAAAAGTAAGCCATGAACCGTGTGTTGCTGACTTTGCTGCTTTTAATCGTAACGCTTAGTCTGGCTGTGGCACAGCCTGCTCAGCAAGCCGACACGGTAGCACAGCAGGAACACACCATATCAGTGCGCATCAACCAGGTGTTTGAACCTTTTGTGGCGGCACTTAGTCAGGTGCTATTCTGGGATCCTTTTCATGCTGTAGGAATATACGACCAACAGGTTTACGACACTGATGGCAAACCCGTTTTGGATGAAAACGACAAACCCGTAACTGCCCCACTCAAGCTCATTGTTGTTTGGCTAATTTCAGGCGGCTTGTTTTTTACCGTCTATTTGCGTTTCATCAATGTGCGTGCCTTCAGGCATGCCATCGGCCTGATCATGGGCAAGTACGACAAGCCTGGCACGAAAGGAGAAGTCAGCCATTTTCAAGCCCTTACAACAGCCTTATCTGCAACCGTTGGTTTGGGAAATATTGCCGGCGTTGCGGTAGCCATTTCCATCGGAGGTCCCGGTGCAACCTTATGGATGATTATGGCAGGTTTGCTGGGTATGTCGCTAAAATTCAGCGAGTGCAGTCTTGGGCTGAAATACAGGAAGATAGATGCGCAGGGACAGGTTTCAGGAGGAGCAATGTATTACCTGAAACACGGTCTGGCCAACAAAGGCCTGCGAAAAACGGGGATAGTGCTGGCGTTTCTGTTTTCGCTGATGGCCATTGGCGGGTCAGTAGGCGGTGGCAATATGCTGCAGGCCAATCAGGCTTTTGAGCAATTCGCCACGTTTTTTCCTGGCATCAGTGATTTCGGTTTCTGGTATGGCATCGCCATGGCCCTGCTTGTCGGGGCAGTGATCATTGGCGGAATAAAAAGCATCGCCAGGGTAACCTCGATGGTGGTTCCTTTCATGGCCCTGATTTATGTTGGCGCCTCCATGGTGATCATCATGATGCACATTAATGATACCGGCCATGTGCTGCAACTGATCTGGAACGGCGCTTTTTCTGCCGAAGCCATGCGTGGTGGCTTTATTGGTGTGTTGATCTTTGGTTTTCAGCGGGGTGCCTTTTCCAACGAAGCAGGTGTCGGCTCTGCTTCCATTGCACATGCCACTGCCAAAACAAATGAGCCTGTAAGCGAAGGAATTGTGGCGCTACTCGAGCCTTTTATCGATACCGTCATCATTTGTACAATGACAGCACTTGTCATCATCTACACCGGCGTGTATAAGCAATTTGAAGGCATTCAGGGCGTTCAGCTCACTTCGGCTGCTTACGGCTCGGTGATTTCCTGGTTTCCGTATGTGTTGCTGCTGGCAGTGAGCCTGTTTGCATTCAGCACCATGATTTCATGGTCGTATTATGGCATGAAAGGCTTTGATTTTCTGTTTGGAAAATGGGGCGAAAAGGTGTTTGGCTCGCGCAAGGTAACCAACAATATGTTCAATGTATTTTTTCTGGTATGCATTGTAATTGGTTCTTCAGCGGACTTGGGTCCAGTCATGGACTTCTCGGATATGATGGTGCTGTGCATGGCTTTTCCCAATTTGCTTGGTTTATTTTTGCTTGCTCCTGAAATCAAAAACGACCTTCGCCTGTATTGGCACAAACGACAGCTTAAACAACTATAAATGAACAATAATCATTTTATTATCATGAAAACTTTCTGGTTGGTATTGTTGGTTTTCGTGTTGGGTATTCAGCCGGTATGGGCACAGTACAGTGCCTCACAGGTGAAAATGGTAAACGCCATGCGTACCTTTGATGAGCTCATGGCCGTAAGTTATCCCGAAGGTGATGCACGATGTCAGATTACCAAAGATGGCGTTGTTGAACAGTGGGACAGTACATTTACGGTGCGGTTTGCTTTCGATTTGCGCGATATTGACTTTGAAAAAGCAGAAGTCGTTCAGGTTGAAAAGTCGGATTATTACGCCATTTTTCTGCCTTGCAGGTTCGATCAGAATTGCATTGAGCGGGCAACAACAGGAAAAAAAACAAAATATTTTCGTAGCACCAATGCCTTCGTAATGCCATCCATGAAGCAAAAACAACTGGGTTCGCTAATGGATGCCCTGATCAATATCCAGCGGTTGCTGCCCTGATAAATGCTTCTTTCAACCAGCATTTACCACATTTGATGCGATTTAGCTCATTCCTTATCCGTAGCTTTATGGAACTCAAGGGCAGCCGAATTCACACAATACCGCATTCCGGTGGGTTTTGGTCCATCGGGAAATACATGTCCGAGGTGTCCGCCGCAGGCAGCACACTTGATTTCGACCCTCACCATCCCGTAACTGGTATCGCGAGTTTCGGTAATCTTGCTTTTGTCGAGTGCTTCGAAAAAGCTGGGCCATCCTGAACCAGACTCATATTTGGCATTTGAAGTGAAAAGCGAGGCACCACAGCCAGCGCAGTGGTATGTGCCCTTTTCTTTGTGGTTGTAGTACTTGCCTGTAAATGGGGGTTCGGTACTGCATTGCCTGAGTACACGGTACTTTTCTTCGCCCAGTTCCGCCTTCCATTCAGCCTCTGTTTTTTCTATTTTAACAATCATTTGATCAGGTATTTGATATTGTTTAACGGAGCCTGTGTCCCTGGCCGCTTCCTGCGCACAGGCGGTCATACCGAGGGGATAGAACAGGATCAATATGGACAATTGTGCGATGTACTTCATTGTTTCTTTTACAACATAACAAAACAGGGCTGTTTTTGTTGAATCCCGGGCCGACCGACTTTTGAAACGCATAAATGCATACCTTCGTTAAAAAAAGATGTTTGCTCAAATCAACGAAGCGGTTCGCTTCATACAATCACAAGGCGTTACCGCACCACAAACCGGCATCATTTTAGGCACAGGCTTAGGCCGCATTGTGAAACAGGTACAGGTTGAACACACACTGGATTACGCTGATATTCCACATTTTGTTGAACCAACGGTTGAGTCGCACCGTGGCAAGCTTGTATTTGGCAAGCTCGGCAACAGGCAGGTTGTGGTGATGAGCGGACGTTTTCATTTCTATGAAGGTTATACGATGCAGCAAATCACCTTTCCTGTCCGCGTGATGAAGATGCTGGGCATAAGTGAATTGCTGGTTTCGAATGCCTGTGGTGCACTCAATCAGGCTTACAAAGCCGCATCGCTGATGTTGCTCGACGACCACATCAATTTTCTGCCTACAAATCCGCTTGTCGGCCCAAACATCAGCGAAATGGGTGTCAGGTTTCCGGACATGAGCAGTCCGTACGATAAAAATATCAACGGAAAGCTGAAAGCGATCGCCCAACGCGAAGGCATCACCTTGCACGAAGGCGTTTATGCTGCCTGGATTGGTCCCAGCCTAGAAACCCGGGCTGAATATCGCTTTCTGCGCATGGCGGGCGCCGATGTTGTTGGCATGTCGACAGTGCCTGAGGTTATCGTGGCCAACCACATGAAACTGCCGGTAGTAGCCATTTCTGTTGTCACCGACCTTTGCGATCCCGACAACCTTCATCCCATCACCCTCGATCAGCTGGTGGCCAACGCCAGCCTGGCTGAGAAAGACCTGACCCGACTCTTCACTGAATTGCTTAAGGATTTATGAAACGGACAGTTCAAGCTTGGTTGGTAATCTGCCCGCCGCTTATAATTCTTATGGCAGCACGATCGAAAAACAAGTTCCCTTGTTTACTTCACTGTTAACCAATAGCTGTCCGCCGTTTCGTTCAACAAACTCCTTGCAAAGTTTGAGGCCAAGGCCAGAGCTCGCCTCACCTTCGGTGCCTGGCCGGCCAATGGATTCATCAAACATAAACAGCTTGTCAAGCATCCCGGGAGGCATCCCAATTCCATTGTCACACACCCTGAAGACGATCTGACCTGCGTCTGACTGAAGATCAACAAAAACCAGACCTCCCTTTGGCGTGAACTTCAGTGCATTGGAAAGCAGGTTTCGGGCTATGGTAAACAGCATATTTTGATCGAAGCAGACTGAAAACCCTGCTGGTATCCGGTTTTCTGTCGTTAGCTCTTTTTCCTGTGCCATTTCACTCAGCAGCCGGAAGGCACGGTCAAAAACTTCTGCAAGTGCAACGTTCACTTTTATCACCTGCACTTCCTCTCTTTGCATTTTTGCCCATTCCAGCAAATTTTCGAGCAGGTTCTGCAGGGTTTTAGCCGATTGGTTCATGGTACTTGCGATCGATTTCATCTCTTCAGGCGTAACCTCGTAAGTGTCATCCATAAACATCTCGGTAAGCCCAATGAATGAACCGATTGGGCCCCGAAGGTCGTGGCCGATAATCGAAAAAAGCTTATCCTTTTCAGCGTTTAACAGCCGCAGTTTTTCTTCATTATGCCGCACCTTCTCCTGCAAGAGGTGCCTTTGGGTAATATCATGTATGATCAGCAAGTGCCCGACAACACCCTGTTTGTGGTCAAGAATTTCGGAAACTGAGGTGAGATAGCATTTTTCTTCCTGCCTTGAATGATCTATTACCTCAATATTATTTACCGTTGTTTCATCAAACAATGCAATCATCTGAGGAAAGTTCACCCAGACAGTATCGATGGATTCTCCAAAAGGCACATGCTCCCATCCAAACATTTTTAAGGCGATGGGGTTGCAATCGACGAGGCGGTGCTTTTTATCGAAAACAATCAACCCATCGCCCATGCTCTGAAAAATATGCTCGCGGGCAATCGGCATCAGGTCAAGCATGCGAAAGCGCAGTATGCTCACCGACATGGCCAGGCCGGATAATGCAAACGCAAATGGCGTTGGATCAAGGTTTTCAATGGGCATTAAACCCAGAAAATAAACTGTAAAAACGAGTGCCGGAATCAGCACGGCAAACAACAGGAAAAGCAGTTGTTTCCGAAATAATGAACGGTTATAAAAGATTTTACGAACCAACACAAACAGCGCATATATTATGATGCCGTATGCATAACACACATGAACATAATACCATGGGCCAAAATCAAGCACCAAGCGCGACATGTTTCCATCCGGTTGTACACCGATTCCTGAGTAATAAAGGTGGTGATACTCATTGGTTAAAGAAAGTATCAAGGTAATTAATGGAATGATGAGCAGATACAATGAGCGCTTTTTGTCTGATACCTGATCAAGGGCTGCAAATTGTTGAATGACAAATAACATCAGTACTGAAACAAATGGGATTCCCAGATATTCAACCTTTAGCCAAAAAAGCATATCAGCCATGTCAGTACTGGCCAGTTCCAGCCCATAGGCAGCTGACCAAATGGCAATGCTGAGCATCAATAAGGCAAAGTTTTTTCCGCGTGGAGCATACCTTGGTTTCAACGCTTCGATTACCAAAATCGTGGATAAGGTCGCAGGAAATATCAGCGACAGCGCCAATATGTTTGGCACAAGGCTATTCAATACATCCATGAAGCGTGTCTAGTTGGTTTTTGTAAGCATAGTTCCGGCATCAACCAGGGTTAGGTTCATTTTTTTGCATTGGCGTTTACTGCATGCTGATCAAATTTTTGTCTATTTCCCTCCAGAGCTGACAATTACTGTGTTGTCCAACCTAGCCATTTAATTGCACAATCGATCACTAACTTCGACTTGAAAGGTTTGGCGATATAATCATTGCAACCGGCATCGGAAGCCCTTTTTTCGTCGCCCGACATTCCAAATGCAGTCAATGCAATGATGGGCAAATCATCCCGTATAAATTTTATTTCACGGGTAGCCTGCAAACCATCCATCACTGGCATTTTAATGTCCATGAACACCAGTTGGATATCCTTTCTGTTGCGACAATGATACACAGCCTGCTCTCCGTTGATAGCACGTATAACGGTGGCATTCAGTTTGCGTTTCAGAAGAACCTCCAACACCTGAAAGTTAGACTCTTCGTCTTCTGCCACCAGAATCACCGGGCTTATTGCGGGCAGTTCAGCAAAAGAAACAGCAGTTTCCTGAAGCAATAAAGGCTGCTTTTCGTCGAAGGGCATTGAAACATAAAATGTGGTTCCGCTGCCTTTTTCCGATTCAAACCGAATGTTTCCGTTCAGCAAAACACAAATTTTCCTGCAAATGGCAAGTCCAAGCCCGCTGCCATCGAACTTGCGCATTTTGCTTGAGTCCTCCTGTATAAAAAATCCAAACACCTTATCCTGAATTGAGGGAGCAATACCGATACCGGTGTCACTTACAAAAAATTCGATTTTTCCGGATGTGATGTTATAACCAAACAGGATCTTTCCTGTTTCGGTAAATTTTACAGCATTGTCGAGCAGGTGAACCAGCACTTTCTCAAGCAGGTTGTTGTCGGTGTGAATGCGTAAACCATGATGCTCTGCCGGAAAATGCAGTTCAAACAACAGGTGTTTTTGCAAAGCCTCTTCCCTGAACTCGTCAACAAAAGTGGCAAGCAAGTTATCGAGTTCGATATCGGCCATTTCAACAGGCATATTGTCGGTGTTCAGCAACGAAATATCCATGTATTGCGTAATCGTGCGCAACAACCGCCTTGTGCTCTGGTTCATGATCCAAATGAGCTCCTCCCTTCCTTCAGAAGGAATTACCGGATCAGAGAGCAAGGTTGACGCACCGAGAATGCCGTTCAGGGGTGTACGGACTTCATGAGAAATGTTATTGAGAAAATCGGATTTCAGCCGGTCGCTGGCCTTCACCAATTCCATGGCTTGCACAAGTTCATTTTTTTGCTTGACAAACTGTTCTATGATGTTACCAATTCTTTCAAAATCGCGGCTGTTCTTTTTTAATTCAGGCATTTTCCGCATATCCTCTTGTTCGATGATTTCACTTACCATGCGCAGTGGGCGGCTTACAAGGCGCGATAATAAAAAAGTAATGATCAGTAGTATGCCGACTACACTGAATAAGTAGAGTATCAACATTTGTGTTGACAGCTTTTTGTATAAGGTCATAAAAGCCATCACCCTGTTGAACTTCACATAGCCCACTTCTTCATGGAGGTAATTATGGAAAGTATGCAATGCCGTAACTTCATCAGCCTGTTGATTGTGTTTCAATGAAGGCTTTCCGACGAAAACATTGATATCGCATCCGGTTATGGCCTCATAAGACTGCAACATTTCTTTGTCCCACCTTTCGGCCAGGAAGAAATAGCCCTGGGGCTCACTCAATTTTTTGGGGTCATTGGTTGGGTGTATGGTGGCTCCCTGAATAAAATACAAGACACTATCAATGGCAATAAAATAGCTGATTGCCCGGTCGCGGTGCAGGTCGTTCAGCATTCTCTCATTGAAGGATAACCTCGACAGGATGTTGTCGATTTCAATGAAATCACGATAGACCGGAACCTTTTTGGCATTTAGCAGCCATACGCCGTGAAAATGGAAGGAAGCCAGAATACTGCTGAGGTTTTCCTTTCCCCATTGCGTGTCAGGATTCTGCGCATATGCCACAATATCATCCCAATAGGTATAGTCGTATACAACCTGGTAAACCTTCGATTGCTGTGAACTGATCATGGCTTCCATGGATTGTATCAGCTGGGCCTGGTTATAATCAGTGATCAGGCGTTCCCGTTTCTGGTTTGACTTAAACGCAAAAACGCTCACAATAATCGCGATCAGCACTATTGCAAGGGCGAAAACCGAAATTTTACGTTGTGTTCCCATACTAATAGAGTCCTATAATAAGCACAAGGTGAGTCTGCCTGATCAAAGGCGAATATGTCAAGGAAAGTCTTAGCGGCATTGTCAGCTCCTGGTTTATTGCATATTCCCTGTTCATGTTTATGCCCACATTGGTAAATCCTTTCCTGTCAGGATGATAATACCCTACCTGAGGAGTGTATCCTGCCAACACTTCAACATTGGTTGCTCCGACAGCCGTCAGCCAGGCCAATTCAAAATAGGCTGAGTTATTTCTGTCGTTAAACAAATTAAGACCGGCAAGCAGCCTGAAAGGTATTTTTTCTGTTCCGGTGAATTCAATCACTCCTTCGATAACATGTGAAGACTGGTCTTTTTTGTAATTGAAATAATCGGCAATAACGGTATCGGCATAATAGTAATAATCAAGCACCGTTAACTTAAAAGCGCTAAGTGTATAGGCAAGATAAAGGTCAACTTCTTTGCTGTCGTGAGCCTGAAAAGCAGCAGAGCCCCAGGCACCCACACTGAACTTATTTAAGGACATTTCTACGCCTGGCTGAATCGCAGGTCCATTGGACAATACCAAACCCCGCCACAAATACTGGGAGGTCAAATCAACGTTCATTGATAAATCTATTGAATTACTGCTTTCTACTTCCTGACCAACAGCACTACCTTTGTATAGCATAGGTACCAGAAATAATGTCAGATGAACAACAAAGCCCAGGAATGGTTGTTTCATTGGTAATCAGGATTTTAATATGATAAACTTGTTGATCTTTCGCAGTACATCATTCAGTTTGAATGGTTTGGCAAGGTAGGCATCGCAGCCTGCATCAAGAATCAATTGTTCATCGCCATGGTTGCCATAGGCAGTCATTGCAATGACAGGGATATCAGGAAATAAGGATTTTATCAGCCGGGTTGCCTCAAAACCATCCATCAACGGCATCTTTATGTCCATAAATACCATTTTCAGTCCAGGATTTTCCTTACATTTTTCCACGGCATCATGGCCATCTCTGGCCCTGATAACCCTTGCGTTAATTTTGTTTTTTAACAACATTTCAATCACCTTGAAATTTGAATCTTCATCCTCAGCAACCAAAACCAGTGGGTTTTCAAGCTCACTAACGAATTGATCTCCACCATCCGACTCTTTTTCCCTGGCCTGTTTTGTTTGCGAAACAGGTAAAGTTAGAGTAAATTTTGAGCCTTTCTCCTTTTCTGACTCAAAAAATATATTTCCATTGAGTAACTGACATATTTTGTTGCATATCGACAATCCAAGTCCGTTGCCATCGAACCTTCTGATGTGACTTTGGTCTTCCTGCATAAACACTTCAAATATTTTCGCGTGTGAGTCCTTGTCAATTCCAATACCGGTGTCTGATACCTCCATTTGAAACAGTCCGTTTTGCAGGCTATATGAGAAAGTGATTTTTCCCCTATCAGTAAATTTTACGGCATTTTCGAGTAAATGTTCGAGCATTTTCACCAACAGTCCGTGGTCGGTGCTTAAAACAAGTTTCGTGCATTCAGCAGGTATATGGACCTCAAATTCAAGGCCTTTCAAGTCACAGGCTTTAGCGGCTTCATCAATAACATATTGCATACCTCCTTCGCTGACGTATTGGTTGGTGATAATCAAGGGCATTGTTCCGGAGTTTAGCATCGAAATATCCATATACGCTGTAATGGTCCGGATTAGGCGCGCAGTGCTGCGTTCGATGATCGCCTCTACTTCTCGCTTGTTTTCGTTTGGTAATGTCGGGTCGGTAATCAGGTTGGTGGCGCCAATGATGCCGTTCAATGGTGTCCGTAATTCATGTGAGATATTGCTCAAAAAGGCTGTTTTCAGTTTATCGCTTTCTTCGGCCATATCTTTTGCGCGCACCAAAGCTTCGTTCATGCTCTTGATTTTGTTATTCGACTCAAGCAATTCGAGGTTCAGGTCCATCAATTCTTCATTCTGAATCTGCAGCGCTTCTTCACTGTTTTTCAGTGCAATGTCAGCCAGTTTTCTTTCAGTGATGTCGTGAATGATCCCCATGACAATGGTATCCGGGAATGCAGCAAACGACACCGTACTGATTTCAATATCCCTGATCTGCAGCGTTTTAGTTCTGATTTGCGTTTCAAAGCGTGGCGACGGCACCTCCCCTTTTACCAGGGCCTCAGCCCTTGCCCTGTCAACCTCAACACTGTATGAAGTATGGAGTCTTTCCTGATCAAAGTCCTCAGCCATGAGTTCCCCGGGCAGGAAGCCGCTCAGCTCAATGAAGGATTTATTCACATAAGTGTAGCGTTCATTTTCTTTAAGATAGATGGCATCAAAGGCGTTTTCGATCAGGTTCCTGAACTTTTCTTCGCTCAACCTGAGGGCTTCTTTAATCCTGTAGCGTTCAATCCAGCGTCCGAGGATGAGGGCGATCTGGTTAAGCAGTTGGATTTCTTCTTCCTGAATGAATGTTGTTGCTTTTATCACACGTATGAGCCCTACACTTTCACCCATGGCAATGATATCGACATGATACGCCTCCTTGTCAGGTTGTTGTTTTTGAATGCTCCGGCCTGAGTACAGCAGCAGCTCAACCTTCTGACTCTCATGTATTCCGCTCGATATAATGGCTGGCAGCTGGTCAATCATTAAGTCAATATCCGTTGCTACCTGCAATGCTTCATTCACCTGCTTAAGACAGGTGAGGTCGTTGATTCTTTCACTTAGTTTAGCGGTTCGCTGCCACACAATCTGCTCAAGTACCAGCCACCTGTTTTTCAGCAACCACATGATGAATGTGATCATGATCGTGAGCACAAAACCAATAATACCCACGGTTACCGTGTTCAAAATTCTGAATTGTTCGAGGTTCGTGGTCTTTGAGTGTGCCATTAATGCAAAACTGCGCCCCCACATGAAAAACGGCAGAATCTTCTTGTAAGGGAATTTCCCGAGATGCTCGAGAAATGGTCCTTTTTCAATATGTATCAGATGTGACTGTGGGTAAGCAGCAATCAGTTCTTTGCTTGAGCCGGGCATCAGGTCAACAATTCCCAGTGTGGTGAGTTCACCAAGCCACTGCAATCGGCCAAGGGAAATGTTAATGGTGTTTTGGATATTTATAAAGGCAACAATGAATCCCATGAATCCTTCCTGGTCATCGAGCGTTCTGATTTTTTTATGCTTCGTCTTGAATACAGGATAAAACACCAAAACCATAGGGGTTGGTGAGCCATTCACCATCAGGTAAACTAATCCTGTGCAGTTTGTCATTCCTTCTTTAAAGGCCGTCTCGATGTCTTTGTCAACTAAGTTAAACATCTCAGGCCGGAAATTTTTTGCTAACCCCGGATCGACATTGGATTCAAGGTATTTGAAAACGAGTGTTTGCTTACCCAGAGGTAACTCAACGGGTGAAGCCAATTCGCTTATCTGATTTTTCTCAGTCTTACTGGCTTGCTCTTCAGGCTTTAGCCAGGCTAGCGCCACAATCGAGGAATTCCTGAGCACTTCCTCAGTATACAGTTTGAATTCCGTTTTATCAACCTCATTGCTGCTTATAAAGAAGTTTGATGTTGTGCGCAAGTTTTCGCGTATTTTATTGAACTCAAGCCGGATGGTCGCAGCCTGCTGCGCTGCCTGTAGGTCGAAATACTTCTGCCGTTCAACTCCATTGAGGTTTCTAACGATCAGGATGGCAACTAACGTAATTATGACACCCAGCAGACTTACTGTGATAGTTTCAAAATGCCGGTATTTTAGTGCTTTGTCAGGTGATAACCTGTCGCGGAGTGACACGCCCAGAAAAAAGCCCAGCACCAATACCAGGGCTATGGCTACAAACCAGACCGAGGCTTTCTTTTGTGAATTGAGGGCTATGATGTATTTCCCGGCCGGAAAGTCCATGCCAATTATATATTGTACTTTTCCTGTACGGGGATCATTTACCGGAAAAAATGCGGACATCATTTGCTTGCCTTCAACATTTACGGGGCCAATCGTTACGGGGCTCTTCAAATGAACGAGTTTTTCTGTTTCACTTTCCGGATACAGAAAAGGTTTACCGGGCAAGGTTTCTTCCATTATCTTACTCGACATCCCATATACAAGCTTTCCATCCTTTGGCCGCAGGCTATACACCCTCGCATCAGGGAAATAATTTACAAATGCGATAAGCTGGCGGTTTATCCGCTGATAAACCGGGTGAAACTGATCGGATGAGGTAAAGCTCAGGTTTGAGTGCAGGTCATGATCAATGGCATCAACAAAATCAATCAGTTCATCATGCATTTCTTGCCTGAGCCGAAGATCAAGGCTCTTCACCTTATAGTTGGAAACAATGACTGCAGCCCAAACAAACACTACCGCAACCAGTGCTGCCGGAAGGTATCTGAAAACCAGGTTTGTTTTCCTTTTCATCTACTGAAATTAACTTCAAATCGATTCATGATTAGTCCTAATTAACCGCATTACTACGGCAGTTCAACAAAGAAAGTGCTCCCACGGCCCAGCTCGCTTTCGGCCCAGATGCGACCTTTAAGGGTTTCAACTAATTGCCTGCAGATCATTATACCCAGGCCTGATGATTTTTCACCCTCGGTTCCACTTTTACCTTTTGCACCATCCTTTGAAAACAGCATGTTCAAAGTGGTTTCCGACATACCCATGCCAAAATCATGAATGCTAATCAACACTTTTGATCCCTTAGAAACTTCTATTCTCAGGATTACCTTGCTGTTTCGGAATGAAAATTTAATGGCATTGGTCAACAAATTTCTGATCAGGGAGGTGATCATTTTCCGATCAGAATGCACCAATAGGCTTTCCGGAATAAACTGAACGATTTCAATATTTTTTGAACTACAGAGTCCGGCAAGACTAGAAATCACCTCATTGCCAATTTCAACAGCATGCAGTAGCCTGATTTCAGGCTTAAACAGACCCCGTTGTATCCGTGTCCATTCCAGCAGATTTTCTAGTAGGTCGTAAGTATTTAATGCACTCTTATATAAACTACGCGATAGCTCGCGCATGCGTTCGATACCCAGGTTGGTGTCGCTGTCGGCCATCACTTCTGCCAAACCCAGGAATGAAGAAAATGGGCTTCGCAGGTCATGTGCAACGATGCTGAAAAGCTGATCTTTTACCATGTTCAGTCTATTCAGCTCTTCATTCTTATTTCTGATGTCAGCCTCGGCATTCTTCCTGGCACTGATGTCCCTGTAGATCGACTGATAAGTACCATCAGGCATCATTTTGGTGCGCATTTCCACTGTTAATTCACTTTGGTCAGGCAGCAGCAGCGTCCTCTCGCTCACCACCACCAGTCCCTGTTGTAGCAAATCGAAGCGCAGCGGCGCTTCCTTCAGGCTTTTCTCGGTAAAAGTGAGCGATGTGATGTGTTTTCCAATCAGATCGTTGCGTTTGATGCCGGTCATCTCACAGAAACAACTGTTGGCATCGATGATGTACCCTTCGTGCGATCCAATCAGAATGCCATCGACAGCGAGCTCGATCAGGTTCTGAAACCAATTGGTACTCTCGCTTAGGCTCTGTTCCAGGTTTTTGCGAGCTGTGATATCCTTCATTGCTACAATATGGCAGGGAATGTAGTTTATCATGACCGGATACACGGCTGCATCTACCCAAAAAGATGCTTTTCCTATCGCCTTCAGGTGCCATTCAAACAAACTGTTATTCAAGCTATTGCCCTTATCATCTTCGCGTTCCTCCACTGAAATCCAGTCGTGCTGTTTATTAAAAAAGGCCAGCCAATTATGTTCCAATAGCTCACCATGCGTTAAACCAAAAAGCCGGCAGGCAGCTTCATTCACAAAATGTGGTTTATCTTGCCCGAAGGCAATAATCACGATAGCGATTTGATCATTTACAGGCAGGTATATGCCTGATTCGTTCTCAATCTCACTTTGGGCCAGGCCTAAAGTCAATGGAAACAATTCTGCAATACACCCATTTTCATCTGTCATGCACCTGTAGTTGGGCAGCTGGAGCCATGGTACAAATTTGACATCCAGATCGTGTTTTTCCTTGTTTGGGTTGGTCATTGTAATTTTAAATGGCGCTTAAGTGATTGCATTCTGTCAAAGTGTTGCCAAACACACACTGACTTGGTATTTATGTCTTTATCACACTTTTCATTCAGTTGCCGGAAGCGTGACATAAAAAGCAGTTCCTGCATTTTCCTTGCTTTCAACACGAATGGTCCCATTGTTGATTTCGACAAACTCTTTCACCAGGATGAGTCCCAAACCTGAGCTGGGCTCTCCATCCGTTCCTTTGCGACCTTTAATTTCGACACTAAAGAGTTTTAGCAGAATATCGTCGGGTATCCCAATGCCCGAATCACGAATGACTATTGTCACTGTATCCATCTCAGTTTCTTTTGCATCGAGGGTTATTTTTCCGCCATGCGGAGTGAATTTGACCGCATTGGAAATGAGGTTTCTCAACACTGAACTCAGCATACTCGCATCAGCCACAATACCGATTGTATCGTCGATTTGGTTATCAATGTTGATTTTCTTGTTAATGATCTGGGTGTTAAAGTAATCCAGGTTATTTTGCATAATTTGTTTAACCGGAATTAGCTTGGGTTCAACCACAGCGAGTCCACGCTGAATACGCGACCAACTGAGCAGGTTTTCGAGCAGGTCCGACAAGCTGGCTGCAGATTTGTGCAGGGTTGCTGTCAGTCGTTTCATTTCATCGAGGCTGATATTAAAGCTCTCGTCGACGAACATCTCTGTGAGCATCATAAACGAATTGAACGGGCTCCTCAGGTCATGTGCAATAACTGAAAACAGCTTGTCTTTTTCTGCATTTGTCTTCCGCAGGTGCTGTTCGCTATCGCGCAGCAGTTCTTCCATATGTTTCAGCTCAGTGATATCGCGCGACACCCCGGCAAGGCCATAAATGTTCCCCGACTTATCATACAACGGTACCTTGGTTGCCGTAAACCACCGCCATCCCCGGGAAGTTAAGATATGTTCATGCTGGTTTATTACGGCGTCACCTGTCCTAATCATTTCCTGTTCCTCGCTCGTCGCCTGATCAGCATGTTCCTTGTTAAAAAAGTCATGGTCCGATTTACCAACCGCATCCTCAGGCTTTTTAACGCCAAGCACTTGTGCCTGTGAAAAATTCACCCTGATGAAACGGCTTTCTTTGTCCTTAAAATAGATGGTATCGGGAATGTTGTCCATAAGGGCCTGCATCAGTTCGTGTTCTTCTGTAAGGGCTTCTTCGGTCTTTTTCCGTTCAGTAATATCCTCAATGTAACCCTCCAGAAAAATAAGCCTGCCATTCCGGTCGTATACACCACGTCCCCTTTCCCACACCCACCTGATGTTTCCATCAGCGTCGAATATTTCGTACTGCTCTTCAAACGCTTCACCTGTCTTGATTGTTTTTTCCCATTTTTTCCAAATGGGGTCACGGTATTCGGGCAGTATAATGTCGTTAAAGGCAAGCGGATTTTCTTTTCTGGTGAATTGCTCTGCCGAGTAGCCGGTAACCTTAAGTGAACCTTCGCTCACAAACAACATGGTATAATCCCGGTCGAGCAGGCATCGATAGACCATACCAGGAAGGTTGCCTATGAGATTCGACAACTGTGTTTCACTTTCCTTCAGGGCGTTTTCTGCGCGTTTTCGCTTCGAAATATCCTGATATACCGCAAAGATATACAGCTCACCATCAGGCCTGTGCAAAGGCCTTGCAGTGATTGCCACATCAATTTTCTGCTGGTCTTTTCGCTGGCGCAAAGTTTCAAAATAGACCCTCTCACCATTTGCCACCTTTTTCCTGTAATCAACTCCTTCATCAACGAATTCAGGAGGAAAAATGATGCCGATATTTCCTTTGCCCAGCACTTCAGCCTTTGTAAACTGAAACAAGTTCACAAAACCATCATTGCAGTCGATCACTTCACCGTCTTCGCGCAACAGCACAATTCCAAAAGGAATACTCTCGAAAAGATTCTGGAAGTATATTTTTTCACCCTCAATCGCTTTGCGTATCAGCAGCCTTTCAGAAATATCCTGGTAAATTCCAAAAACCAGCTTACGCCCATCGGTTGTCTGTATTGGTTTTCCGATTAGCGAAACATCGACCATTGTACCATCGGAGCGCTGCCGCCTTGTTTCAATGACAAACTGTTTGCCATCAGCTACTTTATTTGTCAGGTCAGCGCCCTCATGTTTCAGGTCCTTAGGAACAATGAGGTCGTTGATCAGTTTGTTGGTAACCTGGCCCCGTTCAAAACCAAACATATCGAGAAATGCATGGTTGCTGTCCTGGACCTTATCGAATTCATCGAGCAATACGATCCCAAAGGGAACTGATTCAAACAATTGCCTGAAATAGGATTTTTCGTTTTCGAGCGCCTGTTTGGTTGCCAGCTGATCAGTGATGTCGCGCATAATGCCCATCACAACCACTTCATCCTCTTTCAGTGCTACGGTGGTGATTTCAACATCTGTTATTTTACCTGACTTTGATTGCAGCTGGAAGGTATACCGCGAAGGCAGGTCCTCACCACGTTGGCGGGCTTTGAACCGTTCATCCACAATGTGCCGGCTCTTTTCAGTCAGGGTGACCGAAAAGTCAAAACCGGGCTGGGTAACTTCCTCTGCACTAAAGCCGGTGATGTCGGAAAACCGTTTATTAACGTATTCGAAGTGACGGCCACGGGTGATATAAATAGCATCGAAAGCATTCTCGATGAGACTTTTGTATTTTTCCTCGCTTTTCCGCAGGGCAAATTCTGCTTCCTTATGCAATTGTTCGAGGTGTTTTTCATTGGTTACATCCCTGATGGTAAGCACAACGCCATTCAGGTGATTTCCTTTCCTAACCGGGCGGAAATTAAATTCCAGAATTAATTTGCGCTGCCTGATCGAAAAGGTTCCCACCTCATTCATTTCATTACCCAGCAAAGCCGATTCAAACAGTGCTTCCAGGGAAAAGGATGAATTTCCGAAGGTAAAATCCTTATAATGCATTCCGTTCATCAATTCCCTGCCTGAAATGATCAGGCTTATTCGTTGGGCAACTTTGTTAAGATATTCAAGGTGTCCGGTGACATTGAAAAACATCCAGGCAGTATTGCTGTATTCAAAGAAGGTATCATGCAGGTCTTGCTGCAGGCTTTTCGATGTCTTCTTTTGAAGTGTGATAAAGTAAGCGGTTTTATCGACGCTAAGCTGTCCGCTGCATTTAACCTGAAATGGTTTGCCCCAATGATTCTTCATTTCAAGGACCATTTCTGCAGACTCATCAACCTCATTGACATCATCTGCATTCATTGTTTTCAGCAGTCCGGCAGGCGGCTCAACAAAAATGTCCTGAAGATGTATGCCTTTGTCTTTCCATTCAGGCTCAATGAGGGCAACTGCTGCACTGTTTGCATGCAAGAGCTTTCCGTCAACACCAGCAATGATGACTGGTTCGTGACATATGGCTGCAAGATTAATCCACTCTTTGTTAGGGTTCATGTCTGGTCCATATTTATTGCTGAGCCTGTTTCATTTCAATGCCATACATTTCAATTTTCGCCTTGAGTGTCTTAAGTGCGACAGGTTTTGCGATATAATCGTCGCATCCGGCAGCAAGCGCCCGGTGCTCATCGCCGCTCATGGCATAAGCGGTTATTGCAACAACTTTCAAATCAGGCATTTTCTCCTTGATTCGCCGCGTTGCTTCAAGACCGTCCATCACCGGCATCTTGATATCCATTAACACCAGGCCAATGTCTTGATTTGAAGTGCACATCTCAACAGCTTCCATTCCATTCGATGCCCTGATAACAACTGCGTTTGTCGTTTGCCTGATCAGCAGATCGAGCACATAGAAGTTCGAATCATCGTCTTCAGCAACAAGGATTACATTTTTTCTATGCGCGACCCTCGCCTTTGGTTCGGTCTCGTTTTGCCCATGCATAAATTCGATATTAATTTTTTCAGCGGGGAGTTCGACATAAAACTTTGATCCCTTATTCTTTACAGATTCAACCCTGGCATTTCCTCCAAGCAGTTCAGCTACTCCTTTCACGATGGCAAGTCCGAGACCGCTGCCTTCAAACCGGCGCGAACTACTCGAATCCTCCTGTGCAAAGGCTGTGAAAATATTTTCCACAGCGCTTTCATGAATTCCGATTCCAGAGTCTTCGACGAAAATTCTAATGGCACTATTTTGAATAGTAAAACCAATTTCAACAAATCCTGATTTCGTAAACTTGATGGCATTGTCGATGAGGTGTATCAAAGCCTTGCCCAGAAGTTCCTCATCTGATTTAAGCTTGAAGTTATGCAGGTGTTTTGGTATCGCCTTACGGAATTCAATTTGTTTGCTTTCGGCTATGGATTGAAATTTTTCTTTCAAATTTTCTATCAAACCATCGAGTGAAAATTCGTTCTCATGCAACTCCATATTTCCTGAGGTAATCAGCGAAATATCCATATAATCGGTAATCGTTCGCAATAACCTGTCGGTACTCAGGTTGATGATCTCGGTCATTTCACCGATTTCTTCCCGACTAATATCAGGATCGTTGAGCAGGGTGGTGGCACCGAGGATCCCATTTAATGGGGTGCGTACCTCATGTGAAATATTGTTCAGAAATGCTGTTTTCAGTCTGTCATTGGCTTCTGCTATGGCCTTTGCCTTTTGCAGGGTTTCCTGTGCAACAAGCTTATCGGTTACATTGTACACCATGACCATACGGTGACTTCTGCCCGTTTGTGATGGCACAGCATGGGAAACAATTTCCACATCAATGATGCTGCCATCTTTTTTCTTATGTCGCCAGTTTTTCGATTCTTGCACTTCCTCCTGATGTAGTTTCACATCAGCTAACAACATGGGAATATCCTCTTCCGGCCTGATGTCGAGCAATGTCATCTGCAGGAATTCTTCCTTGCTGTAACCATATTCACGGGTTGCGGCCTCATTCACTTCAATAAAACCGAAGCTTTCCACATCATAGATCCACATGGGCAGCGGGTTTCCACTGAAAATATTGCGATATAATTTTTCATTTTCGATCAGGTCGTGCTTCAACATTTTCCACTCGGTGATATCCTCCTTTATCGCAATGAAATGCGTCATTTCACCATCTTCATTGATCACCGGCGAAATGGAAGCTGATTCCCAGTAAAGCTCGCCATTTTTCTTTTTGTCGTGAAACTCACCGTGCCAGGTATCGCCGGAAGAGATCGTTTTATACAGGTTCTGGTAATCAATTTCAGAAGTTTCGCCCGACTTGAGGATTCTTGGATTCCGTCCAATCAACTCACCCGGAAAGTAGCCCGTTGTTTCGACCACCTTTGGGTTTACATAAACGATATTTCCATCAAGATCAGTTATTACAATAGAAACAGGTGACTGTTCCACAGCCCTTGTCAGTTTGGCTAATTCCTGTTCATATTGTTTGCGCTCGGTAATATCAAGCAAGGTTGAAAGCAGGTATTTCTTTCCTGACATTTCATACACCTCAATCGACATCATGATGATGCGCACTTCCCTGTTGCGCATAATCAAGGGCAATTCGGCCTGCTTAATATAACCATGTTTTTGCAGTTCATCAATCAGTTTTTCCCTTAGGTCAGTCGTTATAATTCCCATTGAAATCACACTGTTTCCAATGAGTTGGTCGCGGGTGTAACCAGTGAGCCGGCAAAATGCATTGTTCACATCGACCATCTCACCACTTTCGAAGTAAGTCAGTGAAATGGCAACCGGACTTGAATAAAATGATTTACTGAACCGTTCTTCGAGTTCACGCCTTTGTGCTTCAAAGCGTGTTTGCTCCGTGATATCCTCGACTATCCCAACACCACCACTAACGCGGCAATTTTCATCAAAAATGGGTGAAAACTGCAGCCTGACCTCAGTTTGCTTATCAGCCGTATAAGATTTGTAAGGTCCTTGATAGATTGACTTTTCTCCCCTGAGGCATTGATCAAGTGCCGAGGTAATATTCTTATCAGGCAATTTGGTCATATCAAGTCCAACAAGTTTTTCATGCGAGGAACCAATGATTGAAACAAATTGGTTGTTGCAGGCTTTAATAATTCCATCTTCTCCAAAGCTCAGTACGCCAACAGGCGAATTCTCGAACACAAGCCGAAACCGCTCTTCACTGTTTTTGAGAATTTCCTGAGTGTGCATCTTCTCCTTCATCTCCTGTTGCAGGTCTTCCATCAGGTTGAGGGCGGCTTGCTTGCTTTTTTCGAGGTTTGAAACTGCAATCTGAAGTTCTGATTCAGTTTTCTTCCTTACCTCAAGCTCCTTCTCAAGCTGGGCAGTACGTTCATTGACAATTTCCTCCAGCCTTTCTTTTTCGTTAAGCTTTATAATATCGGCCTCTCTGATACGCAGCATGGCTGTAATCTGTGCCTTAAACTCCGTTTCATCAACCGGTTTGCTTAAAAATGCATCAGCACCACATTCAAGCGCTCGGGTGCGTGACTCCACATCGGTTTTTGCTGCAGTGATCATGACCACAAGTACATGCCTCAATGCTTTATTTTGCTTTATAGCAGAACATATTTCATATCCATCCATTTCCGGCATCACGATATCCAGCAGCACCACATCAGGCATTTCCTTTGCGCAAATTTCGAGTCCTCTCTTACCGGTTGGTGAGCTAAAGAATCTGGCCTCTGGAAAAAACTCATTCATTAAGGCTTTTAATACCAATATGTTATCGGGAGAATCGTCGATAGCAAGAAATTTTATTTGACTACGTTCCATACAATAATTGGTTGATGGTTGATTCTAATAATTCGTTTTCAACTGGTTTTGGTATATACGCATCAAAGCCAGCCTGAAGCAAGGCTTCTTTGTCGCCTTTCATGGCCCTTGCTGTAACGGCAACTACAGGAGTGTGTCTGATTTGTTCTGTTTCCCTGATGCCCTTCAACACCTCAAAACCATCTAGCCCGGGTAAGGTGATGTCAAGCAGGATCAGAGCTGGTTTGAAATTCCTGGCTTTCTCAAGTCCTGAGATGCCATCATCGGCACTAAGCAAAAAGTACTTATCTCCGAGCAAAGCGATAATCGTCAATGCGTTGTCGGGATTATCCTCAATAAGTAAAATTGTTGGATCACCAGCTTTCATGGCTTTTTGTGCTTTGCCAACAGCTTTGGTCGCCAGTTGCTTATTCATAAATACACCTTTAACCAGGTCCAGCAATTCGTTTCGGTTTAATGCGCCTTTCTGAACAAGCTGGCTGATATTATTTCCCTTCAAAAGGCTTAGCTCTTCACTTGTTACGTGCTTTGCTGTAAGCACAATTACCGGAAATATGGTTTCTATCTCAGACCTGATCTCATAAAGTAATTCGAAACCATCCATTCCGGGCATCATCAGGTCCAGGATCATGGCATCGGGCAATTGTTGCCTAACCATTTCTAAAGCCGAAATACCATTTCTGGCAGTGATCACATTGAATCCTTCAGGTTCGAGCACATCTTTAAGCTGAATCAGCTGTGATTCCATATCTTCTACAATGAGGATTGTTTTTCCCCTTGCATCAACTTCAGCGTTTTGTATTCCGCCGGCCAGTTGCTTAGGTAACTCACTTATTGTCACATGCGTATCGGTCAGCTGTAATTCTGAGGGCAGAAACAATGTAAATACAGAACCTTTGCCAGGCTCAGTTTGCACCTCGATCCGGCCTTCGAGCAATTCGCAGTATTTTTTGGCAATGGAGAGTCCCAGGCCAGAACCACCATACATACGCGAGGTTTTCTCATCGGCTTGTCTGAACTCATCAAAGATCACATCCAGCATCTCGGGGAGAATACCAATCCCTGTGTCTCTAATCGCGATAACAAATTGGCTATCGATGAATGACAATTCCGCTTCAACACTCCCCGTTTCGGTGAATTTCACCGCATTGGCCAGCAGGTTTTGCAGGATATGCCTGACTTTGGCATAATCAGATGTTAGCATTGGGAGGTTTTCTCCAGGCAAATGGGTCAGGGTGATGCCTTTTTCATCAGCCGTTGGCTTAAGCACCTGTATGAGATCAGCAACAAGTTCATTCAGTGAGAAATGATTGAAAATTAAGTCTGCTTTACCTGATTCGATGCGCGACAGATCCAATATTTCATTGATCAATGTTAACAAAGATTTGCCGTTCTTAGCGATGACGCCGAGGTAATTATATTCGTCCGGATCGATTTTGCCTTTTAGTTTACGGCTCAACACACCTGCAAGGGCAATGACTGAATTAAGGGGTGTACGCAGTTCATGGCTCATATTCGACAAGAATGCACTTTTAAGCCGGTTCGTTTCATCCAGCTGTTTCTTTTGAATTTCAAGTTCAATGTTGTATTCCTTCAATTCATCCGCCTGCAGGCTCAGTTCGCCCGATTGCTGTTCCAGTTCACGGTTTTGTCCGTCGAGCTGATCAACCATTTCCACTATTCTGCCGTAGGCTGCAACAGCGCTCAGTCTGGCTGCAACTACATGGTGGATTTCGTTAAGTAACTTAATGTGATGTTCTTCAACAGGTTTTGCAAATGCCAGTGCAATGGCTCCAATAGGCTGCTCAAGTTCAAAAAGTGGTATTGTGACAATTGAAGCCGGAATAATTGATCCTGCAAATGTCTTATATAAAAAAGCCGACTCGCCCGAAGGTTCAAGTACACAGATTTTTTTCAAAGTGAAGGCCCTCCCAAATTCCCCTTCGGCCGAATCAAGGGAAAATGATTTCATGCTTTCGGTATCCATTCCAACCGACTGGTAGGGAGTTAAAGCCGAGGTTCCTTCCTTTACAAGGTACAAGGCAGCCAACTGGGCTTTCGTTTGTGCAATCAGATCAGAAAGCAAAACCCTTGCGAGGCTATCCATCTCATTTACAAGTGAAAGGTCAGCTGAAATTAAAGTTGAGTATTCTTTTAAGGTAATTTCTTTCTCAATGGTTTCGGCCAGGGCATTGAATGCAAGCGCCAGCTGACCGATTTCATCGGAATCAGTATTTTGGCTTCGTATAGCGTAATTTCCCTCACTGAACCGCTCGGAGTCACCAATCAGGTCATAGATTGGTTTTCTAATGCTTCGGGTCAAAAAAATGCACAATTATAGCAACCAGGAGAGTCAGCACACAAACCATAATCATAAGATAATACCTGATTTGCATCCTGCTATTGCTTGCATTGGTGTAAAACGTTGATGCCATATTGTTAGCAAAGTCAAGTAATAAGTCCAAATTACTCAACATGGCTTCGGTGGTGGTGCTGTTTCTTAATTTTAGTAAGTCACTTCTACTGGCCGAAACATATCCAGCCTTTATGTTGGCTTCAAGATGCCGCTCAGCCAGATCGAGCCATTTATGATAGGCAATGTAAGCGCTGTCCACATCATTTTTTGATCCCAGAAACTGTTCGTAAATGATCTTGAAGTTGTCCTCAATTGCAATCCGGTTTCTATCATAAACTATTTTGTCAGCTTTTAACTCAGCTTCTCCTTCAGTGATCATCATATCCCTTACCAATCGCTGCATTTCAATAACATTGGCTTTAATTGTCGTAGCAGCCTTGGTAACCCTAAATGGATGCTCATACATATTGCTGGTCTGGTCCCACATCCGGTCAACAAACATGATTGAAAAAAAACCCAGGACAAAAACTAGAAATAGCAGCATGCCTGAGATGATGATTAAACGTGTTCGGATATTGATGTTTGTTAATTTCATGGTTTTGTAATGCTGGTTCTGTTAGGTGAGTTTTGCATTAAGCGATTAATTTGTTTTCACAAAGATGGGATGATAGGCATTGATTTGTCTCAACCCCCTTGTTCCTGAGGTGATTCCGATCTCAGCTTCACTGCAGATAAAGTAACCTCCTTTGACCAATGATTTTAATAGTTTCTTAATTATATATTGCCTTAAATCAGCCTTGTAATAAATCAGCACATTACTGCACATGATCAGGTCAAACTCACCAAAAAGGCTGTTGGGTGGTGCCTGTAAGTTTTCATTAAGCAAATCAAACTGTGAAAAATTGATTATTTTACGCAAGTGACCTGAGATTTGCCAATAATCACCTGACCGCCTAAAGTACTGATCCAGAAATGAAACACGCAGATTCTTCAATTGAGTTATGGGATATTTGCCTAGCAAAGCCTTGGCGATATTGTTTTCCTGAATGTCAGTGGCAAATATCCGGGTAACCTTTTTATTCGGTTGGAGCTTTAAATACTGGTCAACAAGCATGGCCAGCGAATAGGCTTCCTGTCCCCTGGCACAGCCAGCTGACCAAATCCTTAGCTCGTGTTTACTATCAGTTCTATTGTAAATGATGGGCAATATGACTGATTCGACCATGGCGAATATGAGCAGGTTGCGAAAAAACTCACTGTGCGAATTCAGTAGTTTTTGGATAAGTGATTCTATAAATTTTTCATCTTTCAGCAAATGCTCCACATACGCACTTTCCGACTCACAAGCACACAATTGCATTTGCTGGTTAAGCACCTTTTGGACGAAGTCTTCGTCGAAACGATGCAGGAGCAGTTTTTTTCTGTCTGCTAAAAGACCGGCAATGATGTCAAGTGCGTTGTTTTCCATGATATTTATTCCATATAGCTTAATCCTCAACCTCAATTATCAACTATCCTGTAGCGTTCGTTCTGGCCCATCATTTTTAACAATTCATTAATCTCAGATTTCAATGCGATCATTTTCAACTCCCTGCCCACAGTCAGGTTATTGAATCTTTCCAGTTCTTCCATCTTGCGCTTCAGTTCTGCTTCAGCCAATTTTGTTTGTGTAATGTTGCGGTGTGTTCCTACAATGCGTGTTGGGTTGCCATGCTCATCCCAGTCAACAGCACTTCCCTGGGTGTCAATCCATACAATTTCACCTTGTAGGGTAGTTTGCCGGTATTCGAAGCGGAAATTGGACCCTTTCGTTGAAAGAAACTGTGCGAAATACGCTTGAATTGCCCTACTGTCATCAGGATGAATGTTTTGCAGCCACTGAATATTTTGTGCCTGGTATTCGGGCAGTTCATAGCCAAGAATATGTGCGTACTGCTCGTTGACCAACACAACACCTGATTTGATATCGAGGTCAAACAGCCCAAGCTGAGAGGCCTCCATGGCCAGCCGAAGCCTGAGTTCGCTCTCTTTCAAGGCATCGGCTGCCTCCTTGTCTTTGGTAATATCGTGGCCATATATAGCAACACTGATTACCTCGTTTTCCCTGAACACCGGATAAATATAATTCATCATCCACCTGCCTGACCGGCAATCCTCGAACTGAACCGGCTTTTTTCGGTTGATGGCCTCTTTCATCCTGGCCCTCCGGTTTGGCACAACCTCCGGAGGTAAATAATCGAACACATCCTTTCCAATGGCTTCATCGAGTGTGGTATTCAGCCTTTTTGCAAATACATTGTTTGCGTCGAGTAATTTTCCCGTTGTATCCAGCATAAGCACCGATTCCTGTGAAGCGTTGAGAATGGCCCTGAGCTTTGCTTCGCTGTCGATGAGTTCCTTTTCTGCAATTAAGCGATCTGTTACATCCTGGTCTGATCCACGATAACCCACCAATTGCCCTTTTTCATCCAGAATTGGAGCCGCGTTGGTGGTTACCCAGATTTTTTCACCGCCTTTTTTTACGATTTGGTTGACGAAATTCGTGAAATATCGCTGATAAAGGAAGTCATTGAAAATTTCTTCACAATACTCCTCTTTTAATTCGGGTGGAAACAAATCAAAGAAATATTTTTTACCAACCAGTTCCTCAGGTGCATAGCCGTATACTTCCGTTGCAATCGGACTAACAAAGGTATACAGTCCCTCTTTGTCAATTTCCCAAACGACCGCCTGAATCTGCTCGATCACCTGCCTGAAACGTGCTTCGTTCTTTTTCAGCGCTTTCTCAAGTTCATTCCGGTCAGTGATATCTCTCGTAACACCAATGATTCCGGTTGCTTCCAACTTTTCATTTCGCAGAAACCTCACCGATGACTCAACGTAAATCAATGAGCCGTTTTTATGATATTCTTCAAATTCAACATGTGCAACACGGTCAGGATCTGCTTCTCCGGTTTGCTCCATGGCCAGTTGCTCAGCGAGAATACCTTTTATCAGTTTCACCGATTCCGGGGGCATAACCTGGAACAGATGCTGGTTCATGCTCTCTTCAACACTGTATCCGTTAAGTCTTTCGATGGCTGGACTGATATAGGTGTAATAAAGATTCATGTCAAGGGTAAACAGCACATCAGTACTTTTTTCGGCCATGATGCGGTACTTCTCTTCACTAAGCCTAAGTTCATTTTCAATCCGCTTTTTCTCCGTAATGTCAGTCACGATTGTTGCAAACTGACCTGACTGTGGACTATACGCCATCACGTCAAAATACTTGTCAAACTCGACCGAATAATTTTCTAAATGCATTGGTTTGCCTGACAAAGCCACTTTACCATAGTTCTCGATCCAATATTTTTCGGTTCGGGGCAACACCTCAAGCACGGTTTTTCCGATACAGTCCTTCCGTTGCAGGCCGGTAATTTGCTCAAAGCTGTTGTTCATGTCCAAAAAGCGATAATCAACCACCTCACCTTGTTTGTTCTGAATGATTTCGTGTAGACACAAACCTTGTAACATGCCAGATATCAACTTTTTATATTTCATTTCGCTGTTTGCAAGCACCTGTATTGCATCCTTTTTTTCAGAAATATCGCTGATAAAACACATAAAACGATCTCCCGGAAGCTTTACACCCTTAAAAGCCCACCACCTCAATTGCTTGTCTTTGCGCCTGATTTGCATCTCAACAAACACCTCGCCTGTTTCGGTAAGTATGTTAAAATGCTGCTTTCCAATATCTTTAGATCCGGATGGAAGCAATAAATCATAATGTTGATTCAGCAATTCATTGGTTTCATACCCACTCATCAAAACGGCGGCATCATTTGCTTCTAAGAAAACTCCCTGTTCATCCAGAATAATTATACCTTCCGGTGCATGATTGATGTAGGACCGGAATTTTGATTCGCTTCGCCTGAGTTCTTCGATGGCATTTGCTTTTTCTTTGGCAACCACATTTTTAGCGATGCTCTCACGCACTGCAAATGGCAATCGTTTCATATTTTCTTTTAAAATATAGTCGTCAGCACCCGAACGGATACAGTTAACCGCAATTTCTTCGTTACGCGATCCGGTCGTAATAATAACAGGCAGTAAGGGATCAAATTTCTTTGCAATCTGAAGGGCTGCCAGCCCATTGAATGTGGGCATAAAGTAGTCGGCAATCACCACATTGGGGCGAAAATCGATGAGGCAAGTCCGAAACGAGGCTTCATCTTCAACAATTATTGCTTCAACATGAAGTCCTTCAGCCAATAAAATTTTGACAGCCAATTCGTAATCGACTTTAGTATCCTCAACAAAAACAAGGCGTAGTTTTTCCATTTTTGTCATAATTTGGTTAGATCAGTAAGAATCCCTGGCAGCAACGCAAACTTTGCAACTGTATAAGCTGAGAGATAAGAATAATAATGTGAAAAACTTCCGGAATTTAACACAAGGCACCTATTGGGTATCGAGCCCAAAAATACACCTGAAACACCGGTTATATTCTTGATTTCTTGCATGAATGAACCCTCAATTAAAACCAATGCAGGTCAGTTCATCTTGCAGACCGGCAATGTCAAATTTTGTGTGCTAATGTAATTCAATTCACTAACATAAGCAAAAGTAATCACAGATCAATGGATATACTCAAATTTTACTGAAACCCGGTTACATTTTAACGGGCAGTTCACTTTCACAATGATTGCAACTATGCTAACTCAAGGCAAGCAAGCAGGTGTTCTTTTATAAATTTTCAGGAGCCCAAACCCGCATGTATCCAACTGAACGATGAAGGCTAAATCAACAAAAGGAAATGTGCATTTTATTGGTTCATTAATGAAATAAAGTATATATCACAGCAATTAACAGGTTATGAATAAGATAACGCACCTGACAATTTGGGTAATGAGCACGAAATTCTTACCGGAGTTTAATTGATTTTCCCGTAACTAGCTGGTTTTCATTCTCCAGCCCATTTCTCCGCAGTAAGGCTTTTAGCCTGATTCCATATAGCTGTGAAATCCCATACAGGGTTTCGCCCTCCTTCAGGGTATGCGTCTTCTGTTCCACAGATTTGTTGCGCTTTTTCTGAAGGTAAATCACCTGTCCGGCGCGAAGGCTATCGCTTTTGCTGAGTTCGTTGTATTTTGCAATCTGCCAGCTGTAGATGGCAAATTCGTGGGCCAGTGAGGCGATGTCGTCACCCTGAACTGCAAAAACAAGCTTCTTACCGTTTGTTACATATACTCTCCGGCCCGATGCTGCCTTTTCGGCAAACTTAAACTGGGTGGTATCCACGGGCACAAACACATGACTGGGCACAGCCGCCTGTTTCACTGGTTCATGCCTTGTTTTTTTGTGTAGCTGATGATCATACTGTTCTAATCCATATTTCTCGATGATGCGGATAAGCAATTCCGGATAAAGCGGGTTTGTGGCGTATCCGGCTTTGCTTAACCCATGGGCCCAAGCCTTGTAATCCTTAATGTTCAAATCGAAAAGAAAGGCATAACGGGGTCTTTGTGTCAGAAACTCAGCATGGTCTTCATACGATTCCTCGGGCGTTTTATATGCCCTGAAGCACTCGTTTTTTTCATCATCATCCATATAAAAAGATCGTCCCTTCCACCCCACGTGGCATTTTATGCCAAAATGGTTATTGGCATGGCGGGCCAAATTACTGTTGCCGCTTCCCGACTCAAGGATGCCCTGCGCCAGGGTGATGGAGGCCGGAATTTTGTATTTGTGCATTTCCTGAACAGCAAGGTCTTTATACTGTTCAATATATTCCTCCGTGCTGTATTTTTTTGCCTGAGCAAATAATCCGTTCAAACCGACAAGCAGGCACAGGGCAGGCATGATCGCAAAACGGATTATAAAATGCGTCATAAGGCTAGAGCGTTGAATTGCAAAAATAACGCTTAGTATAGGCCGCTTATGTTATTTCGGGCCGACTTATTCACATGACCATGTTATTAGCCATGATTTTCAGGTTAAATCAAACCGAAGTGCTTTTCGCTACCTTTGCCATTGTATCAAGTCGGGCAACTATGGATCGCATCAAACATTATTTTCCCACACTGAGCACAAAACAGCTCGGACAACTGGAAGCACTTTACCCATTTTATCTGGAATGGAACAGCAAAATCAATGTGATTTCGCGTAAAGACATGGACCACTTTTATGAGCACCATGTGCTTCACAGCCTGGCCATTGCAAAATACATTTCGTTTGTGAAGGGCACAAGCCTGCTTGATGTGGGCACTGGTGGTGGGTTTCCGGGCATCCCGCTGGCTATCCTATTTCCTGATTCAGATTTCTTTCTTGTCGACAGCATCGGAAAGAAAATCATGGTCGTTAATCAGGCCACTGAAGCGCTCGGTTTGAACAATGTGAAGGCCCGGCACGCAAGGGCCGAATCGGTCAACCAGCAATTCGATTATGTGATCAGCCGGGCAGTGGCTGCTTTGCCTGATTTCGTGGCTTATGCCGACCGGAAATTTCACACCCGCAACAAAAACGCCCGCCCGAATGGAATCCTTTATCTGAAAGGCGGCGACCTCAGTAGAGAACTCGATCAGCTGAATAAGCGATGGGTGAAGCAGGTGCAACCCGTTTCACAGTGGTTTAGCGAGGCATATTTCGAGACAAAATACCTTGTCCACATGTATTAAAAAACAGTTTCATATCGGGTGTGATTCAACATGCTGATTTGAAAGTTTTGTATCAAATTTTTATTCTGTCAAACTTGCAATTAATAATTAATTTAGCCGCTAATTAAACTCAAACACATTTAAATTTTATGGAAAAGATTAGAGCTTCATTAAGAGAATCTGCAACCGCAAGATGGATTGCATTGGGATTGATTTCGTTGACCATGTTTTTCGCTTATTTCTTCGTGGATGTTGCTGCTCCTTTGCAAAGTTTACTTGAAAGAAATCATGGATGGTCACCAGAAACTTTTGGCATGCTTGGTGGCTCTGAGTTCTTTTTAAATGTTTTTGCTTTTTTCCTTATCTTGTCTGGTATTATCCTGGATAAGATGGGAATACGTTTCACGATCATCACCGCTGGTTTAGCTATGGTGATTGGTGGTGTTATAAAGTATTATGCTTTGACAGAAGCGTTCGCCCATACTGGTCTTTCAACATGGCTCGACACATTCTGGGTTGCTGTTCCAGCCTCTGCCAAATTGGCATTTTTCGGATTTGCGATATTTGGTGTCGGAGTAGAAATGGCAGGTATTACTGTATCAAAAACCATAGTGAAGTGGTTTAAAGGCAAAGAATTGGCTTTGGCCATGGGCCTCGAAATGGCAACTGCACGCTTGGGCGTCTTTGCAGTTTTTCGTCTGTCGCCAATTTTTGCCGAAAACGGCGGAGCTGTGAATGCTATATTCTGGGGGGTAGCGTTTCTTTGTGTTGGTTTCCTTACTTTCTTTATCTACACCTTCATGGATTCCCGACTTGACAAAGAAGTTGGTGCTGATGGAAACAGTGCACCCGAAGAAGAGTTTCGCCTTAGCGACATCTGGTTGATTCTTAAAAATCCTGGATTCATTGCTATTGCTGGCTTGTGTGTGTTATTTTATTCAGCAATTTTTCCATTTCAAAAGTTCGCGACAGATATGCTTTCATCAAAATTGGATATTAGCATTAAAGACGCAGCGGCCATGTTCTCATTTTTCCCTATCGGTGCGATGATTCTAACTCCCTTTATCGGAGCCTTCTTGGATAAAAAGGGACTCGGCGCTTCAATGATGCTGTATGGCGCAATCCTGCTTACAGTCTCTCACCTGGTTTTTGCTCTCGTACCGGCTGAATTGTTCACCCCGGTTGTTGCTTATGCAACAATTGTAATACTCGGATTGGCATTTTCATTGGTTCCAGCATCCATGTGGCCCTCAATCCCTAAAATTGTTGAAGAACGCTTTCTTGGATCTGCCTATGGGCTTACCTTTTGGATTCAAAACATTGGCCTGCTTGCCGTTCCAATTCTCATCGGCTGGTCATTGATTGCGGCTAATCCTGGGGTTGCAGAAGCAATTAAGGGTGGTGATCTTACTGCTAAATATAATTACACAGTACCCGAACTTATTTTTGCCGGTTTTGGCGTTGCAGCAATGGCGCTTTCAATCATCCTAAAAAGAGTTGATAAGCGTCAGGGATATGGCCTTGACCTTCCAAATAAGAAGTAAATTCGCACATCGAACGTATCTTAAAAAGATGGCCATTCAGTTCATGGCCATCTTTTTTTTTACAATGCATTAAACCATGCTACCAGCATCCTGACGCCATTGGCTACTTTAGGGCATTCCTGATCATAGAATTCACTATTCAGTTTCATCTCTTTGTACTTCCCCTCGAGCGCATCAAGGGCATTTCTGCCATCAAAGTCAACGTAAGCCATACGGGCAACAAGTTCTTCGGGTTGGTGCCCGAAATCGACCCCGGGAAGCATCGCCACGCCCGTGTCGTTCAGCAAGTGTTCGCACATTTCAACGGAAGTAAGTATGCCTTTGGCCGCCAGCTTCTCTCTGAAATACCCGAAGTCAGGGAAAAGGTAAAACCCGCCTTGAGGCAATGGCACTGTGATGTGGTTGGTTTCAAGCATGCCACGAATGGTTTTCGATAAAAACCGCAATATTCTTCTTGATTTTTCAAGGTAATCATCAATAAAAGCTCCTCCTTCGAAAGCAGTAACTGCCGCATATTGTATTGGTGCTGAAGTCGAAGTGAATGTTTCACTGGCCACTATGGCCATTGCATCGCGCAGCCAATGCAGCTCCGAAGGAAAGCTGAAAGTCCCCAGCCGCCAGCCCCCAGCTCCGCACCATTTGCTCAAACCGCTGCTGATGATGGTTCCCTCAGGATAGTAACGGGCGACGGATACATGCTGGCCCTGGTGATGGATCATGCCATAAATCTCATCACTCACAAGCACAATGTGGTATTTTCGGGCAACGGTTGCCAGCTGCTTAAGTTTTTCGACAGGATAGGTACAGCCGGTCGGGTTGGATGGATAGTTTAGGATCACGACCCGTGGGCGGTTGGGATCAGCCCTGCAGATGAGGTCAAGCTTCTCGGGACTTAGGCGGTAATTATTCTCTGCCGTTGTTGCCACCCAATGCACATGTCTGCCTGCGATGCGCGCCTGCGGGAAATATGAAACCCACGACGGGATCGGAATGATCAGGTCGCCATAATACACCAGCTGTAAAATAAAGATAAGCTCTTTCGAGCCCGGCCCGATCAGGATGTTATCCGGATTGTCCATGCACCGTTGGGTCCTGAAATTGAAGCCTGCAATGGCTTCCCTGAGCTGTTTAAGTCCTTTCACCGGCAGGTAGTCCTTTTCATGGGCATGCAACCTGAGAGATTCAACAACAGGTTCCGGCACAGGAAAAGGTGACTGTCCAAGGCCAAAGCGATAAATCTGCCTGCCCTGGCTGATGAGCTGCTGGCTCCGTTCGTTGATGGCCAGTGTGGATGATTGTGTCAGCCCGCGGACGTTTAAATTCAGGTTGACCGGTAAGGTGTTTCGCGCAATTTTACCCATAATATCAAGTTTTGCCAGTAAATATAGGCATTTTTGTGCTAACAATTGCTTTTTTCCACGATTGGCACCAGGGCGATTTAACGAATATTAACCCTTGTCAACATGATTTTAAACAGCTGAATCATCCTTTTTGTGTACTTTTACAGTCGCAGAAATTTATCTATATACTTACACGATATTTTAAGGAGGAAAATCATGAGTAAATCAATTCTTGATCTTGAACCAAAAGCCATCTGGGCCAATTTTCATAGCCTGACACAAATTCCCAGGCCTTCGAAAAAGGAAGAAAAGGTCATTGCATTTGTGAAGGAATTTGGCGAAAAGCTTGGCCTTGAGACCATCGTTGATCAGGTTGGCAATGTCATCATCCGCAAACCCGCAACAGCAGGTCTTGAAGACCGCATGGGCGTTGTCCTGCAATCGCATCTCGACATGGTTCCCCAGAAAAACGATGGAACTGATCATGACTTTGAAAATGACCCAATCCAAACCTACGTTGAAGATGGTTGGGTAAAGGCAAAAGGAACTACACTTGGTTCCGACAATGGCATTGGTGCTGCAGCAGCATTATCGGTTCTGGAATCGACAAGCATCGAGCATGGTCCGGTTGAAGCCTTGTTTACCATCGATGAAGAAACAGGAATGACCGGCGCTTTCGAGCTCAAAGCCGGTTTGCTTAATGGCGACATTTTGCTCAACATGGATTCTGAAGACGAAGGAGAACTATACATCGGATGTGCCGGTGGCGTTGATACAACCGGTGTGTTTACCTTCACCCCTGAAGATACAACAACAGCACAAATAGCCTATAAGATCACCGTAAAGGGCTTAAAGGGCGGACATTCGGGCCTTGATATCAACCTGGGCCGCGGAAATGCCAATAAAATCATCAATGCGCTAATGAGCCTTGCTTCAGAAAAATACGGCATGCGACTAGCCACCATCAATGGCGGAAGTCTGCGCAATGCCATTCCCCGTGAGGCCTTTGCTACAGTGGCTATTCCAGCTGAACACAAAGCCAGTTTCGAACAATATGTACAGGAATTCGCTCAGATCGCCATCGCTCAGTTTAAGGATGCTGATGGAGGACTATCGGTGACCGCCAGCCCGGCTGAACTCCCGGCTACAGTAGTCGACCACAAAACACAGTCAGGATTATTTCAGGCCATGGCCAAATGCCCGAATGGTGTCATTGCGATGAGCAAGGACATGGAAGGCGTTGTGGAAACCTCGAGCAATATGGCCATCGTAGTTTCTAAAGGTAACACCATCACCATCGCCAGCCTGCAGCGCAGTTCTGTTGACGCCAGCAAGGAAGTGCTTGCCAAAAACATCAGAAAGGTGTTTACTGAAGCAGGTGCCACAGCCGAATCAACAGGCGATTATCCAGGTTGGAAACCAAATGTTAACTCACCTGTCCTGCAAACCATGAAAGATGTGTACAACGCCAAATATGGCCGTGTGCCCGAAGTAAAGGTTATTCACGCCGGTTTGGAATGCGGCATCCTTGGAGCCAACTACCCCAACTGGGACATGATTTCTTTCGGTCCCACCATCAGACACCCTCACTCACCCGATGAGAAAGTGAATGTTGAAACCGTTGGCATGTTCTGGGATTATCTGGTGGAAACACTTAAGCATATTCCGGTTAAACAAGCCTGATAAATAATGGGCTGTGGATAAAAAATCACGCAGCCCTTACTTTTTTTTCAAAATTTGAGTCAAATGGTTTGGAAATATAGAATAATCCCATACCTTTGCACTCCCAAAAATAAGTCAAGAAATGAAGCGTACATATCAACCATCGAACAGGAAACGCAAAAACAAACACGGTTTCAGGGAAAGAATGGCCTCTGCCAATGGCCGTAAGATTTTGAAGGCCAGAAGAGCCAGAGGTAGAAAAAAATTAACTGTTTCGGACGAGTATTAAGCCGGCGAATAGCTGTTAACATATTTTTTTTTACACAAACAGAAGATAAAGCAAACTTTGTCTTCTGTTTGCTTTTTTAGTTACCTGGGGAGTTCAGGCAATTGAAATGAATTCCACCGTCTATCTGCAACACCTCCTAAAATGTAACTTTCACGGTTCATCCATCGAACCTTGGCATTTTTCAGTCTGCAAAATGATTCATCCCGGCATGAAAGATAACTTATCATACAGAATCAAGCAATTTGCCCTAACATCACATTCAAAACGCTGATAAATGGCATGAAGGTTTGGGATTTTATGTAATTTCGCAGCAGATCACAAATCAAAAATCCGGTTGATTTCATGGAATCATTTTTGCTCTTCGTTTTCTGGGTACTGGTTGCGTTTTACGCCTTCCGACTGGCTTTCCGCTACCTGATGCCCTGGTTATTGAAACGGTTTTTCACTAAACTCCAGCAAAATATGTCGAACGCACAACAACAGGCCAGGCCCCGGAAAGAAGGTGAAGTCAATGTAAATTATACGCCTGTTGATTCTCCGCGCATTGATCCCAACCTTGGCGAATATGTCGATTTTGAAGATATCCAAGATAAAAACCAAAGCAACAAATAGCATGTTAAGCAAGCTGAACTGGAAAGACATGATGCCCTATTTGACGGCCATCATTGTGTTTATTGCCATCACTTTCGCCTATTTTAGCCCTATGCTCGAGGGCAAAAGGCTGAATATGCACGACATCAATATGTATAAAGGCATGTCGAAGGAGCTGGCCGATTACCGTGAGCACACAGGACAGGAAGCCTTGTGGACAAACTCGATGTTTGGCGGGATGCCAGCCTGGCAGATTTCAGTTGTGTATGGCGGCAACCTCATGCGTTATGTAAAACAAATTGTAACTCTTGGCATGCCCTTCCCGGCCAATGCTGTTTTCATGTATTTTCTCGGGTTTTACATCATGCTGTTGGTTATGCGAGTTGATCCGTGGTTAAGTATGGCCGGTGCTCTTGCATTTGGGTTTTCTTCGTATTTCTTTATCCTTATCGGTGCCGGGCACACCTCGAAAGCCTATGCCATTGGCTATATGGCACCTGTTATTGCAGGAATCATCCTTACCTATCGGGGCGACTACCTGAAAGGAGGACTGCTAACCGCCATTGCTCTTGCCCTCGAAATTGAAGCCAGCCATTTGCAAATTACCTATTACCTTTTGCTTTTTGTTCTTGTACTTGGCTTGTTTCAGCTCATCGATGCCATCAGGTTCAACAAGTTGGCACATTTCGGGAAAGCCACAGCCATCCTTGTTGTTGCAGCACTGATGGCCGTATTCACCCATAGTACGAACCTTTACGCAACCTGGGAGTATGGAAAGGAATCGATGCGCGGAAAACCCATTATCGAGAAAAATGCAGAAGATCAGACCGGTGGACTCGACAGAAGTTATGTTACAAACTGGAGCTATGGCGTTGGTGAAACATGGTCCTTGCTGATTCCAAATGCAAAAGGCGGAGCAACAGCCATGCTTGGCAAAAACAATCCTGCCCTTGAACATGCCGAAAAACCATATCGCGACTTCATCTCGCAGCAAAACGCCTATTGGGGCGACCAGCCCGGAACCTCGGGGCCTGTGTATGCAGGGGCTATCATGGTTTTCCTGTTCATTTTGGGTTTGTTTGTGGTCAAAGGAAAGTACAAATGGATCATCCTCATCACAGCCATTTTTTCCATTTTATTGAGCTGGGGAAAGAACTATATGGCATTCACCAACCTCTTCCTCGACTATTTTCCGGGCTATGACAAATTCAGGGCTGTATCGATGATCCTTGTCATTGCCGAGTTGTGTATACCGCTCCTCGCCGTGCTTGCGGTGAACAACTGGGTCAATAACCAGGCGCAGTTCAACAATAACAGGAAGTTCCTCTTCATTGCCTATGGACTCAGTGGCGGCATTGCGCTGATCATGTACCTGGCTCCCGGCACATTTTTCAGCTTTTTCAGCCAATATGAGTTGCAGCAATTCAGCCAGATGAAATTGCAAAACAATGCCGATGCTTCTCAGATTGATTTGTTTCTAAATCAACTGGAGCTGGTGCGCAGGGGTATTTTTAAGGCTGATGCCCTGCGCAGTTTCTTTTTCATTACCCTGGCGGCCGGGCTGCTTTATGCCTCTGGTTTGAATAAAATCAAGGCACAATGGCTCACCGCTGCGTTAACGGTACTTGTCCTTATTGACATGGTTCCCGTTGCCAACAGGTACCTGAACGACAGTAACTTCACCCAGAAACGCAAGGTTGAAGTACCCTTTCAGCCTACAGCTGCAAACATGGAAATCCAAAAGGACAGCGATCCTTCGTTCAGGGTGCTCGATCTGTCGACAAGTACCTTCAATGATGCAACTGCCTCTTATTTCCACCAGTCGCTGGGTGGCTATCATGGTGCCAAGCTGCAGCGGTATCAGGATATTATCACAGCCTATCTGCAGCCTGAAATAGGTGAGTTGATCAGCGTTATGCGCGAACAACCCACCCTGAGCGCCATCAATGATAATCTTAGCAAACTTGAGGTTATCAATATGTTGAATACCAGGTATATCATCTTTAACCCAAATTCTCCGCCCATCCACAATTTCTATAGTTTCGGAAATGCCTGGTTCGTAGATAAAATCCTTTGGGTTGATACACCAAATGAAGAAATCGATGCCTTGGGCAACAGCGACCTGATGACGACAGCTGTTGTAAACAAAGAGTTTACAAAGCTTTTGCAGGATTTCACACCGGTGATGGACACCATGGCCTCCATTGAACTGGTCACGTATGATCCCAACCATTTGGTGTATGAAACCAGGGCCAGGGCAGCCAACCTTGCCGTGTTCAGTGAAATTTGGTATTCAAAAGGCTGGAAAGCCTATGTTGACGGTGTTGAGCAGCCACTGATCAGGGTCAACTATCTGTTGAGGGCATTGGTAATTCCTGCCGGCAACCACAGCGTCGAAATGAAGTTTGAACCAAAGGTATGGTCTACCGGAGAGAAAGTTTCACTGGCCAGTTCGCTACTGCTCATCTTACTTGTTATCGGAATGGGGGTGCAGTATTTTCTTCGCCTGAAAGCCGGAAAAGAAGCATGAAAAAAGTGTTGATTATCACCTATTACTGGCCGCCTTCGGGAGGTGCAGGGGTGCAACGCTGGCTGAAATTCGTAAAATACCTGCGTGAATTCAACTGGGAGCCGGTTGTTTACACACCCCTGAACCCTGAAACGCCTGCAACCGATAATTCGTTGAGCAATGAAATTCCTGCAGGATTAACGGTACTTCAAACAAAGGTATGGGAGCCATTTACCTTGTACAAGGCATTTACCGGACGTAAAAAGTCAGAAAAAATACAGACTGCTTTTCTGAGTGAAGACAAAAAACCCGGCCTGACAGAAAAAATCAGCATATGGATCAGGGGGAACTTTTTCATCCCCGATGCACGTAAATTCTGGATAAAGCCATCAGTAAGCTATCTGAGTGCATGGGTAAAAGATCACCCTGTCGACCTGATCATTTCGACCGGACCACCGCACAGCATGCACATGATCGCACTTGGTCTTAAGCATAAAACCGGTCTTCCCTGGCTGGCTGATTTCCGAGATCCATGGACAGAGATCGACTTTTACCATGAGTTGCAACTGACAGCCCTTGCCGATAAGAAGCACCATGCATTGGAGAAAATGGTCCTTTCCACTGCTGACAGGGTAAGTGTTATCAGCCAGGGCATGGCAAAGCAATTTAACCTGATTCATCCTGCCAGTTACGCGGTTATCACCAATGGTTTCGATGAAAGTGATTATCATGCTGCCACTCCTGTCAGGCAATCTTCATTTGCGCTCGCCCATATTGGTTCGCTGGTGAAAACACGTAATCCGCAGGTCCTTTGGAAAGCCTTGTCTTTACTTTGTGACGAAGTGGACGGTTTTTCGGCCGACCTTGAAATTAGGCTTATTGGCAAAACCGATCAGTTTGTTGTTGAAGCCATTGAAACAGCTGGATTGTTGGCAAATATGAATAAGATTGACTATCTCACGCATGACCTAGTGGGTCAGGAACAGCAGCAGGCCAACGTGTTGTTGTTGCTGATCAACAACACACCCAATGCAAAACTGATCCTTACCGGTAAATTGTTTGAATATATGCAAAGTGGCCGTCCGATACTTTGCATAGGCCCTGTAGACGGAGATGCGGCCAGTGTGCTTGAGGAAACAGGTACCGGAAAATGCATTGATTTTGAAGATGTTCTTTCTGCAAAAGCCTATATTTTGTCCGCATATAAACAGTTCAAGGCAGGCATAATTGATGGAAACAAAGCGGATATCAGTAAATACACAAGGCGTTCACTCACAGGTCAGCTGGCATCTCTGCTCAATGAACTGCTTACTGAGCAATAATCCGGTTAACGAAGTTTTTAATGTCGTATTCTTCATTAAAAACCTTGTACAGTTCGGTCATCAAAGGAAAGGCTTGCCCCTTGTCGTCTCTGGTAAACAATTGATTACAAAGCACATTTACCGCAATGCGCCCTTCAAGCACAACCTTGTCGGAAATATTGCTGGTAAAAAAACCTTTGCCGATCAACAGTCCAAGTGTCCTGTTCCGGCTTAGGTCATTAAGTGCAGTAAGTGTAAAATCGCCAAAACCACAATAATTGAATATGGTATGCTCCTGGCCACCGAAAAGGCTGATCAGGGCGCGCATCTCGTTGATGGCCTTGGTGAGCACCAATGAACGGAGGTTAGGCGAGTCGTACTGGGCGTCGACAATGCCAATCACGATGGCATAAATGTTTTTCAGTATGCTGGCATATTCAACCCCAACAACATCGGTTGTGAAATCAAGGTGGATGGTTGTGTTATCAAACAATTCAGCAAACACTTCGAAAATTGATTCGTCTGTTGATGCCAACGTAAAGGCTGTAGGCTGCCGGTGAATGATCTCACGGGCAAACGAAGGGCCTTTTAATGTTGCCAGTGCGTTGTGCATAAACTGTCCGAGACAGAAGGGAATGGTATCTTGCTCGTTACCAAATCCTTTTGCAAGATTCACCAAGATGGCTCCTGCATTAACCAGTTCCTTGTTTTCCTTCAGATAACTGACAATGGTAACCGAAGGTATGGCCAGAAACACGACATCTGCTTCTGACAGTACCTTTTTGTTATCGGTAGCCACCAGCAAAGGGCTTAATGAATAGTTGGGGAAGTATTTCCGGTTAATATGTTCTTCGTTGATGGAACTAACCACATCTTCCTCGATAGACAACAAGGTCACCAGGTAGTCTTCGTCAGAGGCCAGAATATTTCCCAAAGCAGTGGCAATTGCACCGCTTCCGATAAAGACGATATTGAATTTGTTTTTTCCGTTCATCCTGTTCAAATAGCGCTGCTAAATTAACCATTTTTCATTGGACCATATAGGCATGGATATCACAGCTGTTTTTCATTCAGGTCACAGGCAAAAATTTAGTCTGTTATCTTCACAAAGCAAAGGCTGGTTTTTCCTGCAAGGAAACTGGCTTGAGCTACACCACCACTACTGATTTCCCACAACAATAGGCAAATCATTGCAGTTTCCTTACTTTTGCATGCTAAACACATTTCCTTGGGCATCATTCAAAAACAATCCGTCACTGGTTCAGTCATCTCCTACTTAGGAGTGCTGATCGGATTTCTGACGACAGGATTGCTGTTGCCCAATTTATTGTCGCTTTCCGAAAACGGCATCATCAAGTTGCTTGTAGCCAATGCCGCCTTATTTGGCCAGCTGGGCACCCTGGGATTTACAGGTGTAACGACCAGGATGTTCACCTACTTTCGCGACAAACAGCAAAGCCATCACGGCTTCATGCGCATCGGTGTGCTTGTTTCACTTGCCGGTTTTGCCCTGTCAGTGATTATTTTTTACCTGATCAGAAACTGGGTACTACTTGGCAAAGACGAAGCTGAAGCGGTCATGATCGCACAGTATATTGACTTTGTGATCCCCATGATTCTGGCCAATATTTTCTTCAACCTCTTCGACAACTTCTACAAGGTGTTGTTCGATGCGGTGAAGGGAGCACTTTACAGGGAAGTGTATCAACGCATATTTACCCTTGCGGCCATCCTTTGGTACTATTATGGCAATATTAGCTTCAACTGGTTCATCTGGCTCTATGTGGCCGGATATGCCTTACCCTCGCTGATGCTGATGTTTTCGCTGATTAAGGACAACGAATTCAGTTTAAAGGCAGATCCCGGATTCCTGACCCCCGGCCTTCGGAAATCATTGGTAAGTGTTGGTTTTTTCAGCATTGTGGTAGGTTTTAGCAATATTGCCATCCTGAATATTGACAGCTTAATGGTAAACAATTATGTTGGCCTCAGTGAAACAGGCATTTATGGCATCACCTTTTTCTTTGGCACCCTCGTCATTGTTCCTTCACGGATCATCCAGAAAATTTCATCTGCCTTTCTGGCCGACTCCTGGAAGGAAGGAAACACCAAACAAATTCGTGATATATACTATAAAACAAGCATTAACCAGTTTATCCTTGGCGCCTTGATTGTGATCGGCATTTGGGGAAACATCGACAATATTTTCAAGATCCTTCCGGCTGAGTATGAAGCGGGTAAATATGTGATCCTGCTGATCTCACTCACAAACTTACTGGAGATGGCCGGTGGTGCCAGCGCTGTGATCATTTCTGTTTCGCCGAAATACATTGCGCTGAGCATCATGATGGTCGTGTTGTTGATTCTTATCGTAGTCTCGAACATGATTTTTATTCCACTTTGGGGCATCAGCGGTGCGGCTTTTGCCTCACTGATCTCATACTTTGTTTATGTGCTGATGCGTTTCTGGTATCTTTATTACCACTACCGATTGCAGCCTTTTCACATCAATCATCTGAAGGTCATCGTTATAGCCATCTCTAGCTGGTTGTTACAGTTACTCATCCCGGCCTTCAATAATTTCATCATCGACATCCTTATCAGAAGCACTGCCATGGCCATTGTTTATACCGGATTGTCAGTAGCCTTGCGAGTTTCTGAGGAAGTAGAAGCAAACAGTAAACTCATAATCAGATATTTGTTTAAGCGATGAGTCGGAAATCAATTTGGTTAGTTCATCCGGGCCTGTCCACCTTTGTTCAGGCCGATATCGACATGCTGAAGGCCCATTTCCATGTCAGCACCTATCATTATATCGCATCAAAAAACCCTCTCCGCTTTGCTTTTGAGTTGATCAGCTTGAAGGTGGTTGCTCTTTTAACACTCTGGCGCCATGAGGTGGTCTATATCTGGTTCGCCGATTATCACGCAGTCATTCCGGCTATTTTCGGTCGCCTTTTCAGGAAGAAAGTAATCGTTGCTGTGGGTGGTTTCGATGCGGTGGCCATTCCTGACATCAAATATGGCGTCTTTTTCAAAGACAATTTCAGGGCTTGGTGCGCCCGTAAAACTTATCAGATGGCCCATTTGATTCTTCCTGTTGACCAGAGCCTGATCAAAGGCCACAATGTTTATGCTGATCCCTGTGGCAAAGGTTATCCTGTCGGCATCAAACATTTCGTCCCAAAGTTGAAAGCGCGGATTGAAGTGCTTCCAACAGGCTATGATACCTCCGTTTGGCAGCGCAACACCGACATCGAACAGCAACCATCCGTGCTGACAATTGCTGGGGCTGCCAAAATGCAAACATTTATCCTGAAGGGACTCGATCTGCTTATCGAAACAGCCCGTCTCCTGCCTGAAACTTCCTTTACCATCGTGGGATTACATCACGAGATGTCAGTGTATGCCTCAGGAATCATTCCGGAAAATGTTGTTCTTGCGGGCTATATTCCCAACGCCAAACTCCCCGATGTGCTCAGCGCCCATAAGGTTTTTGTGCAGTTTTCGCTTAGCGAAGGATTACCAAACACCTTGTGTGAAGCCATGTTGTGCGAATGTATCCCGGTAGGAAGCAACGTCAACGGCATACCGCGCTGTATTGGCAGCAATGGATTCATCCTGCAATCGAAAAATGCTGCTCAGGCTGCGGCGCTGATTACAAAGGCGCTGGCGACGGACAAGGAAGCCGGCTTACGTGCCAGGGATCATATTGCCAGGAATTTCAGTAAAAAACAACGGGCCGAAAAACTCCTCCGCCTGATCAGCCAGCTGACAAGCATGTCTTAATATATTAATGTGTATGTCCGTGGTGCCCATGGCTAGGGGCATCGGTCACAGAAACATCGCTGGCCTGTTTAATGCTGGCGTTGAGTTCGAAGCCAATGAGCAGGATCAAGGCATTAAAATAAAGCCAAAGCAAAAAGATAATCAGCGTGCCAATAGAACCATACAAGGCATTGTAGCGTGAGAAATTTGCGATGTAATAATTGAAGGAAAGCGTTCCGAGGATCAGTAATATGGTTGCCAACATTGATCCGGGACTAAAGAAACTGTATTTTCTTCGCTGAGCCGGTGCGTAATAATACAAGAAAGACACACTGAGAAAGGTTAACGAAACAGTGATCAGCCATTGCATTATCCTGAGCAGGGTATAGGTGTAACCCGATGTTACCCATTCGTTCATTTGCAGCCACTCAATCGCAATTCCACCGAGGGTAAGGAATGCAATGCTCAAAATAACCAAAACCGACAGGATGACCATCAGGAAAACTGCAATCAGTCGCTGCTGTACCCAATTTTTGGTTTCAATATCGTGCCAGGTGCTGTTGAATCCCTCAATGATTGCATTGATCCCATTGGTGCTGAACACGAAGGTCAGGATAAAACTCAACGAAAGCAACCCTGAATTCTGGCGCATGACGATGTCAAAAATGGTCGTTTCAACCGCTTCAAAGGTATTTTGTGGGATAATTTCTTTGAATAGACCAAGCAAAGCAGTTTGGAAATTTTCGATCGGGATATAAGGAATCAACGTGAAAATAAATAAAATAAAGGGGAATATCGCAAGAAAAAAGTTGAATGCGACAGCCGCTGCCCTATTCGATAACGCTCCTTTGAACAAGCCTTTGATAAAAAACACCATCACATCGTACAATGGAACCTTCCCAAATCCCGGCAATATGATCAGCCGCAGCATACCGATGAGTTTATCGCGGTAATTGATATAGCTTCGGAAATATTTTGGGGGTATAGTCATTGATTGTGTTTCTTCTTAGGTCACCGCCCTCAGGCTCATGTCGAGGCTCCTGATATGGTGTGTCAATGCCCCGATCGAAATAAAGTCAACCCCTGTTTCGGCATAAGCCCGCAAGGTGGCTTCAGTGATGCCTCCGGAGGCTTCGGTCTCGAAGCGGTTGCCAATCAGCGAAACTGCCCGACGCATTTCGTCAGGAGAAAAGTTATCCAACATAATGCGCTGAATGCCACCGATGCGCATCACCTCACTGAGTTCATCAAGGTTGCGGACCTCCACTTCAATACCCAGCCTGCGTCCTGTTTTCTTCAGGTAGTTTTGTGCCTGCACGACCGCATTGCTGACACTTCCGGCAAAATCGACATGGTTGTTCTTGATCAGAATCATGTCGAACAAACCAAAACGGTGGTTGTAGCCACCGCCAATCCTGACGGCCATTTTCTCGAACAAACGCATATTGGGCGTGGTTTTCCGGGTATCGAGCAAGCTCACCGGCAAATCGCTGACCAAACTGACCAGGCGGTTTGTTTGAGTTGCAATGCCACTCATGCGTTGCATGAAATTGAGCACCAATCGCTCCGCTGTCAACATCGACTTTACATCACCCCTGACCTCAAAGGCAATATCGCCCGGCATTACCTTCGTCCCATCTTCCATAAAAGCAGTAAAAGCGATGTCAGGGTTTATCCGTTTGAACACCAAACGGGCTACTTCCATACCGGCCAACACACCTGCTTCCTTGATCAGCAGCTTTGTTTTGCCTTGAATATTGTCAGGTATGGTTGCCAGTGAGGTATGGTCGCCATCGCCAATGTCTTCGCGTATGGCCAGGTCTATCAGTTCTTCTGCCAGGGGGATACTAAAGGTCATGCTTTGAAATGCTCAAAAAGTGAATATTCATTTCGCCTGCTGTCTCGTTTAACAGCATATATATGCGATAACTACCGGTGTCACAGTACAAAAAGCCAATGATATAAAACGAGCTACTGGTTTTGCCTTCTTGTTTAAGCTCATAGGAGGCGGGTTTGTTCAAGGCAAACCAATCCTTGAGGATCATCTGCGCCTGACTTTTGCTGAATTTGCCCTTGCTCCGGTCGATGTCCAGTTCAAGTGTACTCAACAACATGTTTCCCAACAAATTATAGTCGCTGTTTAAAAAGGCCTGTCCAATATCAGTGGTGATTTTTTCAGGTAACTGGGCTTTCGCTGTACCTGGCGTCAGAAGTACAGCAAACAAAAAAAACACAATCCAGGAATGCCTGTAGTACTTTTTTAAATTCATTTCAATCACCCACTAATTTTGTGTGCCAAAAATACATCAATTATTTTTTTTGTACTTGTCCGATCAGGATTGAACCTCACGTTGATCATTCAAACAGCATTTACCACAAAAACTATTCCGTAAAATATCAGGATCTGTTTATTAATTCTGTACTTCAAAACACCAAAGTCTGGCACTTTGGTGTAACTTCGCAAGTGAAAAAGCAGCAGTTTTTGTTTAATGAAGTAATTTGGCTGAACATGGGAACTGATAAGAGCAAATGGTGGTCATCGGTTAAGATGGTATGGATAGTTTTTCTGATTTTCGGTTGGCAGTCGTGTCAGCAACCTCCTGAGACCACTGAAACGGACAAGTTTGAAAAGGAACTGAAAAACTTTAATCAATCGATGAGTCAGGTCGGGCAGACGATGGATATGGTTGACGCCATGCAGGAAGAAGTAGATATGGTTGAACAGCAGCGTGCAAGTGGCGAAATTACTGATGAGCAGGCCAATAAACTCCTCAGCGAGATCAAACAAACCTATGGCAGGGCCATCGCCAGGCGATCGAATGTGAATCCGGCAAGTGGGCTGCCTGCCTGGGCGCGGACGCTGGGTCTCATCGAGCCACAGGGACTTGCGCTTGACGCCGATTATTCGCAAATGACTTCGGCCGAAAATCCTGATGAGGGGTTTAATTCCATATTACTTGTTTACAACGGACCCTACCAGCAATCGATGGCCGAAGCCGAACGCATTGCCAGGGCAGCAAAGATTCCGGTGAGCAAAGATTATCAGGAAGCCATCGAACTGGCGAAAACATACAGCAGTTCACCCATGAAAGGAATCGCTTATATGAATTTCGATCCTTTTGTTAAAGACAATGACTATAATATTTCCATAACCGTAGACGAAAACGGGGTGTTGACGCTCAGTGCTGTGGATGCGCTTCAACTAAAAAGGCAATTCGAGACAACACCTGAAACTTCTGAAGATATTCCAACAGAATAAGTTATTAATATGGACATCATCATCACCGGTGCAGGAAAAGGGATAGGATTTGAGTTGGTTAAGTTGTTTCTGCAACAGAAAAATGACCGCATCATCGGAATATCGCGCGATATCAGGTCGCTCGAAAAGCTACAAGCCGCACAGCTTTACTCCCTCCAGGCGGACCTGCATGAGCCAAAGGCTTTCACCACATTGCTGGATATAATGCGGTTAATGAATTTCACGCCTGGTTTGCTGGTAAATAACGCCGGATCACTCGTCAACAAACCTATTGATACGCTCAGTGATGGGGATTTTGACCTGATGTTTGGCACCAACGTCAAGGCTGTTTTCAGGATGGTCAAAGCCTTGCTACCCCATTTTGCCCCTGGTGCCCACATCCTTAACATCGGCAGCATGGGTGGCTTTCAGGGCAGCGCCAAGTTTGCAGGCTTATCGCTCTACAGCGCCAGCAAAGCTGCTTTGGCCGTTATGACAGAATGCATGGCCGAAGAATTCAAAGATCGGGGCGTTAAGGCAAACTGCCTTGCCCTGGGCGCCGCACAAACCGAGATGCTCTCCCTGGCCTTTCCAGGTTATAAGGCCCCGCTTTCAGCTGCTGAGATGGCTGGTTTCATCGCTGATTTTGCACGCAATGGGCACCATTACTTCAATGGTAAAATTCTTCCGGTGTCAGTTTCAACACCTTAACATTTGCTTAACGCTTGTTGCTTGACGGGATAATCCGCGAATACGTACCTTTGTCGGGCAAAGATATGATCATGACAACTCAGGCCGATTTGATTTCACATCCGGGTGTTATTCACAGCATTGATGAACAAAAACTGAAAGTTCTTGTTATTTCTGTCTCTGCTTGTGGGACTTGCAAAGTAAAAGGCTCCTGCAGCATGGCTGAGATGGAAGAAAAAATTGTTGATGCACAAGCCGACAGTGACGAAAGCTTTCAGGTTGGCGATCAGGTAACTGTTTCTATGCGGCAATTGCACGGAAACCTGGCCGTTTTTCTGGGCTATGGCTTGCCTTTTATTTTGCTGCTGGTCACGCTTGTTTGTTGTGTTGCCGCCGGTCTGGGACAGGGCCAGTCAGGTCTGGCTTCGCTCTCTATCCTTATCCCCTATTACCTGTTACTTTATTTTTTCAGAAATAACCTTACGAAAACATTTAGGTTTTATGTCAGGCATTCCGAGCCTTCAATTGCACACAATAATTAATTAAATAACAAACACTCCATGAAAAATGTATTGCTGTTCATTGTTTTCTTTTCCTTGCTGTCATTTGTCAAAGGGCAGGAGCAACAGCCCCAGACACAAATCGGCGTCGAAAAAGTTATTAAGGCCACCTATTTTGATAAAACCAAGCCCCTGCGCGACACCCCTCCTATTCCGCCTGGGCAGAGAAAACGTAGCTGGAAAAATGATTTAATAGGCAATGAGTCTGTCGAAAACCCGCCCATTAACATGAACACACCCGAAAACGAGGCAGCTATTGACCCGGTCGTACAGGACCGGCATGTGGCTTCGAACGAAGATTACTGGCCATTATACAATTTCATGGGATTGGGCAATGTGAACGGCGTTTTTCCTCCTGACACTGAAGGCGATGTTGGCCCTAATCATTACTTCCTGATGATTAACTCCTCATTTGCCATATACGACAAAAGTGGCATACAGCTCTATGGAGCCGCTGACAACAGCACCATCTGGGATGGATTTATTGGCTCATGGACCGGCACCAACGACGGTGACCCGATTGTACTCTATGATGAAATGGCTGACAGGTGGTTTGTAAGCCAGTTTGCCGTGAGCACTTCTGATGGCACTTTTTGGGAACTGGTAGCCATTTCTGAAACCGGTGATCCCCTTGGGGCATATTACCGCTACGCCTTCGAATTCCCGTATTTCAACGATTATCCAAAATTCGGTGTGTGGCCTTCAGGCTACCTGGGCACCTTTAATTACTTCAATGGAGGTAGTATGACATACCGCGGTGCAGGTGCTGTGGTGCTTGAAAGAGAAGCCATGCTGGCCGGAAGTGCTGATGCCCAGATGATCATGTTTGGCAGCAATTCTTCCAAATACACCATTCAGCCTGCCGACGTTGACGGCACTCCTCCCCCTGACGGTGAACCGGCATATTTTGCCCACATGAATACGACAGGCAACAAACAGTTTGAAATATGGAAAGCCATCATTAACTGGGACACCCCTGCCAGCTCATCTTATACCCTGGCCAACAGCCTTGCTGTTGAAACCTTTAACCCTAGTCTGAGTACAATTCCTCAACCCAATACTACCCAAAAATTATCGGCAATCCCTGGCGTATTAATGTTCAGGTTGCAATACCGGAATTTTGGCACTTACCAGACCCTTGTGGCCAACCATACAGTAAATGTGAGCTCAAGGGCTGCCATCCGTTGGTATGAAATGCGCAAAACAGGAACCAACTGGTCGGTTTATCAGCAAGGAACCTATTCTCCCGACAACGACTTCCGCTGGATGGGCAGCATCGCCATGAATGCCAATGGCAATATTGCACTTGGGTACTCTGTTTCCAGTGCAACGACTTATCCCAGCATCCGCTACACTGGCCGCACAGCCAATGCTCCGTTGGGAACCATGAACATACCCGAAACCGTTATTGTTGATGGTCAGTATGCCCAAACCAATGTTGACCGATGGGGTGACTACAGCTTTCTGGGAGTTGATCCGGCAGATGATTCAACATTCTGGTACACAACCATGTACAGACTTAGCAGTAACTGGCGTACCCGTATAGCATCCTTTAACCTTGCGCCAGGTGCAGCCCCAACAGTTGATGCCGGACCTGATGCTTATATGTGCATCAATACCAACACATACAACCTGAAGGGAAGTGGTACAGGACTTGAAACAGTGCTCTGGACAACAGCCGGTGACGGCATTATCCTGAATAACGACAGGTTGCAGACCCTATACGCCCCGGGCGCAACCGACAGAACTTCAGGTCAGGTAACGCTTACGCTTACCGGCACGGGTTGGAACGGACAGAATGTGTCGGATACATTTACACTGTTTGTTAACGGCCTGCCACAGGCAATGGCCGGCAATGATACACTTGTTTGCAGGGATGAGTCGATTGAATTGGCAGGTCATGCCACCTATGCCGACTCCACCATCTGGCACACAAGCGGTGACGGAGTTTTTGATGATCCTAACCTGCTCAATGCGGTTTATACTCCGGGATTGCAGGATATCGCAAGCGGAACAGCCACCCTGACCCTGGATGTTTTCGCCAACGATGTGTGCTCTGGTAGTGCCAGCGATGCACTTGTGCTGACAGTGGACGATTGTACTTCTGTTTCTGAAAATCCGGAATCAATTCACGCCAGCATCATTCCTAATCCATCAAATGGTTATTTCAACCTGAAAGTAGCGAACAAAGGAGCCAACAAACTGAGTTGGCAATTGCTCAACCTCGATGGAAAAACGGTAAAAAGGGGAAGCCTGAAAAGCAGTAACGCATGGTTCGAAGGTCAATTTAACATCGAAAACCTGCCAAAAGGGACCTATTACCTGCAAATGACCATCGGAAAAAACAACCTGACGGAAAGCATTATCTTGCAATAGGCGCACGATCAATGCACTAAGGCGCTCTTTATAGTTTTTCTAAATTGCTGATTTTTAGCTAATTTAGAACATTTCTAAAGAAATCCGGAACACTATTGAAAGTCAATATGTTCCGGATTTTACATTTTTTACTTTTTTAATAAATTCACTTTTATCACACTGTATTTCTGATTGTTAAAGAACATATTTATCATCATTGAATAAATAAGCCTAGTTTCTCCAATATAGTAATTTTGTCAGCTGTTAATCGATTAACAACAAACCTTAAATTCTGATTGAAAATCGGTTTTCGCACGCACGCATTTGCTGGTTATTGAACACTCAAAATAAATACACGTGAATGAAGTTTTAATTTATGCACTGGTTACTTTGGCGATGCTGGGGACTGTGCTGGCTGTAATTCTTTATTTTGTTGCGCAGAAGTTCAAGGTCATCGAAGATCCGCGCATCGATGCTGTTGATGAAGCATTGCCAAAGGCCAACTGCGGTGGCTGTGGCTATCCCGGTTGTCGCAATTTTGCTGAAGTCAGTGTGAAATCGGCTGATGAACACAAGAACCTCGACGGCCTGAACTGCCCGGTTGGCGGAAACGACGTGATGAAACAGGTTGCTGCCATTCTCGGGCTCGAGGTGGCTGAAAAAGACCCAATGATTGCCGTGGTGCGCTGCAATGGATCGAAAGCGAATTCGCCGGCTAAGCTGCAGTATGACGGCCCTTCGACCTGTGCCTTTGCCCAAAACCTCTTTGCTGGTGAAGGTGGATGTCCGCACGGATGCCTTGGCTTGGGTGATTGCGTGGTCAGCTGTGATTTCGACGCCCTGCACATGGACCCTGAAACAGGCCTGCCTGTTGTGAACGACAAATGTGTTGCTTGCGGTGCCTGCGTAAAAGCCTGTCCTAGAGGCATTATTGAAATGAGACTGAAAGGCAGAAAAGACAAGCGGATTTATGTGTGCTGCATCAACGAGGAAAAAGGTGGCCCGGCGAAGAAAAACTGCGTTGTTGCCTGCATCGGCTGCTCCAAATGCTTCAAGGTGTGTCCGCACGATGCCATCGTGATGAACAACAACCTCGCATATATCGACGATGAAAAATGCAAACTCTGCAGGAAATGCGTCGAAGAATGTCCGACAAACTCAATTCATGAGCTCAATTTCCCCCCAAGGAAGCCAAAGGCTGAGCCGGCAGAAGCTGCTTCAGTAAAAGAAAAAAGTGTTGGTGCAGGCGTTGAAACTGCCACCGAAGCAAAGAATAATCAATCCGAACCACTCGCATAACAGCATACCGCATGAAATCATTGAAGACTTTTGCCTTAGGCGGTGTTCATCCTGACGAAAACAAGTTCTCGGAACACGCAGCCATCGAGGTGTTGCCATTGCCTAAGCTGGCCATTGTCCCACTCGGTCAGAACCTGGGAGCATCCTCAAAACCAATCGTAAAAAAAGGTGATGAAGTAAAAGTAGGCCAGCTGATTGCTGTTGGCGAAGCCTTTATTTCGGCCAACCTGCACGCTCCTGTTTCAGGAAAGGTGACCAAAGTTGACGATGCTGTGGATTCCAGCGGCTACAAAAGGCCAGCTGTTTTCATCGATGTGGTTGACGACACCTGGGACGACAACATCGACCGCTCACCTGAGATCAACCGAAACATCATCATGACCCGGCCGGAAATCATCCAGCGGATAAAAGACTGTGGCATCGTTGGATTGGGTGGCGCCACCTTCCCTACACATGTCAAACTAATGATACCCGATGGTAAAAAAGCCAGCCACCTTATCATCAATGGTGTGGAGTGTGAACCCTACCTGACATCCGATCACAGGCTGATGCTCGAAAAAGGAGAAGAAATCCTGATTGGCATCAAAATCCTGATGAAGGCGCTTGATGTGGACAAAGCCATTATCGGCATCGAAAACAATAAGGCCGATGCCATAAGGCATCTGCAGGAACTTGCAGCCGATCACCCAAATATCCAGGTGTATGCTTTGAAGGTAAAATACCCCCAGGGTGGTGAAAAGCAATTAATTAAAGCAGCAGTGAACCGCGAGGTTCCTTCAGGAAAGCTGCCCATCGAAGTGGGATGCGTTGTGAGCAATGTGGGTACCGCATTCGCCGTGTACGAAGCCGTGCAGAAAAACAAGCCACTTATTGAACGCGTGGTAACTGTTACCGGCAAATCAGTCCGGAAACCGTCAAATTTCATGGTCAGGATCGGCACACCCATCAGTGAACTCATCGAAGCTGCCCAGGGCCTGCCCGAAGACACCGGAAAAGTCATCAACGGAGGCCCCATGATGGGCAAAGCCCTTACGAGCATCGAGGCACCGGTGACTAAGGGGTCGTCAGGAATTTTGATCATGAAACAGGAAGAAAGCAAACGGCAGTCAACCAAAAGCTGTATCCGCTGTTCAAAATGTACCGAAGTTTGCCCAATGGGCCTTGAACCTTATCTGCTGGCTAAAACCGCAAAACTAAACCTGCTGGAACGGGCCGAAAAAGAAAAAGTAATGGATTGCATGGAGTGTGGTTCATGTCAATACACCTGTCCTTCGCAACTGCCATTGCTCGATTACCTGCGACTGGGCAAACAACGTGTAGGTCAATTAATCAGAACACGAAAATAAGAATACAGCAACGCTATGAGTACGTTCACCATTTCAGGTTCTCCGCACATTCATGGAGATGAAAATGTAAAAAAAATTATGTATACCGTCGTTTATGCGATGGTTCCGGCCATGCTCGTTTCCGTTTATTTTTTCGGAATGGATGCCCTCAGGGTCATGCTGACTTCGGTGTTGGCCTGCCTGGTTTTTGAATGGGCCATTCAAAAATACATCATCAAGGGGCCGATCACCATCAACGACGGATCGGCAGTGGTCGCAGGTATTCTGCTGGCTTTCAATATCCCCGCCAACATCCCCACCTGGATGATTCTGGCTGGTGCATTGATCACCATCGGTGTGGCTAAAATGTCATTTGGAGGCCTGGGCAGGAATCCATTCAACCCGGCACTTGTGGGACGCGTGTTTATGCTGATATCTTTTCCGGTACAAATGACTTCATGGCCCATAGCAAAGCCGCTTTTCGCTCCGGCATTGACCGATGCACTCACCGGACCAACAGCCCTGGGTTTGTTGAAAGAAGGTGTTGGCGCAGGTAAAACCATCGACCAGATTATGGTTGATCCGCAGATGCCCGATTATATCGACAGGTTAACCGGGCATATGGGCGGCTCAATGGGCGAAATGTCAGCCATCGCGCTCATCCTGGGCGGGATTTTCATGGTCTGGCGCAAGGTCATCAACTGGCAGGTTCCTGTTTCCATTATTTTGACAGTGTTTGTTGTGGCAGGGATAGCACACCTTGTTGATCCACAACATTATATCGATCCTGTATTCCACTTGTTCACCGGCGGGTTGATGCTTGGCGCAATCTATATGGCTACAGATATGGTCAGTTCACCCATGAATATGACCGGAAAGATTGTATTTGGCATCGGCATCGGACTGATTACCATCATCATCCGCCTGTGGGGCGCTTATCCCGAAGGGATTTCCTTCGCCATCCTGATTATGAACGCGTTCACACCGCATATCAATAATACTTTCAAACCAAAACGCTTTGGTATCGTTTCAAAAAAATAATTGCTGATAATAATACGTGGTATTATGGCTAATAAAAGAGAATCAAATTTCGTCAATATGGTAAGCACCTTGCTTGTGATTTCGGCTGTGGCCGCGATCTCGCTGGGGGCTGTCTATAACCTCACCAAAAGCCCGATCGAAATGGCCAGGCAAAAAAAGCAGGAAGAAGCCATCAAGCAGGTTTTGCCTGCCTTCGACAGGCTTGAATTAATCAAGGTGAAGAGTATTGATTTGCCCGATTCGCTGCAATTCAATATGGCCTATAAAGGAGATGCGTTTGTTGGCGCCGCTGTGAACACATTCACCAACAAAGGTTTTAGTGGTAACATCAAGCTCATGGTTGGCTTGCTGCCTGATGGCAGCATCAACAATATTTCGGTGTTGGAACACAAGGAAACACCTGGTTTGGGCGATAAGATGAGTAAAAACAAATCAGACTGGAGCCTGCAGTTCAACGGCAAGAACCCGGCTACCTTTACCCTGAAGGTTAAAAAAGATGGCGGACAGGTTGACGCGATCACTGCTGCCACCATCAGTTCAAGGGCATTTACCGATGCTGTAAAAAGGGCCTACGAAACGTATGAGTCAAACAAAGGAGGAGGAGAATAACCATGAATCATTTTCAGAATTTTACGAAAGGCATCCTCAAGGAAAACCCGGTGTTGGTGCTTTTGCTCGGAATGTGTCCGACCCTGGGCGTATCCACAAGCGCCATCAACGGCATGGGCATGGGCCTGGCAACAACCTTTGTGTTGGTCATGTCGAACCTTGTTATTTCGCTGGTGAAGGATTTCATCCCCGACAAGGTGCGCATTCCGGCATTTATTGTGATCATTGCCTCATTCGTTACCATAGTGGAACTGGTGATGCAGGGCTTTGCGCCAGCCCTCTTCGAACAGCTGGGCCTGTTTATTCCGCTGATCGTTGTTAACTGCATCGTGCTTGGCCGCGCAGAGGCCTTTGCTTCGAAGAATGGTGTTGTTGCCTCCATCTTTGATGGGTTGGGCATGGGGCTGGGTTTTGCCTTTGCCCTGACAATCCTTGGTGCCATCCGCGAATTTCTTGGCAGTGGTGCTGTATTTAGCGTGAAGGTAATTCCTGGCGATCTGATGCTCGTTTTTATCCTCGCCCCGGGTGCGTTCCTTGTGCTTGGTTACCTGATTGCAATTTCTAAAAAAATTAACAAGACCAAATAAAAGGCCATATGCAATACATCATTATTATCATATCAGCCATTTTCGTCAACAATGTTGTGTTGGCACAGTTTCTTGGCATCTGCCCTTTTCTGGGTGTTTCCAACAAGGTTTCCACCTCACTGGGCATGGGCGCGGCAGTAATCTTCGTCATCACACTGGCCACCATCGTTACCTGGCTTGTTCAAACCTATGTGCTGGCCCCTTTGGGAATACAGTTTTTACAAACCATCGCCTTCATCCTGGTCATTGCCGGACTTGTGCAAATGGTCGAGATTATTCTGAAGAAAGTCAGTCCTGCACTGTATCAGGCCTTGGGCGTGTTTTTGCCACTGATAACCACCAATTGCGCGGTGCTTGGCGTTGCCATTCTGACCATCCAGAAGGAGTTTAACCTGTTGCAGGGAGTTGTTTTTGCAACGGCCACCGCCGTTGGATTCACACTAGCTTTGTGGATATTTGCCGGCATCCGCGAAAACCTGGAGTTAATGGAAGTTCCTCCTGTGATGCGTGGTATACCAATTGCCCTCATCACTGCAGGCATTCTTGCGCTTGCCTTTATGGGATTTACCGGTATTGTGTAGCCGGGCCAAAACATGCATAAAAAAAGCCTCTCTGTGGAGGCTATTTTTATGGTTACGCTTCACTTCTTTTCCTTATGCCATTGATCACCAAACATTTGATCAATCTCGGTTGAATCCATGAGTTCAATTTCTGTGAAAAAGCGGATATCTGTCAACGGCCTGTCAAGTGAGTCAGTAGGCTGGGCAGCGATGGCATCCACCACATCCATGCCCTCGAGCACCTGGCCAAAGACCGTATAATCATTATCAAGGTGGGGCGTCCCACCATAACGGGTGTATGCATCAACCTTATCCTGGCTGACATCCCTGCTCAGGCTGGTGTTGAGTGCTTTCTCAACGACCGGCTTCAATCCCATCAGCATAGTCCGGTATTGATCATAACCCAGTTTCTTTCGGGCATCAATGAGTTTAATTTCAACGGAATCATATCCAGGCATGGTTTTCAGGCTAGCAATTCCTTCCCGCAGTTTGTGCATATCTGTCCTGAGCTCCTCCTCCGTCACCCTGCGTCCCTGCACGAGGTAGAACTGAATGCCACTTGAGCACTTTTCCGGATTGTCATCGCGGGCAGCCCCCAATGCCCCCCGCTTGTGAAACAGGTGCTCATTGAATTCAGCAGGCAGTGTGTAGCCCACATCCCCATCGCCAAGGGCCTGGCCGGGTTTGGCATATTTTGAATCAGGGTCTCCGCCCTGAATCATGAATCCCTGAATGGTCCGGTGAAACAGCAGGCTGTCCAACTTCCCTTCATCGATCAGCTTCAGGAAGTTTGCTTTGTGTACAGGTGTTTCATCATACAACTGAATCCGGATAATGCCGAATTTGGTCCGGATTTTCACCACCGGAATCTCAGCCGACTTTTGCTGACAACCATCCATTAAACCTGCAAGCAACAATAAAAGCACTAGTCTTTTCATTGGTCATATGTTTTTTGATGACAACAAATGTAACGAAATTCAACAAGGGCAAGCGCAGCTAAACGGCCTCACAAATGCGCCTGTTGCCCGATTGAAAAAGAAATATCATTACTTTTGATAAAAATATGTGCCATGACCGACGAAACGATTGTTGCATTCAATAACGTTTCCATTTTTCAGAAGAGAAACCTCGTGCTTTCGAGTGTCAACCTGACCATCGAAAAAGGTGAATTTGTTTACCTTATTGGCAAAACAGGCAGCGGCAAGTCGAGCCTGTTAAAAACCATGTATGCTGAGCTTCCTGTGATTGATGGAATGGCATTTGTTGCCGGTTATGATTTGCGCAGTATGAAATCATCCCAGGTTCCCTTTCTCAGGCGCAAACTAGGCATCGTGTTTCAAGACTTTCAACTCCTCGAGGACAGGACAGTTGACGAAAACCTCGCTTTTGTATTGAAGGCTACGGGCTGGAAAGACAAAGCAAAAATTGAAGAAAGGATAAACCAGGTGCTCGAAGAAGTTGATCTCTTTACCAAAGGCTATAAGATGCCACACCAGCTGTCGGGAGGCGAGCAACAAAGGGTTGCCATAGCAAGGGCGCTACTCAACAAACCGGGTATCATACTGGCCGATGAACCCACCGGAAACCTTGATCCTGAAACTTCCAATGGCATCATGAAACTGCTGATGAGCATTAGCGAGGCCGGACAAGCTGTGCTGATGGCCACGCACAATTACAACCTGATTCACAAATTTCCCTCACGGATCATCAAGTGCGAGGAAGGGACGATTGTCTGCTCAGGAAATCAACTCAATTAGCTTTTCAACATTGTGTCCGTTGTTGTAAAGCAATCCCAGTTTATGCTTTCTTTCCTCAATCCCTTCCAGAGCAAATGATTTCTTAAAAATATCGCGGATGGCATGCTTCATCTCGGCAGGACTGTTGGCAATAATACAAAGTTCATCCAGTGCGCTGCCACTCAGCATCTTGTCGTTTACAAGGCAAAATCTGCCATTGTACAGGGTGTTCAACAACTTCAGCTTCAGTCCGGTGGCCTGAAAAGTAACTGAAATATTGACCTGCGCGTGATGAATCAGGTTAAAGAGTGCTTCATCAGTCGGGTTATGGATCAACTCAACATTAGGCATCGTGGCAATGAGCCTTGTCAGGTGTGCTGGCGGATTCAGTCCGGCAACAATCAGGTGGGTTTTCATGTCCTTAAAAACCTCATTTACAAGGTATTTTACTGCATTGAAATTCTCAGCAACCGACAAATTACCATGGTATAAGGCATACTTTCCTTTCCCTGGCCTGATGTTCACTGCTTTGTGAGGGTGAAATGCGGGGATAAATTCAACATGTTGAAAATGTGACGCGAAATAGGTTTCATCCTTTTTCGAAATTGCAATCAGTTGGGCTGCTTTCCCCAAAACCGGCTCAAACCGTTTCAGTTTTGCGGCTTCATTATAAAAATAGTACTTCTTGAAAATACCCGTTTCTGCTTTGGCCAGGTGCAGATAATATTCGTGTTCAATATTATGTGTTCGCACACTGATTTTCCTGTCCTCCAAGCGCGGGTCTTCCAGCAGACCACATGTGTGCAGGCCCTCAAGTAAAATGGGGTATTCGTCTTTGAGCAGTTCCAAAACCAACTGTTCTGATAAGCGTGTGCTTACGATATAAGGTATCTGTCGAAACAGGTGATGCTTCGATACATCGCGTTTGTAGTAATTAACGCTAAAACAATGTTTCTCAAGCTCTGCAGCTGGTTTACGTCCGTACTCAAAACAATGCAGATGGACCATCATGCCCTTGGACGCCAATGCCTTTACCTTATAAAACACATCAATAACACCACCGTAATTGGCTGGCCAGGGAACATCAAATGAAATGATGTGAATGTGCTTCTCAACAGTATGGTTCATACAATTTCAACAAGGTTTTTTCTTCATTTTCCCAGCACAATTCAGTGGCTGCGAAAGTACAATTCTTTTTCCAACGCTTCAACAGATCAGGACTTTGCAATGTGTTGTTAATCACTTCGGCCAAATATTCAGGCTCATGCCGGTCAACAAAACAGCCAACATCATACTGCCGGATGATGCTGCTAATTTCCGGCAAGGGAGTAGCAACGACCGGAGTTCCTGCCTGAATATAATCGAAAAGTTTATTTGGCAGACTATACCGGTAATTCAGGTTTGTATCCTTATCCAGGGTGAATCCAAGGTCAGCTGCTGCAGTGTATTGCATCATTTGCTGATAAGGCATCCGGGGCAGGAAACTGACGCGACCATCAAGTTTCAGGGTCTGCACACGCTGCTTAAGCGATTCAAGCACATCGCCACCGCCGATAACCAATAACAGTGCATTTTCGACAAATTGCATGGCATCAACAAGTTCCTCGGCTCCCCGCTGAACATTTATCCCTGAACCCTGCAACACAAGTATGTGTTTATCAGCTGGCAGATTCAGTGTTGCCCTGGACAGCATGTGCTCAGGTTGCCATAGCCATGGGATATTTCTGATTACGAATGTCCTGATGCCATATCTCTGCTCAAAAAGCCGTGCAATGCTAACATTTACTGTGATCATCCAGTCAAGCCGCTTTAATACAAATGCTTCGATCCGTTGCCAAATCCGCTGAACCCCGGGCCTGTTCACCAGTTCAGGAGTTTCAGTGAAATATTCATGGCTATCGTATACCATCGGTATTCTGCGCAATCTTGAAATGAAAAAGTTAGGCAATGCAGTATCGAGGTCATTTGAAACGAGGAGGTCGCAGGACGAAAACAAGAGCAGCAAAAACAGCCTGAAGTTGTATTCTGCATAAAAAAGCGGGCCTTTGTAAAACAGCAGGTTCATGCGGAGACACGCATATGTTCGGGCAGGCATGGGTATGCTGCCGGGCCTGTTTCTGCCAACGAGCTGTACCTGAAATCCCAGCTTATGCAGGCTCATGCAGGTTTTATGCACCCTTTGATCCGTTGCAAGGTCGTTGATTACAGAAACTATTGCTTTTTTTTGGCCCATAGACAGTGCAAAAGGGGGAACGAAGCCATTTTACAACAAACTAAGAAAGGTCTCTATTATTATATTTTTGTTAAGAATTCGTACATATTGCCGAAATGGGTGCTGTTACCGGGCTTGTCTCACCACAGTGCACATTTGTAACTCATCCTTTAACAATACTTTATGCAGGCATTTGGACAGGGTTCAAATTGCTCATATAAATCGCACCTCAGCTGATGATTTTGTTGCAAAAATTGCCATTTGATAACGTCAAGCTGTGTATCTTCGCCATGTGTTATATCAACCGAATTGTGCAAAACCAAAAAAATGTTGTGTATTGAACGTCATTATTCATTAAAACCCTTTAACACCTTTGGCTTAGACATTTTTGCAGACTACTACACCGAGATCAACCAGGTTGAAGACCTGACCACCCTGCGCAGGATGGATGTCTTCAGGCATGAGAAACGGGTATTTATTGGAGGGGGAAGCAATGTGCTTTTCCTGAACGATTTCTTTGAAGGATTGGTTATTCGCATTGTAACTAAGGGAATACAGATTGTCAAAGAAGATGAAAATGATGTCATTGTTGAGGTTGCTTCCGGGGAGAACTGGGCTGATTTTGTTACAGAAATGGTCCGGCGTGGTTATGGAGGCTTGGAAAACCTATCACTTATTCCGGGAAGTGTAGGAGCTGCTCCTATTCAAAATATCGGAGCTTATGGTGCTGAAATCAAAGACTGCTTTCAATTGTTACAGGCGATTGATCTTAAAACCGGAAGCCATGTTTTTTTTGATGCAGTAACCAGCGATTTTGGCTACAGAACAAGTTTTTTCAAAACACTGGGTTTTGGAAGGTTTGTCATCACGTCGGTGCAGTTTAAACTCAGCAAACACCCAAAAATAAAGCCTGACTATGGTTCACTGAAACAGGAACTTGATCAGCTGGGCATTCAGCATCCGGGCATCAGCGATGTGAGTGAGGCTGTTTGCCGAATCCGGCAAAGCAAGCTTCCTGACTATACCCAATTGGGCAATGCCGGCAGCTTTTTCAAAAACCCGATTATCCACCGTTTGCTTTACGAAGACCTCGTAAGGGAGTTTCCGGATATCGTCGCCTACCGCGATGGCTCCGAAACCATGAAGGTTTCAGCCGGGTGGCTGATCGAAAAGGCAGGCTGGAAAGGCAAGCGAATCGGCAATGTGGGCATGCACGACAAGCAGGCCTTGATTCTGGTGAACTACGGCAACGCCACTGGCACCGAACTATACAACTATGCCATGCAGGTTCAGTACGACATTAAAAAGATGTTTGGAGTGCTGCTTGAGCCAGAGGTAAACATCATTCATTGAGCGGTATAAACCGCTGCCTTTTTCATAAAGAAATTCACCTTGTTTCGCCTGTTATTGGTGAACATCGCTCAGTATATCATTTACTTAAATTTCCTGGCCGAGAAGATTCACTTACTTATTTAGAAAACATTACAAATAGTTGTATATTCGCCTGTGAATTAACGATACTGTTACTACAACAGATGAAAACAGGTAGTATCTTTCGCTTTATCAAAGAAAACCTGGAAGCGTTTATTTGGCTATTGGCGCTGATCTTACTCGCCTGTATGCCGCCTGAAAGTACGCAAAGCAGCTTGTGTCTGCTGCATCACCTAGGCTTTTCATGGTGTCCGGGATGCGGACTCGGGCATGCCATATCATCCTTTTTTCACTTTCGGTTTGTGTTGTCCTTCAACCAGCACCCGCTTGGCATTTTTGCAGTGGTGGTGCTGATAAGTCGTATTTGCACAGTGTTTTACCAGTACTATACGTTCCATTATCAAAACTCCAATCATTATGGCAAAAATTTATGAAATCATGCCTGATATCCAGGGCGAAGAAATGTTGTTTTTACAAAACCTTACCCAGGATTATTCAGAAGAAAAATTGCGCAATTTTTCAAACATTTACCGTGCTCGTCGCAAAGACCCACAGTTGATACTGCTGTTGACCTTGTTGGGCTTTCTCGGTTTTGCCGGAATACACCGCATCATGATCAACCAGATTGGCATGGGTATTCTCTATTTCTTCACCGGAGGATTGTGTTTGATCGGCACCATCGTTGACCTGGTAAACTACCAAAGCCTCTCATTTGGCTTTAACCGCATTGTTGCCACCGAAATTCACGCAATGATTTCCGGAAGCAAATAGCATATAAGTTCGTCTTCAAATTCCGACATCCGCTTAATATACCAGCAAAGGTTTCATTATGACTCCTTTGCTGGATTCAATGTGCAGCACATAGTATCCCGAAAGGGAAACCAAAATGCTGCATTCGGTTTGCCTGGGCGTTGTGGGTTTAAATGAACTGACTTGTCTTCCCGCCAGGTCGCTCAGTTTTATTTGCTGAATCTGTTCACCCTGACTGACTTTTACCGTACAATACTGTCCGGAGAGTATCGGGTTTGGAAAAACAACGGCTTCATGTGTTGCCTTATGGTCACTGATGCCCGTCAGAATGCCCTCTCCAAATAACCTTACTGAAATCGCAACCATTTCGGTGCTGCTTTTTCTTGCAAAGTAAACCGTATCAACATAAGCGCTGTTTTCCGAGGGATTAAAAGCAATCTGAACGGGCAAAATTGTTCCGGCAGGAATGCTGATGGGAAGTTCATCAACCAGGCTGAATGCAGGATCGTTAAAATACGCATCAGTAATGAACAGGGGTTCATTGCTTTTGTTGTGAATATCGATGGCTTCAACCTGATTTCCCGTCTCAATATCCACAGTCCCAAAGTTCAGGGAATCTGTTTCCGGCTCAAAGATGCTGTTTTCCCAGCTGAACTTAAAGGCCCGATAGCTCACCAGGCTTGAGTCAGCACTGATGATTTCGAAAGCCTTTGTTCCATCAGCATGGTACTCTGTTAAAACAAAATCATCGGGGTTTGTCGCCCAACCCAGGACCACATTTTCATTTGGCAGCACCTGCATATGACCCATTGCCCATGAAAACACAGGCGGGTCGTTTTCAAAGGTCTGAATCCTTGTGGCTGTCATCGTTACTTCATCAATGCGGTATTTCAGGCCCCTCGAGTATTCGGGCTCGAGCCTGAAACCATTGTCGAACAAGGTGTAAACCTGGTTACCCTGATACCGGATCGAGTGTTGTGCCGAAAACCACCGATCGTCATTGACCATCGTAAACATATTCTGACTTCCACCCCATCGCCAGATAATGTCGCCGGTCTGGCCATTGATTTTGGTTATTTCATGATATTTCCTACTTGAGATAACCGGATTATTGAATTCATCGAGGGTGATGGCATTGCCATGGACATAATCAATATACGGAGCTGTAAGGTTCACCCAGGTTGTGTCACAATCGAGGATATCGAAGTGATCCCAGCTGCGCCATTGGAACAACACATCGCCAGCTGCATCGCAGTGTTGAACAACCAATCCAATCACGATAGCATTCGGATTGCCCCCTTCCACGACCTGGCTCATATCCACAGGTTGCGCATCATAAATCATCAGCCAGTAATCGCTGTTTTCGTTCACAACAAGCTCATGGGCATCGGCAGTATATCCATTTCCGGCCAGATAATACCTCCTGAAATCATAGGCGCTGTCCATTTCAGTCCACTTTGTGGTCACAAAGTCGAAATAGGTCATATACCCGTTTCGCTGCAACTTCAGGTCGTTTCCACGGTTGGCGTTCTTGCGGTAAAACACAGGAGTTCCACTCTGGTCCAGTATCATCATATAATAAGACACATTGGCGTTCTGTGTACTGGAAAACAGAAAATAATTTCCCGGTGCCGGATCATTGTTGGCAGTAATATAAAGCGGCGGAAAATCTCCCGGAAGTGGAATCGTTGAGCTGATGGATTTTAAACCGCTGAGGTGGGCTGTTGGTAGTGCTGCACGCATTGTCTTCCCCCTTTCAGCAAAATCATCCTCAATGGCTGTTTCAGGTACAAACACCTTATCTTTTGGACTCACATAAAACCTGAATGCGAAAGGAGCCACTGCAGTACCATCATGTTGTTTCAGTCCGTTGCCGATGGAAACCTGCACACACTCCCCTTTTTGGTAAGGCTCTGATGATTCAAAAATCAGGGTTAAGCCATCGGATGCCAGGCGCTTTTTTCCTTCAATGAACCCGCTATGACTTCCAACAACACGCAACTGACATTCGTCAAGGCTGCTTTTATCAATGGGCAGACCTGTCCTTAACGCAATAGCTTGACGTGGATTAATGAGCCTTGATTCAGGCTTCGGTGATACGTAAACATAAGGCTGGCAGAAAACCAGGCCCGAAATGAATACGAACAAAAGGGTCAGCAAAGATTTGCGACCTGAAGGTGTATTTTTCATGCCATTTGTTTGAAATGAAACAAACCTGAAAGGTGATGTAAAACATCTGTTTATTTCACTTTGACAAGGTGAATGACAGTGATATTCCAAACAAAACAACAATAAACTCGTGAAATTTTGTGCTAAAGCTGCTTCAGCAGCAGTTTGTTGATGCGTTTAGCCAGGAATGGGCCTGAGTAGATAAATCCTGTGTATACCTGCACCAGGTCGGCTCCGGCATTGATTTTTTCGATGGCATCTTCAGCTGACATAATTCCGCCAACGCCGATGATCGGGAAAGCCTTGTTTGATTTCCGTGCCAGGTACCTGATTACTTCTGTTGACCTGTCGCGCAAAGGGAGACCGCTCAGGCCGCCTTTACCAATTTGCTGAGCCAGGGACTGTTCCTTTGCAATGGTATGACGTGTAATACTGGTATTGGTTGCAACAACCCCGTCGATCTTTGTCTGCTTGACCACTTCGATCACCTCATCGAGCTGCTGCTCGTTCAGGTCGGGCGACACCTTGAGCAAAACAGGCTTACGTGCCGGCTTGCTGTTGTTGATTTCCTGCAACTTCAACAGGATGTGAGTGAGGGATTCCTGATCCTGCAGTTCGCGAAGATCGGTGATATTGGGGCAGCTTACATTGACGACAAAGTAGTCCACATGATCGAAAAGCCCTTCGAAATTAGCAACATAATCATCCACAGCACTGGCATTGGGTGTAAGGGTGTTTTTTCCGATGTTTCCTCCAATGATGGCCTTTGTTTTACGGGTCTTGAGGTTTGCAACTGCAGACTGCAATCCTTTGTTATTGAAACCCATGCGGTTGATCAATCCTTGTTCCTTTTTCAGGCGAAACAACCTGGGCTTTGGATTGCCCGGCTGTGCTTTTGGTGTCACAGTTCCAATTTCGATATGGCTGAATCCAAGGTTTGCCAGCTCATTGAACACTTCGGCGTTTTTATCGAATCCGGCAGCAACGCCAACAGGATGGTCAAAGCTGAGACCAAAAAGTGTGCGCCTCAGTCGATCATCATTTACCTGTGTTAAATGCGCCAACAGGCTTTTAACACCAGGAAAAGCCAGGCCAATTTTCAAGGCAGCGACCACCATGTGATGCACTTTTTCGGGGGCAAAAAGAAACAAAACCGGTCGGATGACAGCCTTATACATGGCGTGGTGCTTTGGTTTAAAAAAAGTCCCCTTACGGGGACTCACTTATGCATCTTTTGTAGTTTCTGCAGGTTCCTCAGCCGGAGCCTCGGCTTCGGTAAAGTCGAGCAGGTTTCTCTCAATAAGTAACTTATACCAGCCAAAAACCTTTTTCATATCCGATGGATAAACACCTTCTACATCAAAATCAGGTACTATTTTGGCAAATTCAGCCTTTAAGGCGTCGTTGCTGAGTTTTTTCACATCAAAGCCAAGTTCATCGCCCATTACCTCATGAATCCTGACGAAGACTTCCTTTAAAGGCTTGTCACCATTTTCGGTGAAAATGCTGATTTCTTCAAGTGAGCTCATCCTGTCCTGCGCAAAGGCTGGAAACCGTTTTCCATCGATCAACGATTCAACCACCACACTCTGCTTGCCCTGACCGGTAACCTTAAATAATCCCGGCTTGCCCGAAATAGAAACGATTTTTGTTAAGTCCATGCATCAATTTTTTTGCAAAAATAAGGATTTTACGCGATTTCCGCCAATCGTTGCTCATTATGGGCAACAGAATTCTGTTTGCCCTCATTTTCGTTAGCAACCAATATGTTCCATTGGAACCAAACCGCCTACCGAGTTGATTAATGCCTGACCAGGATTTTCTTTGAAATGAAGTGACGCCTGTCTATTACAAATGAAGCCAGGTATAATCCATCATTCAGTTCAGTGGCATCAATCAGCAGTTCACTGCAGTTGGCACATTGCATCATTGAAACTGTTCTTCCATTCACATCATGCAGCGTCAATTCAACTGAATGCCATTGCCGGTCGAACATTGCGTTTGTGCGCTGCTGTATGGGATTTTGAAGAAAACGCACCCAGTTGTCGTCAATTTTCGTTTCGGGTGTACTGCTTCCAACATCAATCGAAAACATCCTCAGCTGATCAATCATCCAGCCATCATGCTGGTTATCAATTTCATCGGAAATGAAATGGAACCGCAGCATCATTGTGTCGGGAATGTTTCCTGATCGCACCGGGATAAAATGCCAGGCCAGGGTGGTGTGTATCCAATCATTTGAATGGCCAGAGAAGCCTGGTTCACCGTTATATAAGGTATCCGATTCACCATAGATGTTTGGGGTTTCAACAAAAGGTGACCAGGGCGGACTCAGCCCCCACCAGGAGCCATACACGGAGTCCTGAATCACGTTGTTCCAGTTTGCACCATAATCCCACGAAACCGTGATGTATCCGCCATCCCTGAGCGTATCTGTGTCAATTTTGTGCCAGAAATCAAAGAACATAATGTACGGATAGGTTGGATTATTAAACGATCCGACGATCAGGTCAAACCATGAGTGGTTCAGTGGCGGATACGGCGCCAAGGTGTCGGTGACCATGGCATTGGGCGGTGTATAAGCTTCAGGAAAAAACTGTTTTTGGGGGTGGCCAGTCTTCCAAAGGTTTTGCAGCGAAGGATTAAGCAGGATGTAATCAGAAGGATTCTCAAAATCAAGCACCTGCCAGATACCCATTGTATCGCCTGGGCTTTGCCTTATCTGAGTGAAACCACTAAAAGATAAAGCAATGCAAAAGCAAATCGCGATCAGTTTTCTTTTCATAATCAGTGTATGTGTTTGTTTGAAAATCACAACAGTTTCAGCACCGCCACCACCGGCGAATAAAATCCGGCAATCAACAGGATCACCAAAAATGGCCTGTTCACATTCGTAAACTTAAAATTACGGTTCGCGATGGCCTGAACGCTGTGATTGACTGCTGAAAAGAAAAAGAAAAACATAAAGCAAAAAAACACAGTGAGTTCTGCTTTGAGTCCCCAGTTCAGTGCCCAAATCAATATGGAAATAACCGTGTATGACAACAAGGCAATGGCCGATTGTCGCTGATAGTTACTGCCACTTTCGAAGCCCTTCGACCTGGCAGCTTCATCGCCAAAGAACAAGCCTTCAATACCACTTAAACCGGCAATAAAGAAGATGGTCATTGGTATCATAAGGTGTAGTTGTGCAACAGGGTCGTACTCAGTGCCAGCGTACCCGGTTTGATATCCCAGAAAAAAGGCGAGAGTCACACCTGCAATACGCACAATTTCAAAGAGTTTGATTATCATAATGGGCAATTTAATGGATGAATACCACAAATATAATTCAACAAAATGAACATTGCAAATCAATGGCCATCTTTGCTGAAGAATAAAACAATCAGTGAGATTCAGTGAAATGAAATCACCTTAATCCTGGCATTTTTCCCATTGAATCACCGCTCCTGCATGCGCGTTCATTTCCCTTTGGCTCAGGTTCATCCTTTCATTAAACACCTTCGTCCGCTTTTAGTGGCAATACCGTTTTGCAGGACAATATCTTCGCAGCATCAATCTGATGAATAAACACTTAAACTCACATCACATGAAAACAAAAGCAATTTTAAGCGTGATATTTCTGAGCCTCTCGCTGGGTATCATGGCGCAGAACAACGAGGTCGCTGACCACATCTGGAAATGGGAAGGCCGGAGAAAAGTAAACACACTGGGGATGTTTGGAAACCTCTCGGGAAGTTACACCCAGGTCATGGACCAGCCAGCAGCCTGGTTTGGCGCCAAGGCCGGAATCGTCATCAACAGGCATTGGGGCCTGGGTTTGGCGGGTTACGCATTGAATTATGACCACAATCTCGACGAGGTAGTCACCGATGGAACCTACAGGCTGCAGGCAGGCTACTCAGGCATGTTTGTAGAGTATTTTGTGCCACTGAGCAATTGGGGAAAACTCAGTTTCAGCTGGACAAGCGGCATGGGAAAGGCCTTTTACCAGTATGACAAGGCCTTCAGGGAAGACCGCCCCAGGTACGACGAAGTCATCGACGTGGAAAAACTGGTTGTTAACGACCTCGGCGTCAACTTTAAGTACCGGATGGCAGGCAAGTGGTGGATTGGGGTAAATGCTTCCTACGGACTCACTTCACCTGTAAAGCTCACTGGAACAGATGACTATTTCCTGAGAAACTATCGCCTTGGCATTGACCTTAGCTATGGCATTTTTTGATGCTGACATGCAAATACCAGGCCACTGGCCGGCAGGTTTTCTGTTTCAATGAAAACCTGTCCGTGCCAGCTTCGGCTTGTCGGTTAAACGCCAATAATTCGTATTTTTGATACATGCTGCATATGGCCAGAACATACCGTAATCTACATGCCCTGTTTCCGACAAAGCGACTGATCATATTGGTTATCAGCCTTTCGTTTTTCGTACAAATTGTGGTAATCGCCTACAACCATTTCAGCGGTTTTCATCCACTGGATGGGATGCTGCACTTTTTCTTAAGGCTGGCACGAGGACTGATTTACAGTACTGTATTTGGCTTTTTGATTGCACTCGCCGACTTATGGCTGATTTTCTGGCTCACCCACAAATTCCCCTGGAGCAAACAGGTGACCGCCCGGTTGTTGTTTCAGTTTGGGTTTACCCTAGCCATGGCTTTTGTGATCAGCGCATTATTTACCTTCACTGCCGATAGCATAAAACCCTATTCTGAGCGCATCGAAACTGTGTACATCAGCAACGCGCTGATCTTCGGGGTGGTCAATATTATACTCATGATCGTGTTTGAAGCCTGGATTTTTTCTGATGAAACAACAGCTGCACGTAAGCAGGCCCGTCTGCTCGAGAAAGAGTTGAGTCAGATCAGGTTCGAGGTTTTGAAAAGTCAGATCAACCCGCATTTTCTGTTCAACAGCCTGAATGTACTTTCCGGGCTCATCAGCAAAGATACGCGCAAGGCACAGGAGTTTATCGACGAATTCTCGATGGTTTACCGCTACGTGCTCGAAACCATCGAAAAAAAAATGGTAAGCCTCGAACAGGAGCTTGGTTTCGTGCATGCATACCTTTTCTTGCAGCAGATCAGGTATGGCCAGGCGTTGCAGGTTACAATCAAGCTGCCGGCCGAAAAGCTCGCCATGCTGATGCCGCCATTGTCGATGCAACTTGTGCTCGAAAATGCCATCAAGCATAACATCATTCTTTCTGAAAAACCGCTTTTGATAAACATAAGTTGTGATGACGACTATCTGGTAATCAGGAACAACATACAGACCAAGGTTTCGAAAAACAAATCAACTGGCCTTGGTCAGGCGAACTTGCAAAAAAGGTATGCCATGATTTGTTCCAAACAGCCGGAATTCACGATCGAATCGTTGCATTATACCGCCCGATTACCCCTGATAAAGCCCGAAAACAATGAATATTCTGATCATTGAAGATGAACAACTGGCGGCCGACAGGCTGGAGGAGATGTTGCTTGAACTGGTGCCTGAGGCAAAGATTCTGGCCAAATTAGGCTCAATTCGCGCTTCGGTAAGGTGGCTGCAGGCACATCAGGCTGACCTGATTTTTCTTGACATTCAGCTGTCTGATGGCATCAGCTTCAGCATCTTTGAGGAAGTGATGGTGAATACACCGATTATTTTCACCACTGCCTTTGACCAATATGCCATTAAAGCCTTTCAGCTAAACAGCATTGCATATTTGTTGAAACCCATCAGAAAAACCGAACTCAAAGAAAGCTTGCAGAAATACAAGTCGCTGAAGACAGCTTTTGGTGTCGACTTTGAACAACTGCTGGCCGGTATTGAAGGTAGAAATCCCGCCTATCGCAAGCGGTTTCTGATTCAGGTTGGAGACAAAATCAAAAAAATTGAATTGGTGGATGTGGCCTATTTTTATGCCATGGAGAAAAGCGTGTTTATGAAAACCAATCAGGATCAGGATTTTGCCGTGGATTACACCCTCGACAACCTGGAAGCGACACTAGATCCGGAAAAATTCTTCAGGGTCAATCGGAAATACCTTGTGTACATGGATGCCATCGCAAGCATGGTCGCATGGTCGCGCAGCCGCATCAAGCTGGATCTTAAGCCACCGGTAAGCGACAAGGAAGATGTGGTTGTCAGCATTGAGCGCTCAGCAGCCTTTAAGCAATGGCTCAATTCTTAATCAGGCAAAGCTCTGCAAATCAAATAATTTCTTATAAACTCCTCCCTGCAGCAACAGGTTTTCGTGTTTGCCCCTTTCGACGATTTCACCCTTAACAATCACAACAATTTCGTCGGCATGCTGAATGGTTGATAGTCGGTGGGCAATCACCAGGGAAGTCCTGCTGGTCATGACCTTGGCAAGGGCATCCTGCACCAGGCGCTCCGATTCCGTATCCAGCGATGAAGTGGCTTCATCAAGGATCAGGATTGGCGGGTTTTTAAGCACTGCACGGGCAATACTCAGGCGTTGCCGCTGACCACCGGAGAGCTTTGAGCCGCGATCGCCAATGGTGGTTTCGTACCCATTTTCCAGTTGAACGATAAATTCATGAGCATTGGCCACTTTGGCAGCCTCAATTACCTGTTCCATCGTAGCACCGGTATCGCCAAAAGCAATATTGTTAAATACCGTATCATTAAACAATATGCTTTCCTGTGTCACAATACCCATCAGGCTGCGCAAGCCATCGATGCGGTAATCGCGGATATCGATGTCATCGATGAAAATGCCGCCACCAACCACATCGTAAAACCGCGGAAGCAGGTCTGCCATGGTCGATTTACCGCCCCCCGATTCACCAACAAGCGCAACAAGTTTACCCTTTTCAATATTCAGGTTGATATGTTTTAGCACTTCCTCTTTTTCGTATTTGAAGGTCACATCGCGGTAGGCGATTGAATGGCGGAAGTCGCTGATGGGAATGGCATTGGGCTTCTCTTCAATCACTTCCTCTGCATCAAGAATCTCAAAAATACGTTCAGCCGATGCAATCCCCTTCTGAATGCTGTAAAAGCCCTGGGCAAAGGTTTTGGCCGGAGGAATAATCTGTGAGAAAACGATGATGTATGTAATAAAATCGGCGGCATTGATGGTTGGTGAATCTGACAGCACAAGCCTTCCACCAAACCACAACACCACAATGATAACGAGCGATGACAGGAACTCACTCAATGGCGAACTCAGGTCGCGCCGGCGGTAAATGCTGATCATCAGGCGCGAATACTGGCTATTCTGGTCCTGGTATTTGTTATCGGAATACCGGATGGCATTGAATGCCTTGATGATACGTAAGCCGGAAATCGCCTCTTCGATGGTTGACAGCATTCCGGCAAAGCGTGCCTGTCCAATCCTTGAAGAACGGCGCAGGCTTTTGCCAATCTGGCCAATGACAAAACCGGTAAGTGGCAGGATCAGGATCACAAACAGCGTCAGTTTCGGGCTCATGCTGAGCATGAACACAAAGTAGGCGATGATGGTTACAGGGTCGCGTACAAGCATCTCAAGGTAGTTCATGATCGAATACTCTACCTCCTGCACATCTGTTGTCAGGCGGGCGATGATGTCGCCCTTTTTCTGTTTGTTATAGAACGATAAGGGAAGAATGAGCATCTTGCTGAAGAGGGCATTCCGGATGTCTTTTACTGAACCAATGCGGATATTCGCCATATAGAAACTGGAGAAGAACCTGGCGAGGTTCCGCAGGAAAAATGCTGTTATAATCACCAGACAAATGAAGGCCAGCGCCTGCAATTTGCCCTGCTCGACGATGATGGAGCTGATGAGGTAGTTGAGGTTTCCCAACAGGGCTTCTGCGTTAAGGCCCATGGGAGGCCGTTGGGTGACCAGGGCATCGGTTCCAAACAGCAGGTTCAGAAACGGAACCAGCAGGGCAAACGAAAACAGGGAAAACACGATAGTGAGCAGGTTAAACAACACATTCAACAAGGCGTATCCCCAGTATGGCTTTACATAACGCAGCAAGCGATAGAATTTCTTCATGATGCAATTAAATGAGTTCGAGACCGGTGTAATTCTGCGGGGTGATTTTCAGCAACTCCTGTTTGATGTGTTCGGGCAGATCGAGCCCTTTGATAAACTCCTCGATGGCTTTTTTATCAATGACACTGTTTGAACGGGTCAGTTGTTTCAATATTTCATAAGCGCCTTCTACCTGCTCCCGCCTTAAAATCGTTTGAATGGCTTCAGCTACAACAGCCCAGTGATGCTCAAGGTCGCTATTGATTGCTGCTTCATTTAACAACAGTTTACCACAGCCTTTTCGGATTGATTTTATTGCAATGAGCATATGAGCCAAAGGCACGCCAATGTTTCTTGTAACCGTCGAATCTGTCAGGTCGCGCTGCAACCGGCTGATGGGTAATTTTTCGCTCAGGTGAGTGAGTAATGCGTTTGCCAGCCCCAGGTTCCCTTCGGCATTTTCAAAATCGATGGGATTCACCTTATGCGGCATGGCCGATGAACCAACTTCTCCTGCCTTGATTTGCTGACGGAAGTACTCCATCGAGATATACAGCCACATATCACGGCAAAAATCGATCAGGATGGTATTGATGCGTTTCAGGGCATCGAACCAGGCAGCGAGGTAATCGTAATGTTCGATCTGTGTGGTTGTTTTTTGGCGGTGGAGGTTCAGTTTTCCAGCGATAAAGCTGTTGGCAAAGCCCTCCCAGTCGATGGTTGGATAAGCCACAACATGTGCGTTCATATTGCCGGTTGCGCCACCGAATTTAGCCGAAAAAGGCACTGATTGCATCAGTGCGAACTGGTTGTTGAGCCGTTCAGCAAACACGTAAATTTCTTTACCGAGACGCGTTGGGCTTGCAGGCTGTCCATGGGTGCGCGCAAGCATGGAAACATCCTTCCATTTTGCAGCCATTTCAGCCAGCTCCTGGCTCAGTTCATGCAGCATGGGCATGATGATCAGGTTATTCGATTCCCGCACCGATAATGGCAATGCTACATTGTTGATATCCTGTGAGGTAAGGCCAAAATGGATGAATTCCTTCACGTTGCCCACGCCAAGCATCTCAAACTTCTTTTTCAGGAAGTACTCCACCGCCTTTACGTCGTGGTTCGTCACTCCCTCTATTTCCTTCACTTCGAGCGCATCCTCAAGGGTAAACTCTTCGTAGATGGCCCTGATATCGTCGAACAGTGCCGGATTCAGCTGGCTAAGCTGTGGCAAAGGAAGTTCACACAAGGCGATGAAATACTCCACTTCGATCATGACCCGGTAACGAATCAGGGCATATTCAGAGAAGAATTCATCTAGTTCGCTTGTTTTATTGCGGTAACGCCCATCAACGGGCGAAATGGCCGACAAAGATGACAGTTCCATAGTTGCTATTTGACTTCAAAATTAATAAATATACCGCTGTCAGGCTGTACAATCTTGCAAATGCCACCAGTACAATGTCAACGAGACCAGAACGGAGCTCAGTTTTTGAAAAACTCAGGCCTTACAACAAGCTGTGAACGTTTGCTGCTGAGGGTATTAAAAAAGCCCAGTCCTCCTTCTTTAACGTTGGATACCACATTTGCTGGTGGTCCGCTAAATAAGGGGTTGCTTCCTCCTGATTCGGTCTGCAACTGGATGAAAAAGTTGAAATATTCTTCGGTGATGGCCGAAAGGATCAGGGTGATGGTGTCGCCCGGATGAACCTCGTCAGCATAAAGAAAAAGCACCGAGAGTCCGTTTGTGTTGTTGCCGTTAAAGAACCGGTCTTCAGTTACCTGCACACGTGAGGCGGTGTCGGTAAGCATTACCCCGTTTCTGAGGGCATCGATGCGGTAAAAATCCTTTGTTGGCGGATCATAGGCATAAAGCTTCACAAACCAGAAGTCCCATACTGCCTGATATTCGAGCGAAATGGAGTCGATTGAGAATGCTGTTTCAGGCATCACGCTGTTTGCCACAAACTGGTCTTTGCCACCAATTTTGTCTTTCAATCCAATTTCAAGTGTGTACGTTGTTCCTTTTTGTCCCACATATGCTTCCGGAGTCTGGTAAACGCCGCTTCCGGCTGGATTCTCGGCAAGGAGGAGTTTCTCAGATCCATTATCAAGGTAAACGGTAGCTTCCGTCACTGCCGGAGGTGCTTCATTTGAAAAATAGTTGGCCGACTCCGTCAACCTGATGCGCTGCACCATGGTATCTGTGGTGATCGCACCATCCACCACAAGGCGTTTGTCGCTGTCGTTCAGCTTGATGTCGATGCGCTCCGTGCATGATGAAGCAACAAGCGTAATCAAACTAAGGATAAGGATGTTCCGGGACTTTATCATTGGTTTCATTGGGATCAGAATTTGAAATTATAGGTAATCGACGGCACAATGCCAAAGAGGTAGGTCATTTCGGCATGGGTGATATCCGGGTCATTTTCGTCACTGACAAAATTGATTACCCAGGGGTTCTTTTTGTTGTATACATTGTAGGCCGAAAAGTTCCATTCACCTTTCCATCTGCGGCCCGGCTTTTCTTTTCCGTTGAGTGTTACCGAAACATCGAGGCGGTGGTAATCGGGTAGTCGGTATGAGTTTCGGTCGGAATAAACCGGCACGATGGTGTTCCCGATTTTGAACCTTCCTGTCGGGAAAGTCACGGCCGATCCGGTTGCATACACCCAGTTGGCTCCCAGGCTCCATCTTTTGCTGAGCGCATAGTTTAGTACGATGGAAACGTCATGAGGCCTATCGTAGGTAGCCGGATACTTTTTTCCATCGTTGATCTCCGGAATCTTCCTGAAGGTCCTCGACCAGGTGTAACTGACCCAGCCGTTCATCCTACCCTGCGATCGTTTCACCAGCACCTCAAGGCCATACGACCAGGCTTCGCCGAAACGCAATTCACCCTCGATGTATTCGTTCAGCAGCAGCTCTGCATGGTCCTTGAAGTCAATCGCATTGTGGTTTAGCTTGTAAAATCCTTCAATGGAGGTTTCAATGGATCGCTTGGGCAGGTTGTGAAAATAACCCAGTGAGAACTGGTCGCCGATTTGAGGCTTCACATTCGGGCTCGACGAAAACCAGATGTCGAGCGGCGTGCCGGCGGTTGAGTTCTGGGCGAGATGCACGTATTGCACATTGCGGGTGTAGGCCGCCTTGAATGAATTTGTTTCACTTAAGTTGTAGGAAACACTCATGCGGGGCTCGAAACCGGTGTAAGTGTTGAAAAATTTACCCTTCGCATAAATCGTTGAATCCACCTTGTTGTAGTCATCATCGAAATGAAACGAAGTTCCTTTTCCAACATTGTTAAGCATGCTCAACCTTAAGCCGTATTTCAGCACGAACCTGCTCCCGATTTTCTGGTCATTACTGATGTAAATCCCTGTTTCGAGCGACTGATTCTGTGGCATTTCGATGGTATTAAAGATCGTTTCTTCGCCCAGTCCGCTGGCTTTTCCAGGGTGGAACTTATGCCAGGTAGCCGATACGCCAAACCGAACCGTGTTGTCGGCATCAGCGAACCAGGTAACATCCGATTTCGCACTTACATCTTTCATCACAGCAACCCAGCTAAAGGCGTTGGGCTGTCCCGATGGCACGCCAAGGTTGTAATTAAACCTGCTGTAAATCAACGAGAAGTTTGAAAACAGGCGGTTGTTAAACAGGTGATTCCACCTTCCGGTAAAGGTCTGATTTCCCCAACCTATCCCAAAATTGTCGTTCCCGAAAACATCCTTGCCAAAATATCCTGACAGAAACACCCTGTTTTTATCATCGATAATGTAATTGGCTTTCCCGTTAAAGTCGTAGAAATAAAGGCTGTTTCCTTTCAGTTTCTCATTGCTCGACAAGGCCAGAAATACGTCGGCATAGGTGCGCCTTCCTGCCAGCATAAACGATGACCTGTCCTTTTGCAGTGGCCCTTCGACCATTAATCGGCTCGAGATGGTGCCTATGCCACCTTGCCCGGCAAACTGCTTTGAGTTACCATCATCCATGCGCACATCGACCACCGACGAAAGCCTGCCGCCATAAGCCGCTGGAATATCGCCTTTATATAGCTCGACACCTTTGATGGCATCGTTGTTAAATACGGAGAAAAATCCCATGAGGTGCGATGGGTTGTACACCAGGGCTTCGTCGAGCAGAATCAGGTTCTGGTCAGGACTTCCTCCCCTGACGCTGAAACCCGAACCACCTTCGGCGGTAGCCTGAACACCCGGAAGCAACTGCAGGGCCTTGATCAGATCCACCTCTCCCATCAGGGCAGGTATCTGTCTGATATTCTTTATATCCAGTTTATTGACGCTCATTTGTGCCTTGGCTAAACGCTCAGCCGCTACTTCACCACTGACAACAACTTCATTTAAGGTGGTTTCGACACGCTTCAGGGTGATGTTAATCACGGTATCGATCTGAATTGTGAGCGGCACCCTGATTGTTTCGTAGCCAACATAACTATAGGTAATGTTGTATTTTCCCTTTTCCAGTCCCAGTGAATAAAACCCATAGGTGTTTGTTACTGTACCACCAAACAAAGACTCAATATAAATGGTAGCCCCAATGAGCATTTCACCATCGGTTGCATCGCGGACAAAGCCACTCAGTGTGGTACCGCGATGCTCGGGATTGACATCCCCGAAGGCAAACAAGGGACTTGAAATCCACAATGCATTTAGCAAAATGGACATCATGATATTTTTTATACGCATGAATTCAGAAAGTTAATCTTGATGCAAGAACAAATGTATGAACAGGATGTTTTACCAGAACCAACCGAAAATAAATGAAATGCTTGCTTCAGGGCTACAGTAATCTTTGGAGTTGAAGTATTTACGCGTTCCGCCAAAATTGCCATTGTCATCGTAATAATCATAGGTTTTGTTGGCCCCTGTCACCAGACGATAGCCAACACCAACATTAATCTTCAGCCAACGGGCCATATTCATTTCCACTTCAACCTGCGGGTTCAGCACAAACACATTATCGGTGAAATAATTATAATGTTGTCCCATATATTTTTCATCGAACAGGCTCAGGCTTCCCCAACCCACCTTGGTGCTGACGGCAAAATGCACCGCATCAGCAGGATTGATCAGTCCCCCGAGCCAGAAACCACCATGACCAAAGTTGATACGTTCGCTGCTGTGATCCACCCAGATTCCGTTGATCGGATCAAATGTTTTCAGGTCTGAATAATGATAAGTTGCCAATCCCATGCCATAACCACCAAAAAACAGGTTATCGACAAGGACTGCTCCCCCACCTCCAACAGAAACGCCGAGTTCGTTGTTCCCAACCGAAGAAAACTCTATTACTGGCCCCCCAAAGCCTGAAATTTTCACCGGCTTATTCGTATCGAATAAAGTTCTAAATTCGGGAGTTTCGTTTGACTGGGCAAAAAGGGAGCTGACTTGCGCCATTAAGATAAACAGCACAATTGCTGTTGTTTTCATGATGTGCTTTTTCATTGCTTTGATATTAATTTGTCGATTTATTCAAATTACTGACACTAACGACAGAACATTTATGCACGGGTTGCAGTTTTCATGCAATAATTGACAGAATATTTTTACTTGCTTTTTCGGAACAGTATTTGATCAACCAACAGAAATCATACCATGAAAATGGAAGAAAAGCGGATACTGCAAAGTTTTTTTGTTCCGGGGCTTCTGGTTTTCCTCATGTGGCTCGTGAAATTCACCGAATGGGTCTTTGGGCTGAGCTTTTCATTCCTGGGCATCACTCCGCTCACCGCTGAAGGGCTTCCTGGTATTTTGTTATCACCATTTTTGCACGCCGACTGGAATCACCTGATGGCCAACAGTTTGCCCATGCTCGTTTTGGGGGCTGCCCTGTTTTATTTTTACAAACCCATGGCAATCAAAATCATGCTGCTGGTGGCCATCATCACCGGCATCTGGGTCTGGGTCGGGGCACGCGCTGCAACACATATTGGTGCAAGTGGGTTAATTTACGGCCTCACCTCGTTTCTTATGGTAAGTGGTTTTATCCGCAAAGAAACACGGTTGATGGCCATATCGCTCATTGTGGTTTTTATGTATGGCAGTTTTATCTGGGGCATTTTCCCCGAACTGTTTCCGGAGAAGAACATTTCATGGGAATCGCACCTCAGCGGAATGCTTTCGGGACTTGTGCTGGGCATTATCTTCAGGGATGAGGGACCACAGCGGCCGCAGTACTCATGGGAAAAGGAAGAAGCGATCGAGGAATCAACACAGGACCATACAGCCCATGAAAAGGATGGAGAGCAGGAATACTGGAACACGCCTGAGCCCGATCAGAAAGATTTAACCGTCTTATACCGCTTCAGAAGAAACCCCTAAGTTCAGCTTCCAACTGCTGTTTTTGATTTCAGGGCCAGCCTGTCAAACACAAACAAAAGCACGGCTGTTCCCACCCCAATCGCAGTGAACACATACCACACATTCGATGGATGATACGTATCCCAAAGGTGCTGCGTGAGCTCATTTTGGGTCATATTCAATTTACCTGCAGCAAACTGCAGCAGGTCGTTGTGGGTAAATCCTGACGAAATGTCCGGAAAGGATATGCTTCGCTTCGTCAGTTCCTGCTGTACAAGGTAAATCTTGTCCGACATTTGCCCGTATACCTTTCCGGAAAGTATGCCGGCAAGAAAGTTCCCCCCCGACATGGGTAAAAAAGAACACCCCATATACAGCCCCACCTTGTCAGGAGGAGCAATGCGTCCAATATATTCGGTGATCTTGGGCGAACTGGCCATCTCGCCAAATGAAAACACGAGGAGCGAAACAAACAGATAAAACGGGTTGCTGAAAATGAATGTTGCCCCGATGCCGAATGAGGCTACAAAAATGCCGGCAATCATCGCGTTCAGTGGTTTGAGTTTCATCACAAGACCCGAAACAAGTATCTGAAAGAGCACAATGTATAAGGCATCAATATTCACCAGCATCTCAGGGTTTACCGTTCCCTGCTCAGTACCAAAGATGGCTGCAAGCCGCGGAGAGATCCCGTACATCCACTGGTAAAGCTGGCTTGTATCCATCCACTGATCAATAAAAACCGGCAAAGTGTAAAACAGCTGAAAATACATGGCCCAAAAGCCAATGATCAGCACCAGAAAGGTTAAAAATTTCATATCGCGCAAGGCGGTCAGCACATTGGTCAATGCCTGTAGCACCGCTTTTCCGAGCTTTTCATCTGATTTCTCCCTGTTTGGTTCCTTATAAAACACAGTTACAAGCAGCAGGTTGAGCAGAATGATCCCTGCAGACAGATAAAACACATAATTCCATGAAATTTCACGCAGCTTACTGGCAACAAAAGGTCCGATCAGTGCGCCGATATTAACCATCATATAGAAGATTCCAAAGCCAATGGATGAATTTTTACTGTCGGTTGTCTTGGCGATGGTGGCGCTGATGACCGGTTTAAAAAATGCGCCACCAATGGCGATGTAAAAGAAGACTGCAAAAACAGCGCTGTAGTTTGTCAGGTGGCCCATGAGCAGGTAGCCGCTCGAGGTGATGCCAAACGACAGGAGCAACACTTTCTTGTACCCAAGTTTATCGGCTATGGAGCCAGTGATGACCGGCAGGAAATACAGGATCGCTGTTACAATACCCATCATATTGCCCTTTTGCTCCTGACTAAACCCAAGTGCACCTGTGTCAGTGGATGCAGTTAGGTAAATAGCAAGCACATTAAACAGGCCATACCAGGCCCATCGCTCAAAAAGTTCGAGGGTGTTTGCTACCCAGAATGTGCGTGGAAATCGCTTGAAAATTGTTTCCATGATAAGGCCGTTCTTGTTCAGGCATGCAATAATAAGGATAAATGAAGTTCCAGCTAACAGCCAGTTGCGGATAAAATTCAAGTTCAGGCGGTAGTCTCTCCTGTCAGCCCGATATAATACCAAACATTGTATAGAAACGGGTTTAGCAGTTTTCTTACTTTTACATCCTTAATCATCCGATTTAGCATTTATCATGGGCTTTGTGAGTACAATTTCCGGTTTTATCGTCACTACTGACGCGGGCCATGCGCGCGATTGCATCGATCAATTGCCGATGCTAAAGGATGATTGCTGGCCATTTTTACCTGCTGAAATCTTTGCTGTCGGGCCTGCTTCGCCTACTTTGCAATACAAGGACCACCATATTATTCATTTTGGAATGGCAGTCAAAGAGATTGAAACAGAATTCAGCGCCTGGCTCGACAAGTTTGAGTCATTTTTCAAAACTATGTCTGGCACAACGGAGGCCATGGTCATCCTGGGCTCCGAAACCATCAGGTCGGAGCACCCCAGCGGAAGGTTCATCTATCACTGGAAACGAAAAAACGGAGCTATGGGCCAGACCGTTGTGTGGGAGTTTTCCGGTGATGAACGCGTTCTGTTTCAATAATCTTTTTCATTATTTTTCAAATCCCTTAAAAAAAAAGCATGACCAACACCATGGTCAAACATGGTATCGGTCACGCTGGTATCGGTTTGCAGGAATCTGATAAGTGAAAATCCTAGAAAGTACCTTTCAGGGTGACAATAAAATTCCGTCCGGGCGCACCTATATTCGAAGCAAAAACCCGGTAGTTCTGATCGAGGATATTCTCAAGGGCAAGCTGCAACTGGATGTATTTATTGAACTGATAAGCTGTGCGCAGGTTCAGTGTCATCCATGCAGGCATATACCCATTCACCGGATCAGCTGAATATGAAGCGTTGTCTTCGCCAAACAGGTTGTAATCAGCAGCTAACTTAGCAGCATTGTAGGCAACAAAAAACTCACCCTGAAACTTGCTCATTTTCAAGTTAAGACTTGTTTTCCCAAACATCGGAGGAATATGGTCAAGCGGATAATCTGATGAATCGGTTTTAATCCTTCCGTAAGTATAATTGAGTGTACTTGAAATGGAAAAGTTATCGGTAATCTCTGCATTCAGGTAGGATGTCATGCCATAGATGTATGCTTCAGCCGAATTTACATTCGTCAGCACCCGGCTAAGCTGGCCGCTAAACATGACTGAATCCTGGCCATTAAACAATCCTGGTTTGGTGGTAATGGCATGTTTATACCAGGTATAATATGCATTGGCACCCAGTGTGATTTTTTCATTGAAGGCTTTAGAAATTCCAACTTCGGTATTGTAGGTATATTCAGGTTCGAGATTGGGATTGGGCACAATCACACTGCCGGGAATAGATTCGAACACCTTGCTCAGGTCATCCACATTGGGGGCCCTGAAGCCTGTTGAACCGATCAGGCTGATCCGCCATTCATCACCCGGCATATACACCAAACCGATCATGCCATTGAGTGCGGTATTGTTTTGCAATACATCTTTGAATGGGAACGGAAAAAAGGTGGTGTCGTTGAACTGCGCATTCAGCCTCACATTGTTCAGCCTGACGCCATCATTCAATACAAGGTGTTCGTTCATTTCCCACGCATGGGTTATATACAGTGCCAGGCTTTGCATGTCTGATCCGCCATCCGGATAACGGGTATCAATGGGTATTGAGGCTCCGGTGGACAGGTTATCACTAAATGCCGAAGAAGTGACCTTGTTGTACCAGCCATCCAGTCCGTAACGGATCTCATTCCTGCCAAGCTTTTTATCGAAATCAGCATTAAAGGTGATGATATCCAGTTTCTCGGTACGGTGATTCAAATTGCTGCTGTTGAATTTCCGGTCGTGTCGGCTTTCGACAATATGCTGATAACCAGCAATGAAACGGGCATGGTCGTACATTGCAGTGTTGTTGTTGATCTTCAGCAAATACGATGCAAACAGGCGTTCCTGAGGGCCATAGTACCACTGTGCATATTTCGGGTTATTGCCCTGCGATAGGGTTAGCCTGTCGTATCGTGGGATATCAGATGAAGTGGAAAACTGGAGGTTCAATGTGTGCATCACTCCTGCACTTTGCCTCAACATGAACTTCTGTTGCAGGTCGTACTGGGTATAGCCCGACTGCTTTTGAATGTTCACATTGCTGTTGGTTAACATGGTGTCGCGGTCATTGATGCGGCCAGCAAACCAGGGCCTTTTTCCCCAATCGCCATAGAATGGATTGCGGTTACCTCCCTGACGCAGGTCGCCAAAATCGGAACGCGTAAAGCTTGTCAACGAGGCAAACCTTTTACCTCCAATGCTAAAATCGACATGTTCCGTATTTTCAGCATAGGCTGTTGAAAGCCGGACAAAGGCATCTGCCTTAACAAGAACGCCTTCTTCAGAAAAAACAGGACTCTTTGAGTAAAAATGCATGACCCCACCAAGGGCATCGCTGCCATAAACCACTGATCCGGGACCATACACAATTTCGACCTTATCGAGCATGGCATTGTCAATGGTAATGATGTTCTGCAAGTGACCGCCACGGTAAATGGCATTGTTCATACGAACACCATCAACCACCATCAGCACCTTGTTGGTTTCGAAACCGCGGATGATGGGACTTCCGCCACCCAGCTGGCTCTTTTGAACAAAAACATTTCCGGTGTTTTGCATCACTTCAGCTGTGGTCTGCTGGTTGATAAAAGCCAGTTCCTTTGACTTAATCACCTGAATGGGCTGTGCCACATCCCTTCGTTTCTCCTCGAACCGGCTGGCCGAAACAACCACTTCATCAAGGGGGAAGGCTTTTTCAGTCATTGAAATCACAAATTTTGCCGCTTTTAAGGCACTATAGCTCGATAGCATTGGCAGGTAGCTCACATGGGTGAACCAGATGCTGTCGCTACCGGCAAAGGCTGAAAAGTCAGCCATTCCTTTGGCATTGGTGATGACAGTTGCTCCAAAATGAGCATCATAAATGGCCACGTTGGCCAAGCCCTGCAGGTTGGTTTTATCAGTTACCTTAATTGTCTGCGCATGCAATACAATTGCACAAAACATGCCCATAAAGAGCATTGATGTATATTTTATCATGTGTGAACAGTTTGATGAGTTAACGAGCATTAATCTTTGCCTACCCGAATTGGGCGGCCGTTGCATCAGTTGCTGAAGCAATTGGTGAAGTCAAAGCTGTTATGATCGTTTGGGCGGAGGGCTTTGTATGTCGCTCCAGGGCGCTTGATAGAGCCATGCATATTTCCTGAACTCTTTCATTTTCCGTGCATAATCAACAGGCTTCAGAGTTACTGTTATAGGAATGGCGGTGAAAGTCTTCAAGTAGTTGAAAAAAGGCTGGGCACCCCTGCTCTTGCCCGCCATGCTCTTCTGAACAAGTCTGTCGAGTTGGGCAAACAAATCTGTTTCCTGTGTGTCGGTGATACAATAATATACGGTTGAACCGTCCTCCCGGATTTCCGTTCTTACTACATCAAACATGGTTCCTTTGTAGCGGAACTCTTTATCGTGTTTCCAACACAGCAGGTAATTTGTTTCAGCTGTGACATGCACTTTTGTCAGTTCACTTTCCGGAACACCCTGCTTGATCTGCCGCTTGATTTCTTGTTTAACACGCTGCTGCTGAACTACAATAACCAAATAATAACCCCCAAGGCTGAAGGCCAGCATGACAACACACGCGATGGCGATGATTTTTTTCAACGCAGCAAAAGTAATTTTTTTATCTGCCATTTGCGTTGAACACTCCTGAAATATTATCTGCTGAAATGGGTCACCCGAAAGGCACAATCGCCCATGCCAGGTTCAGCCGTTTTGACGAATCCTTTCTGGAGCATGCCATCATGCGGTTTTTCGAGCCTGATCACAAAGGCCGGCTCAACAATTACCTGCATACCAATGCTGCTGCCCGGAGGAACACACATCCGCGAAGGTCCTTTGTACCATGCATCAGTCCAGACAATCTTAAGGTTCAGTAGTTCAAGTAAGTACTGTTGAGCATCGATTCCTTCGGCTGACTTCTCGTCAAAAACAAATTGATAATACGTTCCTGTAGGGAATGTATATGCCTTGCTCGCATGGTCTTCGATGGTACTTTTATTGCCAACCTGTGCTACCGGTTTTTGCGTATGGCAGGCCAAAAACGAAGAAAAGAAGGCAATCAATGACAGTAATCTCAGATGTTTCATCATTCCGGTTTAGTAATATTTCAGATTTTTATTGATTTCCACCGCTATTTGATCTTGAACTTATACCCAATAGAAAAGGCCACAGGGAACAGTTCATTTTGAAATTCCACCCCATGATTATATTTCAGGTCATCGAAATAGGCATCAACTTTTGATGACCTGAATGGTACGATGACACCCAGCGACCAGTAGCCTGCAGGATGCTTACGTGGCCTGATATCGATTCCCGCCCCTGCCGAAAAGCCATAAAACAGTTTGTTCAGCGAAGTCTTATTTGTGACAACAATGGCTGCGTTATAACCGTACATTGCAAGCAGGTAAGGTGTAACTTTTGGTGAAGGCCTGTTTACAGCGAACCGCAACTTTGCTCCACCATTAACTCCTACCCCAGCCAAGGCATAGCCAACCCCTATGAAAACTCCAAAATCCTTCATTGGGTAAGCAGAAAGATTAACCCCCATACCACCGTAATCGAGTCCAAAACCAAGACCGACGGCGGCATTGTCAACGTCAGATGATGCATTTGTTTGGCCATTCAGCTGGCTCACCATCAATAAGGAGCCAAAAAAAATCAAGAGGATACAATTTTTCATTAAAGATTTGTTTTTGGTTTTTATCAGTGGATAAAGTTATTAAAAAAAAGACGGTGGTCAGGATATAAAACCTTCATTCTTTAAAAAAACCTATTTAACAGCAAGAAAAATATGGTATTTCCAAAGGTTTTTTTTCAGTGCGCTATACTGGTAATAGCCACTTTTATAATGGTTTTTGGCAAATTTCGACACCTTCGGGTGGGTGATATTGTAAAGCCAGGATGGTATAGTACCAAGCACTACAGCAAGATACATGCGTGAAGCACTTTTTCTGATGCTATCAGTATAATCGGTATTTGTCACCTTTTTAAAACCCACCTCACTGAGGGCTTTTCCGAAATAGTCAGCGGTGACCAGGTCAGCCATCCACCAGCTGTCAACCCATTTTTTGATCAGCTGTTGCGGATCAGGCTGATTTTCACTGGTCAGGAAAAAATCGCTCATCACGAGTCTGCCTCCTTTCTTCAGTAACCGAAACGCTTCGGCTGCAAAAGCCGTTTTATCGGGGGCTGAGGAAACGCTCTCACAGGCCCAGACCACGTCGAAGGACTCATCGCTGAAGCTTGTCTGGGTATAATCCATGACATGAAACGACAAAAAGTCCCCAAGGCGATGATGTTCAACAAGTTTATTTGCATAATCACATTGGCGCTGACTCAGGGTAATTCCCCTGACCTTTGCTTTTTTCGCATTGTACAGGTAAAAGGCGGCCCCACCAACTCCGCATCCGGCATCCAGCACATCTTCTCCTTCAGCGATGCCTGATGTTTGCATCAAAACCCTGTTTGTGTTCAACAGCGACTCGCCAAAGCCGGTAATCCCCGGTTCGGTGATGCCATAATGCAATGAGAGGTTGTCGTTAAGTTTCCACCAACGTTGATAATGGTTTAAGGTATTGTCGTAGTACTGGCCAACTTCATTTTTCATGCTCCAAACTTACCATTAATCACGTGTGTTTCATTCACTGCAAATATAGTTTTTTGCCCTGACTGAAACCGGAACCAAATGGAAATCTGAGGCTGGAATTGCATTCCTGGCCGGGTCAATCAACCAACCATGACTGATGTCATGCTCAGCGATCCCGCAACCAGTTTGTCGTTAAACAATCGGATTGGCTCCTGTTCTTTTCTCAGGCCAAGCGTATACATCAGTGGCAGAAAATGATCAGGCGTGGGCACGGCAAGCTGCATGGACCTGCCCAGATTTTGGTATTCAAGCAGGCCACCAAAATTCCCCGATAAGATCAACTGATTGGTGATTTCCCTTGCTTCGAAAGCCCAGTCGAACCCATAATCAAGTGTATTCATGTTCCTGAAATCGACCAGGCTCAGGTTGTGCACAATGTTGCCACTGCCAATGATCAGTACGCCTTTGGTGCGCAATTTCAGAAGCCGGCCGGCAAGTTCAAAATGCCAGCCTGCCGGTTTTGTGTAATCGATGCTGAGTTGAATCACAGGCACATCGGCTTTCGGATAAAGGTGAGTGATTACGCTCCAGGCCCCATGGTCAAGCCCACGGTTCACATCAGGAATAACAGTTTCAGGCCTTAACAGGTCCACTGTTTCGCCCGCAAGCGCCGGGTGGCCATTCGCAGGATACTGAACCCCGAACAACTGCTTTGGAAAACCGTAAAAATCATGCATTGTGGCAGGCCTGGGTGAAGCCGTCACAAAAGTGCCCTGTGTGTACCAATGGGCCGAAATACACAAAATTGCTGAAGGCTTCGGAAGGTTCTGGCTCAATGTGCGAAACCCTTCAATAAACTCATTTTCTTCGATGGCATTCATCGGGCTGCCGTGCCCAAGAAAAAGCACCGGCATATGAGGGGTGTGTTGGTTTTTCACATGGTCGGTGATAGCGGATTCGATAGAGCTCATTTACAGTCGGATTACGTTTATAAACAGTCTTTGTCAGCTTGCGCACTTCAACACTTTACTCCTTTGAACAAGTAGTTTTTTTTACACGAAGCGCGATATACTGTAAACAATCCGGCTACCCTAAAGTTTGATCATATTGCCCGCCAGATGCACATTAATCCTTTTCAGAGCTTATTCAGCTGGTAAATGTCCATGCGCCTGTCTCTGAGGTTTCTTACACTGCCAAATTGGTTAAGTTCGCGCAGCAGGTCAATGTCAAGGTCTGCAATCAGGATCATTTCGGTATTGGGTGTCGCCTCGGCCTTTATCCCATTTGCCGGAAAGGCGAAGTCACAGGGGGTAAACACCATCGACTGTGCATACTGAATATCCATATTGTGTACCTTGGGCAGGTTACCCACGCTACCGGCAATGGCCACATAGCATTCATTTTCAATGGCTCTTGCCTGGGCGCAGTTTCTAACCCGCGAATATCCGTTTTGTGTGTCGGTCAGGAATGGAACAAACAAAATATCCATGCCTTCGTCGGCCAATATCCTGCTCAGTTCCGGAAACTCCACATCATAGCAGATCAGGATGCCAATTTTTCCGCAGTCTGTATCAAAAGCCCTGAGCCTGTTGCCTCCCTGCATTCCCCACACCTTAACCTCATCGGGAGTAACATGCAGTTTTTCGAATTGCTCAATTTTCCCATCGCGTTTACACAAATAACCTACGTTGTGCAGCAATCCATTCACCACCTCGGGCATGCTTCCGGTGATGATGTTGATGTTGTATGAAATGGCCAGTTCCGAAAATTTCTGCACGATGGCATTGGTGTGTTTTGCCAGCTCCCTGATGGCTTCAGGTTCGCTCAAATGATTGTTTTCGGCCATGAGAGGGGCATTAAAAAACTCCGGGAACAACGCAAAATCAGAGCGATAGCCAGAAACAGCATCAACGAAATACTCGGCTTGCTGTAACAGCTCATCAAGGTTTTTGTATGGTCGCATCTGCCACTGAATCAACCCAAGCCTGACCACCCTTTTTGTAATTTCCGCTTTAGTTGTTTCCTTCTCGTAATATACATTGTCCCACTCAAGCAGGACCGCATAATCGTTTGAGGCATTGTCGCCCTTCAGGTAATTTTTCAGGATTTTTGTCGGATGAAAATCATTCGAAATCTGAAAGTTAAAGACCGGATCCTGAATTTCTCTTTTCCGCACCTTGTCAATGTAAGCCTTCGGACTGAGTTCATGCGCGTACTTGTGATAGTTCGGAATGCGCCCGCCAAAGGCTACTCCCTTCAGGTTCAGACGTTCACAAAGCTCTTTCCGGTAGTCATAAAGTCTTCTTCCAAGCCGCAATCCACGGAACTCAGGCTTAATAAAGACATCAATACCATAGAGCATATCACCCTCCGGGGAATGTGTACTAAAGGTGTAATTGCCTGTGATTTCCTGGTAGGTGTGATTCGATTCAATTTTGTCATACTCAACAATAATCGACAGGGCACAACCGGCAATCTGGTTGTTCACTTTAATCACCACCTGTCCTTCAGGGAAGATGCTGATGAGGGATTGTATCTGCGATTCGCGCCAGTAGGAATTCGGCATGGTGGTGTAGGCTTCAATCATGGCCTTTTTAAGCTCCTGATAGTCGTCGAGGCTAAGGAAAGTCAATTCTATATTTTCAATTTTGTCCATATTCTAAGCTTATTTTTCTTGTTCGTGTTTAGTTTAAGTTTGCAAAAGTAAGGTCTGGATACAATTGGATACAAGAATGATGCATCAGAAGCGATGCGCTTACACTGAATTTAATCACAGGCAATGCAGCCAGCCAATCATTTCGTTATGGAAATATTAAACGTGTTAGTTTCCTGATAAGAAACCAGGAGGGCGGCGGTTTTTGGTATTGCTTTCGTAGCCGTAGGCAATCTCTATCAACACAGGTTCACTCCAGGCCCGGCCAAAAAAAGAAACCCCGACAGGCAATCCATCAATAAAACCCATTGGAACAGTGATGTTGGGATAACCTGCTTGCGCTGCAGCAGAGGAACTTCCAAGGTGATAGCTATCGCCATTCACGAGGTCGGTCTTCCATGCAGGTGCTCCTGTAGGTGCCATTATGGCGTCAAGCTGATGTTGGTCCATGACCTTGTCGATGCCATTTTTCCGGCTGCCTTCCAACATAGCTGTTAAGGCTTTCTGATATGATTCCGATGTGAGATCGCCTTTCGTATTGGCAAGCTCAAGGTATTTCTGGTTAAAATAGCTGAGTTCGACTGAATCGGATGCATTGAATGCAATCAGATCGGCTACTGATTTAACCGGAGCATCAGGTCCGAGTGAAGCAAAATACCTGTTCAGGCCATCTTTGTACTCGTACAGCATGATTTCAAAAGAGTTCCGGTCCACCTCGGGATCATATATGGTATCAATTCCGACGATTTCAGCACCCTGGCTTTTCAAAAATTCAACTGTTTCATTCACCAGCGCGTCCACCTTATAGCTGATGCCAAAGGTTCCTTTGTAGAGTCCAATGCGCTTCCCTTTCAGACCGTCCCCTTTGAGGTATGGCGTGTAATCGCTATACACATTACCCACACTTTCAAGGGTTTTTGAATCGGCTGAATCAACGCCAATGAGTGCGCCCAGGCATATTACCGCATCGGTGAGGCTGCGTGCCATCGGACCAGGTGTATCCTGGGTAAATGAAATTGGGATAATGCCAGAGCGGCTGGCAAGTCCGACAGTAGGCTTTATACCAACGATACCATTGCTATGCGATGGACAAACGATGGAGCCATCGGTTTCTGTTCCAATGGCCAGCATGCACAAATTTGCTGAAACGGCCACCGCTGATCCGGAGCTTGATCCACAGGGATTGCGGCTCAGGTCGTATGGGTTTTTGGTTTGCCCGCCAAGGCCACTCCATCCACTGGTGGATAACTCACCCCTGAAGTTTGCCCACTCACTTAGGTTTGCTTTGCCTATAATCACAGCTCCCGCTTCCCGGAGTTTCATGGCTATATAACTATCCTTCAAGGGAAAAGAATGCTTTAGCGCCCGCGAACCCGCGGTGGTTGGCATGCTGTCGTGGGTGTCAATATTGTCTTTAAGCACCACCGGTATGCCATGCAAAGGCCCCCTGATTTTTCCGGCCCTCATCTCCTCATCAAGGGCTTCAGCAATTCGCAAGGCATCGGGATTTATGGTGATGATTGAGCCTAAAACAGGTCCGGAATGATCCATTACTTCTATCCTGTTCAGGTAATCTTCAACAACTTCCCTTATGGTATAGTTATGGTCTTGATACCCTTTCCGCATCTCGCTGATCGTAGTTTCCAAAAACCTGAATTCGCTTGCTTCACTCACTTGCATGTTATGCTGCTTCGGCTGACAGGTCGACAACAGGAGTATGCCTGACAGGCACAACAGGATGTTCATCCCCTTATGGACAGCGGCTATGATGGTTTTCATCTTCATCTGCGTGGTTGGTTTTGAGGCATAAAGGTAGTGAAAATCGGTCAACAGGCCACGTTCAGTTGTGTGAATTTGAGCAGGAAACAACCCGGGAGGGGGTGCAGTTTGCAGCAAGTCAGCATGTTTCGCTGAAAGAAATTCAATTACAACAACTTATGCAGGGTGTCAGGCAGGGATTAATCCCACACAAACCGCCATTGACCATCGGCCTGTCGCTTCCAAACGGTATGAAAAACACCTTCGGTGCTTGTTGTAATTCCCGCAGAGTCGATGCTTGAGTAAACATATTTGCCATAGGTATATCCAAGGTCGCCCGAAGTGGAAACATCAATAAAGTCGGGCTTCCAGCTTAGTTTCGGCTGATCATTGGCCGCATGCTCAGCAAAATACCTGCTCAGGCCATCCTTTCCCCTGATCAGTTGTTTGTTCCTTAAAAGCACCACATCAGCAGCCGCATAGGTAACAAAGGCCTTTTCTATTCCTTCCTGTGCAGCCAGATCAGCAAATGCCTGTTCAGTAGATGCGATTTCCTGCAGCCACTTTTCGCGATCGGGATTACCATTTCCTGACCGGCAGGCAGTGAGGAAAAACAGTAAAATCAACAGCAGTCCGGATGGAGTTTTCACTGTTATCATGATAAGCCGTTGGTTAGAAGGTCACTGTTTTATCTGCCCATAAAACCATGTTCACGCAATCGATCATGGTCGACACCGGACACGCTTCGGTGCTATTCAACTGCCGCGATTTAAGGCAGGTACCACAGGCCAGTATTTCTCCGCCTAAGCCGTTGAATAGCTTCAGCTGTTCATCAACATTGAATTTCGGATGCACTAGCCCTTCGCATTCAACGGCCTCTCCCATAAGAAAAACCTTCACCTCATGCCCTTGCTTTTTTGCTGTAACAGCAAACCTGAAAGCATTCCAGGCTTTTTCAAATTCCTTTGTTTCAAGAATAATTCCAATTTTCATGTTATTGTTTTTGTAAGACCATTCCATAGTGATATTTACCGATAAAGAATGTAGGTTTTTCGACAGCAAACTGGTTGTTGTCGAACAGCTGAAGGATTCTTTCAGGGCTTGGTCTGATGCTCAGGTCAGGTCCTCGGGGAGTAGCTATGTCGCTGCGCCAGTGCAATATTCCCAGCCTACCGTGCTGTTTCAACACGCGAAAGGCTTCACCAAACAGTTCCTCCGGCTTGTCGTGGTGCAATAGATTAAACAGCATCACATAGTCTATCGAAGCAGATTCAAGCCCTGTCGTCAGCTTCAACACATCACGCACAGCAAGCCTCACATTGCTGATCCGGCCCGCCAGGAGTTTTTGATTTACCACTGCTACCATGGCAGCTTCAATATCGAATCCAAATAGTTCGCCTCCGATGATCCTGGCTGCAGGAAGCGTAAATGTGCCATACCCACATCCTATTTCACACAGGTCATCAATATGTTCATCCACCAGCATGGCCTTCAATACCATTTCAGGTTCGAAAAACGAAGACCAGACAGGCTCATCAGGCATGCCACTTTCCCTTACTTTCATTTGGCTTTAAAAATGGTATTTTGGGGCATCTTATGTTTCCAATGAATATGCTTACTTCTTTTTCGCAGGCTTTTTTTCAATGCGGGCAACATTTTCCGCAGCACTTAGTACAAATTCCCTCCACCTGTCTTTGTAATCAAAAGGTATTTGCACCCACTCCTTCATGGGCCTGCCCTCCATGGGATCAAACAGGCAGCTTCCATCAAGGCTAAGGGCTTCGGCATGCAGTTCACCCTGCAATTTAACCACCAGGTTGTCTTTCCAAAACATGGCTGGTGACTTCCCATTGGGAGTTTTCATGCATAATGCACCAAACATTTTACCGGGAACAACATCAGGAACTTTGGTCATCAGTTCCATAAAAAAAGCTTCTGCTTGTGTCATGATTTTCGGGGTGTTAAAAAGCGTGAGGCGACAAGGGCAAACAATCCGATACCAATGCCTGAAAACAACCCAATAACAGGGCCTGTAATCAGCATCATGAGCCTGGGGCTGTCAGGATATGGCATCATGGACAGCATTTCGGCCTCACGGATATGGTTTGCTATGTACTGGTCAAACAGGAGTATGTGTGCAATGGTAATCCAAAAGGAATTTAACAGACCCAATACAAGGCCATGAAGAAATCGTTTTGCGGCAGTTTCTCTGGCAATCACTACAGCACAGATGATAAAAACCGGGAGCCAGAACACCGGATCACTGTCAGACGGAATGAGGTAAACTGTTGCCACAGCCATTCCCAGGCCAAAAAGCGACAACAGCAGCAATAATTTGATTTTCATCCTGTGTAAATTACAAGCCAAAGTTAGGGAAATTTCAGGCTGATTGGCCGTTTCCCGCTCCAAAATTGCTGCTTTCGGGAGCGCCTGGTGAACTGGGTAGCCATTTGATCAGATGAAGAAGCAAAAATTCCGGAAACTGTCTACCGGATGAGTATGGTCTTTTTAATGGCCGTTTCTTTGCCGGTTGTCAGCCTGATGTAATAAATTCCTCCTGGCTGGCCATAAGCATTCCAGACTACCTCATGGTTTCCCTGCTCAGCATTGCCCTCAGCAAGGGTAGCAACTACCTGACCTGATGCATTCAAAACCTGCAACAATACGTTGGATGGATAATTTACGAAAAAGCCGATGCTTGTTCCAGCACTAAAGGGACTTGGGATATTTTGGCGCAGGCTCATTGTGCTCACATCAGGCCTGTCGTTGATGCCATCAGGCGAAATCAAAGGTTTTCCTGCCTGTGCCCATGCGGTGTAAATCAGTTCAGCGAGGCGGTGTGAGGCATCACCGAAAAGCGGAATTGTAAAACCTTTCGTCTGATCCCACAAGGTTTGCTTGTAAAGCGTTGAGTTTGTGTTGCCAGCCAGGGCTTTCGCATAATCATCAGCAGCAAGTACAGAGTCAACGTACACATAATTTCCATAAAGGTAAACAAATACATACTGATTCACATCGGCGATTTCAGTCACCTCAGCTCCGGCATAATTAAACTGTGAAATGTAGGCATTGATCATGGTTGATTCATAGCGGGAGTGAATGCCGGTATTGCCTGTGTATTGTCCGTTGTAATTTCTTGTGATGTGCATAGGCATATGCCCGTCGGCGACATAATGACCGAGATCGGAAGCGAAAAGCACGGCTTTATCCCAGTCGTGGCGAACAAAGCAGGCTTTCAACGAATCGAATGTGGTGAGGGTAGCCCAGGGCAGAATGCCATTGTCGTACACAAAGCTGATACCATGTGCAGCGATGGCTTCGTCCATACTTTGGGGGATAGTCCCTTCTGCCACAAATTCCGGATAGTTGTCAATGTCGATATAGTGCTTCGGCCCTTCGGTCGGGTCCCAGGCCTTGCGATCGTCAGCATCAGAGGCATGATCAGCCAGGATGCCGATCCAAGCATTGAACTGTGCCATCTCCCCGTTGAACGATAAGCCGGAGGCTGAATTGATTTTAAAATGACCTGTAGAACCCCAGCTCAGGAGGAGGAATGAGAATCCAATCAGGCCAACAAATACAACTATCTGCTTTTTCAATGGCACTGTTTTAAAATGAGGCGTCAAAAGTAATGATATGAAACGATTTGATGGTTGTTTATTTTTGGTAGTGATCTGCAGTCAGGTTTTTAGCACCAGATCCAGTTGCAACAGATACGGTGCTGGTCAGGGTTGATGGTTTGCGGCTGCAGGAAACCGGCGATTTAGCGGCACTGCCTTGTCAGCTTACACAGCCTGACTCGCTTGTGCTGGAAAGTTTTTCAGATGCCGAAATGGCTGATAAACGGTTGGTTTGGCAATGGTTACGTAAACGAAACTTTTGATATTTCGAAGCACTTTCCCTTGAAACTGATACATTTCATGTGTTAAATTATTTTCCGAAATATTTTTCAATCAGCATGTGTAATTGCACATTATTTATGGGTTTCGAAATATAATCGTCACACCCGGCTTCAATTGATTTTTCCCTGTCGCCAGAAAGTGCGAAAGCAGTTTGCGCAATAATGACCACATTTTTATCAAATTCCCTAATCTTGCGTGTGGCTTCGTACCCATTCATTCCAGGCAGTTGAATATCCATCAAAATTAAATCAATGTCAGTATTGTTTTGGCAAACTTCAATGGCTTCATTGCCGGTTTTAACCGCGAAAATTTCCTTTGCCAATTCTTTCAAAGTATGTTTCAGCCATTGGCAAGAGGCATCATCATCCTCAACAATTAACAGTTTAAGATTTGTAATCTGTTTTAATTCTTTTGATTCAGCAATCTTATATTGAGACAATTTAACTGGTTTGTATGGCAATGTGAAATAAAACGTTGAGCCCTTGCCCACCGCGCTTTCCACCCAAATTTTTCCACCCAGCATTTCGATATAAGCTTTTGTAATTGTCAGGCCTAAGCCCGCGCCCTGTTGGGCCATTTTATCTTCAATGTCAGCTTGTATAAATCGCTCAAATATTGCAACTTGCCTGTCGCCTGGGATTCCAATTCCAGTATCTTTAACGTAAAATTTAAGTGCTGTATTTGCATCGTTAAGTTTATATCCAAATTCAATAGAACCTTTTTGGGTATATTTAAATGCATTTTTAATGAGATTAACAAGGGCGCTATTAAGTTTAATAAAGTCTGTTTTAATTCTTGCTTCACCTTGTTGAAAAGCCACAGCCCGCTTTAATTCCAAATTCCTTTTTGCTGCTTCAGGCTCAAAAAATTTATAACAATCATCGATGCATTTATTTAGGTCAACATCTGAAAAATTAACAGGCATTTGCCCCGACTGAATTCTAGAAATATCAATAATTTCGTTAATGATATTTAACATTCTTTCACCACTACGTTCAATAATAGCAATGTATTCTTGTTGTTTTTCACTTCTAAGGTTTGGCTCTTTTAACAGTTCGGCAAATCCAAGAATGCCATTCATAGGCGTTCGTATTTCGTGACTCATGTTTGCAAGGAAAGCAGATTTAAGCCTGTCACTTTCTTCGGCTTTTTCTTTGGCTCTTACCAATTCCTCTTCCATCAGTTTACGTTGGCTAATATCCTGTGCCGCACCCGAAAGCCCAATAATTTTTCCTTCCTTGTCAAATTCGGCCTCACCCCGCGCCCACATCCATCCATTGCTGCCATCTTTTCGCACGGTTTTTAATTCAAGCTCATATGGAATTCCTGTTTCTGCTGTTTTAGCCAATGAGGATGACAAAAGCTCCCAGCTTTCCGCTGTAAATAATCTCATGTGGTCGGTGTAAAGGGGAGGTGGCAGTAAAGGGTCAAAACCATACATCTTGTAGAGTTCCTCAGTCCATTTTACTTCATTGGTTTCCAGATCGAGATGCCAGCTTCCTACATGCGTAATTTGTTGTGCCCTTTTTAGTTCTTTCTCGTTCCTGGCTATTTCTTTTTCAATTTGTTTGCGTTTGGTAATATCAACAATGAATCCCCTTATGCCAATTAATTTACCTGCCTCATCATAAATGCCATTGGCATTTATGATTGCATGAATAAGTCCTCCATTGGATTGGATAAAATCAAGCTCGTAATTTTCAACTTTTCCATTCTCCGTAACCTTACTGATGAGCACTGTCCTGTCGCCAGGGTTTTTGTAAAATCTGAGCATTGAAAGCTGCTCAGGATACATTTCTTCATCAATGCCGAATAATTTCCTGAACGTCGGATTAAAATTAATTAGATCACCATCAACAGAAGCAATATAAATGGCTGCAATGTCGCTGTCCCAGTATTTCTGCAATTCGTTTTTGCTATGCATAAGGGCTTCTTCGGACAGTTTGCGATCAGTGATATCCACAGCCGTAACAAAACACTGTTCTTTGTTTTCGGCAATTATCCCCGTTAAAAGTGCATGTTTAGTTAAACTCCCATTATTTGTGAGGGCTACTTCGCAGCTTTCTTTCCTGTTGCCTGTAATGGTCTTTTCAAAAAAGGCGTTAAAAGTTTCTGTTGATTGCCTTGAAATAAAAAAGTTAAACCCGCTGTTTAAAAGCTTCGAGCGCTCTTTGCCAAGCATTTTTGCTCCAGCAAAGTTCAATTTCATAATCTTGCCTACTCGTGAAAGTGTGAAAAAGCCTGATGGTGCATAATCGTACAGTTCAACATATTTTTCTTTTATTTCCTGCAATTCAGCTTTTGCCAGCAAAAGTTCTTCGTTCTGTAATTCAAGCTCAATTTGGTGTACTTCGAGCTCATGAATCAGTTTTAGGCCCTCGCCTTCAGTAAGCTGAGTGTGTTTTTTCGACTCAAGCTTTTTATGCAATTTTTCTGCTTTTTTGCGTAAGCCTGAATTATCCGCTTTGTACCCGGCATATTCCATAAACCCAAGTTTTATTAGGTTATTTCTTATTCTTTGCTCTCAGACTTTCATTTGCTTGTTTTAACTCAAACTCCAGGTTTTTCGCTTTGGTGGTATTGGTAAATGTGATTACCAGTCCATCAATATGGTCATCGAGTGTTCGATAGGGCATAATTCTTATATCGAACCATCTTCCATCGGAGGTATTGATTGATGTTTCTTTTGAAGTCAGGGTTTTGATTACCTCACGGGTGTGTGTTTCAATATCGGGATACTGCAAATCGCTGACCAGATCGGTAAACGGTCTTCCAATATCTGAATGACGGATTTTGAATATCTGAGTCACCATATCGGTGAACCGGCGGATATTTAACCCTTTATCGAGGAACAGGGTGGCAATTTCGGTGCTGTTGAGCAGGTTTTTCATGTCATCGCTAGCCCGTGTAAAATCATTTACCTTACTCTGCAATTCAATATTTACAGTTTGTAGTTCTTCGTTCAAACTCTGCATTTCCTCTTTTGAAGTTGTTAGTTCCTCGTTCGTTGATTGCAATTCTTCATTGGTTGATTGCAGTTCTTCGTTGGTCGACTTTAATTCTTCCTGAGAGGTTTGCATTTCCTCGCGCGTGCTTTGCAATTCTTCATAACTCCGTTGAAGCTCCATTTCCAATTCTTTCATCCTCTTTGAAGTGATTCCTTGTGAGGTTTTCTTACCTACTGCTTCAGTTTGAATAAGTTCATCAACATCAATAAATACAACGATGACCATTCCATTTAAAGCATCGGGTTTTTCGATGCGCTGAACAAGTATATTTATCAACTGGGTTCCACCATTGGTCCCGATTTTTATATTTTTAATAATTACCGGAAAATTATTCTCCAGGGCTTTTCGAAAGGCGCCCGGTAGAACCGATTGTAAGCCTTCTCTGGCCATTGCATGGATATTCCAATTTGCCTTACCTGCTACAGGTTCAAGGTATTTGCCGGTCCGGCCTGAGATGTATATAATGTCGCCCTTCTTGTTTACTAACACAGTGGCAGGGGCATACTTTTGAAGGATAAGTTCATTGGTGAGACTTTGAATGTTTTCAATTGCCTTTTCGGGCAGTTTAACTCCTTTATTAAAGGTTTTCGTGTTATAAAAGGCACTTGGAAAATCAATTAATTCACTACTCCTGCCATTTGCATTACATTTAAAAATTTTCAATTTTGTATTTAATTCCTTAAAACCCTCATTAGCTGCTCCAATAGATTCGGAATTCCCTAATATCATTAGTCCGCCGGGCTTAAGGCTGTAATTAAACAGTGATAATATTTTTCTCTGTAATTCAGCCTCCATATAAATCAACATATTACGGCACGAAAGCAAATCGAGTTTTGTAAATGGCGGGTCTTTAATTACATTCTGGGTGGCAAAAACAATCATTTCACGGATATTGATATTCAAACGATAACCATCGTCCTCCTGTGTAAAAAATTGCCGGAGGCGATCAGGTGATACATCGGTGGCAATGTTTTTCGAAAAATATCCTCTTCGTGCTACTTCAATAGCTTCGTTATCGATATCTGTTGCAAATATTTGGAGTGTCACTTTTTTCCTGACATTCAAATTCTCTACCATTTCTCTGAAAACGATGGCTAAAGAATAGGCTTCTTCACCGGTTGAACAGGCAGGTATCCATGCACGTATTTGATGTCCGTCGGGCAGTTTAACCAGGAGATCAGGAAGAATTTTATTTTTAAGCAGTTCCCAAACAGCAGGGTCGCGGAAGAAGCTCGTTACACCAATCAATAGTTCTTTGAAAAGTATTTCAATTTCAGTGGGATTTTCCCGCAGAAAACGAACATAGTTATTGATTTTATCAATTTGATGCACCCCTTTGCGTCTTTCGATCCGACGAAACAGGGTGTTTTTTTTGTAAAGCGAAAAATCGTGTCCGGTTTTTTCGCGCAGCAGAATAATAATTTTATCGAGATTACTTTCGTTTTTACTGACATCAGTCGAATCCAGGTTAACCACAGGTGTAAATTTCAAGTAAGCGATAAGTTTTTCGGGCAATTCTTCGGCAGCCGCGCAAATATCAACGATAACAGCATCGAAGGCACTTTGTGGCATTCCTTCAAATCGGGCAGAGGAAGGATCCTGAACCAAAACAAGGCCGTTCTTTTCCTTTATCGCTTTTACTCCAAGGCTACCATCAGAACCCATTCCCGAAAGGATAATTCCGATGGCTTTATCATGCATATCATCGGCCAGTGAGCGAAAAAAAACATCAATGGGTAATCGTAATCCATGGGATTGTAACATTTCAAACAGATGCAATGCTCCATTTAAAATAGATAAACTCTTGTTGGGAGGAATTACATATACATGGTTTGGCACTACTTTCAGGCGGTCGCTCGCTTGCAACACCTTCATTTTGGTCATTCGTTGCAGGAGTTCAGGCATAATCCCCTTATGATTTGGATCAAGATGCTGGATCACAATGAATGCCATCCCGCCATTTTCGGGCATATTTCCAAAAAACTGCTCCAGTGCTTCCAGTCCGCCTGCCGATGCACCGATGCCTACTATTGGGAAACTGATTTGTTTTGAAATTTGCTGCTTATCGGAGATGGAAACAGAATTTTCATTTTTTGATGTGTTTTTTTTCATGTTTCCAAATAGTTAGTTCGTCATTTTCAATCATTAAAGATACAACAATTCTGTCAGCATTCGCAAGGGGAAGCATATGCTTTGTGACGGACATTGAAAGACAAATCTTTCTGCTCACCCTGATGTATATTTGGAACTAAAAACCGCATATTCATCACGTAACACGCCATTAAGTATATGCGGTTTTACTAAATGGCCGTTTATTGTTCAATATTTCTTGAGTCAATTGTTTAGGTGATTTTTCTGTTCAAAGAATTGTTGTTAAGCATTATAATATTTTTAAACAGAAGTCTTTCACATGCATTCTATGAATCCCTTTATGTGTTGAAATTTCAGACAATTCATCCATTGTTACTAAGTATTTTGGGAAATTATCCTGTATTTCAAGTAAATTCCGATATTCTCGATCTATTGTTCCTTGATTTGTTAATAGGTAAGCTACTTGTACATAAATCTTTTCTCCTGCTTTTTGTGCTATAAAATCAATCTCCTTTTTTCCTTCTATGCCAACTGTTACCGAATACCCTGCCATTCGCAGGTGCAGATAAACAACATTTTCTAAGATTTTATGGATGTCGCTGGTTTTATAACCAACAATCGCATTCCGAATACCAATATCTTCAAAAAAATATTTTTCACCTATTTCGAAAACCTTTTTTCCTTCTATCCCTGTCCGTTTTACTTTGAAAATCAAAAATGAGGCTTCAAGATAACCGAGATAGTCTATTACCACTTGAGTTGAAATATTTATTTTTTGAGATTTTAAGTATTCACTGATTTTTTTAGAGGAAACAATACTACCCATATTATCAGCCAAAAATGCGACCAAATTTTCTAAAAATTTTACATTTCTAACTTTAAATCGGGCAACTACGTCTTTGAGCAATATTGTATTGTAAATACTTGTCAAATACTCATAGGCTATTTGTATTTCAGTATTCAAATTAATTAAATATGGAAGTCCGCCAAACTTCAAATAATTCTGAAAGGTAACCACTGAATCTTGTAATTTATAAAACATTAAAAACTCAGAATAGCTAAGTCCAAATACCTTTATTTCAATATACCGACCACTTAAAAATGTAGCCAGTTCGCTCGAAAGCAAATTAGCATTACTTCCAGTGCAATAGATATCGAAATTGCCACGCGTAACAAGGTCTCTTAATGTAACCTCAAATGATTCAATATCTTGTATCTCATCAATAAATAGTGCTACCTTGCTTCCTTCCTTTACGTTTTCTTTCAAATATAAAAACAGGTCATCCGAGTTCGCTATTGACGAAAATTCATGTTGTTCCTTATTGATATAAACAATTTGAGTATCAGGACTCTGTTTTTTTATAATGTCTCTCAACTGCAGTAAAAGGTAGCTTTTTCCCACTCTTCGCTGTCCAATTAATACCTTAATCAAAGATTTCCCAATAAATGGTTTTATTCTATCTATATACAGCGGTCTTTCAATGTAATCTGTCATAATTCATCTATGCTTTATGTTTATTGCAAATGTACGTTATTCTTCAATCATAATTGAAGAATAAATTAATTTGTCCTAATTCTTCAGTCGTAGAATGAATTATTGTTTTATATCTTCATGAATGGTACTGTTGTATATATACTCGCGATTAGTAATCTTACCTTTCTTTTTGATGTATTTCATTGCCTCAATTTACCTCTGATTTAATCCAAGTGATTCAAAATACTCAATGTTGAAATAATCTTTTCTAAACTCCACCTAAAAGCCTGACATGTCGTAATAAAAATTGGGTTGTGGAATACAATATGTGCCGGAGAGAGAAGTATGGCAGAGCATGGACATGTATTTATACAAATAAAGGATATGATTGATGGTCAGTGAGTCTTACTACAATCTTAGACAAAAAATCTTTTTCTCCTCTAACTCTCCAATATCTGATAAAATTCCTTTCAAGATGTTTATCAAATTTAACAACCGGGAAATTTACTATTTTGATATTTCTATCATAACAGGCTTGCTTTAACATTTCTTTATTAAAATTCTCAACTGGATATTTTTCAATTGCAAGATTAAATGCCTGTATAGACAACTTATTACTTTGCTTTATCTTACGAGAAAGAACTTCAAGTTCATCATATGGGAATAAACTCTTGCCCTTATTCATCCGGTTTAGTATAATTTTTGAGGCCATGCTGTCATGCCGAAAAAAAAATTTCTGAATACTACTTAGAGAGTTAAGATTTTCATCTTCAGTCATTTTTAATGAGTATCCCTTCTGCTCACCTGGTCTTTTAAACGGCTGTAGTCCTATTACGGAAAATTTCTTCTCAGTTTTAATTATACCATTCTCAAACATAAATGTTTCCGGTGGTTCACTATATCTGTAGAATACCCCATAGCCATTTGAATTTACCGGCTCATACCTTCCATTTACTTGTTTAGAAACAGCAAAAAAAGCTGCTACCCATTTACTACCAGTAAAATCCATTATATCGGTATCAAAACCATAATGCTGTGCTAACCCTAAATAGTCAACCTTTAGACTCACAAGCTCTTCTCCGCCTGGATGATTTAATAATAATCCTTCATCAAAGACTTTTTTTACGAATGGATGTGTGCGTAGTAATAATTCAAATTCTGTTGAGCGAAGTCTGCAAATAAAGCGATCAATTTTGCTTTTCTTGTCTTTATTACGGTATATCGTCGGGCAACAGTTATCATAATACTCATTCTGACCTCTAAAATAAGAATTAAAGCTTGAAGATGTTGGTTTCAGCACACATGGTCCATTTGGTGTTTCGGGGAATAATTCGAATTTGTCCTCTACCCCCAGGTCAGATAAGAAAGGTCCCCATTTTGGATCTGATCTCAAGTTTTCTTCTTCTTTTGATATTGTATCAAGTAGATGCAAAATAGTCGGTAAATCCTTAATATCTTCTTGTATCATTTTAGACTACCTTTCTGATTTGATCCAAATCAATATTGTATTTTAATGCATTTTCACAATCTGTAATTAAAGACATGCATTGTTGTTCAATTAGTTTATCCCCAATCTCCCTGGCCAATTGATGCCCTTTATTCCCACAATCTAGTGCAAAATCCAATTGTGAAAGATTATAATAAGCACTTCCTAACATTTCCATACTTTCCGCTTCCCCCTTTTTATCATTTACAGCTTTAAAGAATTTATTTAACTGCTCTGCTTTATTAAGGGCATCTTGAAATTCCTTTTTTTGATTATGAATGCAAACATGCAGACGTAATAAAAAATAGCTCATTGGCGAATCTGGTAGAATTAATTTTTCTATTTCAGAAATCAAGGCAAGTGTTTGATCAGTCATTTTTAACGACAGATTTGTATTAGCTCTTTCATATAATGCTTCTACTAACCCGGCATTATTGTTAATCTCTTTGTAGATACGTTCAGCCTCACGGTAATGGTCAATAGCAAGGTATAGAAATCTATGCCCCCGAAATACGAATCCAAGGTTCATCAAAGATTTTGCTTCAATTTTTTTATTGCAATTTTTCTTTGCTAAAAAAAGCGCTTCACTATAGTGTTCTATAGCCTTATCCCAAATTCCTTGTCTCAACAAAATTTCTCCATAGGTAAGTAACACTCTGGCAACATTTACGTCTTCTCTCAATCTCTTATATAGTCGATCCTTAATAAGGTTTTAGATTGTTGATATTCAACATATTAATGTTAATAACTGATATTTTTTGATGTTCAAAACTGCAAGAAAAAGCGTAATTTTATATCAAAAGCTTGCAGAAAATGATCGGAAAAACACCTA
>JAHIUX010000091.1 GCA_018816765.1 Bacteroidota bacterium
TAGGTGTTTTTCCGATCATTTTCTGCAAGCTTTTGATATAAAATTACGCTTTTTCTTGCAGTTTTGAACATCAAAAAATATCAGTTATTAACATTAATATGTTGAATATCAACAATCTAAAACCTTATTAAGGATCGACTAAATAATCCTTAACCCGTCAACCCGTCAACCCGTCAACCCAATGAATATCGACATCAACGCTTTCCTTGACCAGGATCAGAAAAAAGACCTGCTGCGCTTTTTGACCGCCGGATCGGTCGACGATGGCAAATCGACCCTCATCGGCCGGCTGCTTTTCGACAGCAAGAAGATCTATGAAGATCAGCTGGCCACCCTCGAACGCGACAGCAAACGCATCGGTCACGCCGGCGAAGCCATCGACTATGCCCTGCTCCTCGACGGACTCAAGGCCGAGCGCGAACAAGGGATTACCATCGATGTGGCCTACCGCTACTTCAGCACAAGCAAGCGTAAGTTCATCATTGCCGACACCCCCGGTCATGAACAATATACCCGGAACATGGTCACCGGTGCCAGCACAGCAAACCTGGCCATCATCCTCGTCGATGCCCGCAAAGGCGTCATCACACAAACACGCCGCCACACCTTTCTGGTTTCTTTGCTTGGCATCAAACACGTGGTGCTGGCGGTGAACAAGATGGACCTTGTGGACTACAGCGAAACGGTGTTCAACCAGATTTGCGCCGACTATAAAGCATTTATAACACGGCTTTCGGTGCCCGATGTTCATTTCATCCCTTTCTCGGCCCTGAAAGGCGAAAACGTGGTGGAAAATTCCGGTCTGATGCCCTGGTATCACGGCAAGAGCCTGCTCGAGTTTCTTGAAACCGTGCATGTGGGATCCGACAGGAACTTTGAGGATTTCAGGTTTCCGGTACAGTATGTGCTGCGCCCCACCCTCGATTTCAGGGGATTTTCGGGTAAGATCAGTTCGGGTATTGTACGGCTTAACGATGAGCTGATGGTTTTGCCGTCGCGCAAGACATCACGTGTCACCCGCATCATCACCAGCGAAGGCGATGCCGACATGGCTTTCCCGCCACAGTCGGTTACCATCACCCTGGCCGACGAAATTGATATTTCGCGCGGCGACATGCTGATACATCCCGAAAGCCAGGCCCGCAGCGAACGGCAGTTCGAAGCCATGCTGGTGTGGATGAACGAAAAACCCATGGATCCCTTCGCACAGTTTTTCATCAAGCTGAGTGCCAACACGACCCGGGCACGCATCGACAGCATCCGCTACAAAGTTGATGTGAACACACTCGAACATTCGTCGGCCAATACCTTCAACCTTAACGAAATAGGCCGTGTGGTCATCACCACCAACAAGCCCGTGTTTTTTGATCCATACCACCGGAACCACAACACAGGCTCTTTTGTTCTGATTGACCCCATCACCCACGACACCTGTGCAGTGGGGATGATCATCGACAAGCTGAACCAGGCCGAACTGCCTTCGCGCATCACCGATCCGGAAACGAGAAGGCTCATCGAAGGCGGACAAAGCCTGATCAGCAAGGATGAGCTGCAACAGAAATACCATCAGCGTGGAGCAACCATCTGGATTACCGGCCTTCATGGAAGTGGTAAAAACATGGCTGCATACCTGCTCGAAAAACGCCTGTTCGACCTGGGCGCAACCACCGTGTTGCTCGATGGAAGCACCATAAGATCCGGACTGAACAAAGAACTCGACTTTTCGGCTGCCGACCGTACCGAACACCTCAGGCGGGTTGCCCATGTGGCACGCATCCTCAACGATCAGGGCATCATCGCCATCTGTTCGTTTATATCGCCTTCGGAAAACATCCGCAAACAGATCGAAACCATCATCGGGCCCGGGCGCTTCCACCTGGTGTATATGGATGCGGACCTCACCTATTGCCGCAAAAACAAGCCTGATCTGTACGAAAAAGCCGAAGATGGACAACTGTACAACCTGCCTGGGGTGGATGAGGCCTTTGATGTGCCTGAACATCCTGAAATCATCCTGAAACCCGATTTTCACCACATCGATATCGAGCCGGTAATCAACTACCTTCAGCAACATCAGATTTTCCCGGCGGAATAAATCACATAATTTTTTAGAACTTAAAGCCCGTTGACGCCAGCCGTCAGCGGGCTTTTTTTTGGATTGATTCCGGCATCTCCGGGAGGAATTACAAGCACCACGCGATAGGAATACCTTTGGTGAGAATAGTTCGTGCGGTAGCGGCGGATGGTATATTAGGACGAACGGGCAGCAAACTACGCCAGGGCAGAGATGAGAATAAAACCAGCGCGCAGGCCCGCGCAAACGCGCTGGAGGTGAGAATGCTAAAATGGCAGAAAATCCCAGAAGGGGACCGAAGGGCATTTGTCTCGGCCAACAGACGAGACACTCCTTCTGCTGATTTTCGCCATTTAAGCAGAGCGCGCAGGCGATCGTTTGCGCAATGACTTTGCGCCCTTTGGTCAGTCAAAGGGCGGGAAAAACAGAAACCCTCAAGGGTTTTTAAGTTCTTTTTTATTGAAAGAAAAGAACGCAACTAAGCGAACTTAGCGAAGCGGTTTCATGAGCAAAGCGAATAACAAAGCGTTCTTATGAACACTTCTTAAAATCAACATTGCAATAAAAAATCAAAGTATCTGATTTTTTATTGTTCTTTTCTCTTGAAAGAAAAGAACCAAAAGTTCAAGACTTAAAATGCTTTGCACGCAAAACTACAAAGCCTGTCCGCCTGCGCGACCCAAGTTCAATGAGACTATTGTTCTGTGAGTGGAACACGAAACGGAACAATTAGTCGAATGAATCTCGTTCATAAAGCCGAGACCGGAGCGAA
>JAHIUX010000010.1 GCA_018816765.1 Bacteroidota bacterium
CACGCACCCGCGCAGCGTCGATAAGTGGTTCCGCTACCTTCAGTTGGTTTCATCAGCCATTTTCAGCCTTGGACATGGATCGAATGATGCCCAGAAAACCATGGGGATCATTACCATTTTGTTGTTCAGCACGGGTAACCTTGGCCCTGAATTCTACGTACCTACCTGGGTTATTTTCAGCTGTTATGGCGCTATCGGTCTGGGAACACTCGCTGGCGGACGGAAGGTGATCAAAACGCTGGGCAGTGGACTAACACACCTGAAACCCGTGCAGGGTTTTGCTGCCGAAACGGCTGGTGCCATTGCCATCATCGGAAGCACAATGGGTGGCATTCCTGTAAGCACAACCCACACCATCACAGGTTCAATCATGGGTGTAGGCCTTACCAAGCGGGTTTCGGCCATCCGTTGGGGTGTGGCATCCAACATCGTCCTTGCCTGGGTATTTACGATTCCGGGAACCATGCTGATGAGCGCAGGTATTTATTGGGTCATTTCGCAGTTTATTGTAAAATAAACTACCAGAATCATAGTTATTATTCTGGCAGAATCAGCTGTTGGAATACCTGAACTGGGTTTGCCATTTTTTCTATAAGGAAATCAGGCAGACCTTTTTTTTGTGATGTGTTGCAGGTTTACCGTTTCTTTGTGTGAACCATTGACAACCTAAATGTAAGCGAAATGAGAGACCTCATTAAAAACAAGCTCGGCGATCCTGATCTGCTGGAACAGATGTACCGCGAAAACCCTGATTTGTTCAGCAGCGAATTCAGGGCCATTTATCCGGACCTGGAACAGACTGAAGCCGTCCGTTTCTGGAAATCGAGGCTCGACTACGGTCAGGCCCCGGTAAAAGCTGTTGGCATCATCAAAATGGATGTGTATGTGCTGGTACTCGTTTGTGCGCTTTCGGGTTTTCTGATCAAACTACCTGAGATATTTTCCATCGACCTGGAGAAATTCCCGTTTTATGAAAAAAACGCGGCACTGATTGTGCTTTTTGGTCTTTCGCTGTATGCCCTCCGGACCAATATGGTGCAAAGCTGGCGCAAAATCGCTGTCACCTTGCTTGCTTTTATCATTCCGGCCATCTACATCAACCTGCTTCCCACCGGCAACGAAGCTGATGCCATCATCCTGGCATACCTTCACCTCCCGCTGCTCATGTGGAGCATTTATGGCCTGGTGTACATCGACTTCGACCTGAAAGACCTGGCCAAGCGCATCGTCTTCATACGGTACAATGGCGACCTGGCTATCCTTGGCGCCATCATCATGATTTCGGGAGGCATACTTACCGGCATTTCGATTGGCTTATTCAGTGCCATCGACATCCAGGCAGAAACATTTTACACAACCTATGTGGTCATCATTGGGCTGGTTTCAGTACCCGTGGTCGCCACCTATATTGTGCGCAATTATCCGTCGCTCACCAACAAAATTGCGCCTGTCATTGCCGGTATTTTCAGTCCGCTGGTGCTCATCACCCTGGTCATTTACCTGCTGAGCATCATGGTTTCGGGCAAAGATCCATACAACGACCGCGATTTCCTGCTTGTGTTCAACGGGATGCTCCTCGGGGTAATGGCCATCATCGTGTTTTCTGTTTCCGAAACATCCTCCGGCAAGCGGCAAAGCCTCAACCGCTGGATACTGCTCATCCTGACCGGCGTAACACTGATCATCGACCTGGTGGCCTTATCCGCTATCTTCTACCGCCTGGGCGAATATGGCATCACCCCCAACAGGATTGCTGTTTTAGGCTCGAACCTGTTGATCTTTGGCAATCTGTTGCAGATTTTCATCGACTTCATCAGGGTGCAGCTGGGCAAATCACACATTGATGTGGTGGAACGGACAATTGCACGCTACCTGCCTGTTTATACCTTATGGACCATAATCGTTGTGTTTGGTTTCCCCTTGTTTTTTGGCATGAAATAGCGGCAGCTGTTCATTGAATGACTAAGGGAGAATAACTGAAATTATCAACTCATTTACTTGACATTCAACTGATTTTAACCTATCTTTAGGGCCTTAAAACAAACAAGAGCCGGCCAATCTCCTCAACTTCTCCCTGATGCCCTTCAGCCGGCAGCTCAAGCTGAGGCTGTGTGCATCCTGCAAATTCAGGTCGCTGAAATCATGTGCTGCACGAACTGTTGGCAAGTCTGCAAACGGCCTTGCCTGCAGCCTTGCATCTTCTGTGTGCGTTGAAAACAAACAAAATGGGAAAGCCGAAACCCAAAACCAGTAGGCAATATAAACACACCACCTTATGGCACTCATTAAAACAGGCTCGATGAGTCAATTTGCCGTTGCTGCCAGGCAGCCGCTCATCAGTCAGAAGACTTTTCTGAAAGGCATCAACACCTTTTCGTCGCTGTACGAAGTATCGCGGGAAATTCCTGCCGACACCTTCGAATTTGTTACCTCAGCAGATCAGCGCGGCGTTGCACTGAAAAGCATCAGGCTCTCACGCGGATTTGAAGGCTTTTTACAACGCCTGCTCAATAAAACCAACGAGGTTTACTTTGTTGCCTGGGCCTTCGATCTGAGCGGCATGCCGGTAAACCTCTATCCGGGAAACAACCTTTCTTATCAGGATGTCATTATCCCCATCAAGTCTGGTAAGCTGCGCGAATTTATCGGCCAGGGCATCAACCTGTTTCCAAAGCGCCAGGTTGTCGGCGGCATCACCATCAGGATTCAGCTCTGGGAGTCGGATCAGGAAATCAGGACTTTTGGCAAGGCCATGGCCGACACTGCTGATGCCATTCAGAAATCGAAGCTGAACAACCTCCTGTCGCTCATCTCTGTGGCAACAGGCGTCACCGGGGTTACTGTTGCACTCATTAAAGATGCATCCATTGAGCTGGCCAAGGTCATTGGCACCATCCTTCAGGCCAATGGCAACGATTATGTCGATTTCTTCGAAGGCTATTATCCTTCGGACAGCATTTGGGTTGCCGGAAACGAAGTAAGCAAGGGCAATTCAGCAGTGCTCACCCTGAGCAAATATTGATCGGAACCACAAATCAACCTAACAGAACTCAAATGAACAGCTATACGCAACATCCCGAAGTGCTCAGGCTCGTAGAATCCATCCACAGCAAAGGCCTCGACACAAAAATCTATTCCGACCTCATCGATGAACAGAACCACCAGTATGTTGATTTGGTTCAGGAAGGGGGCGGTGTGCTTGGCATCGCACTTGTCGGCTACACCTACATCCTCGAAAAGGCGGGCATCCGCTTTTTCAGCCTCGCCGGCACATCGGCCGGCGCCATCAACACCATGATGATGGCCGGACTGGCCAGGGTAGGTGAACCTGTTTCGGAAAAGGTACTGACCATCATGAGCAGCAAAAACCTCTTTGATTTCGTCGATGGCAACACACGCCTGAAGAAGCTGGTCCAGGATTATATTGAGGACAGGCCCTTCTTTAAACTCCGGGTAGCTTTCAATGCCCTGCTCATCTGGAAAACACTGAAAGAAAACCTTGGTTTCAACCCGGGCAATGACTTCGAAAAATGGGTCGATTTTCACCTATCGCAGGCTGGTGTAACAACCATGGCCAATCTGCACAGGCGAAGACAGGAATTGCCCGTATTGATGGACCGCACAAGCAGGGAAGTTTTGCTGAGGGAGGCAGCGGTTAAAATCATCACCTCCGATGTCACCACCAAGAGCAAAATCACCTTTCCGGAGATGGCCGAATTGTATTGGGCTGAACCCGAAACGGTGCATCCGTCCTGCTTTGTCAGGGCTTCCATGTCGATCCCATTCTTTTTTAATCCATTTCAGGTCAACAAGATACCCCATGCCGGAACAACTGAAGATCCAAATCTGCCAAAGGAATCGACGCGTTGGCGCAAGCACACCGGCTACCGGGGCCCGATACCGGAAACGGTGCGCTTTGTAGATGGCGGCATGCTTTCAAATTTCCCGATCAATGCGTTTCACATGAAATCAGGCATGCCTAAAAAGCCCACTTTCGGGGCACGACTCAGCACCTGGCGCGATGCCTGCAGCAAATCAGAAAGCATTGGAGGGCTTTGCGGAGCCATGATCAGTACCATGCGGCAGCTGCACGACTATGATTTTCTGCTGAAAAACGAAGATTACAAACAGCTCATCTGTAGCATTGATGCCGATGCCAAACACGATGCCCAGGGAAAAGACATGTTTAACTGGCTCGATTTCAATATGTCCGAGGAAAAACGGCTTGCCCTGTTTACACTAGGTGCTGAAAAGGCCATTGCCTTCCTTGAGGGCTTCAACTGGGATAACTACAAACGGCTCAGGTCGGGGACATTAAACGAAGTTGCTTAATTACCATTAACATAGCGCAGATGAAACATATTACATCATTGAGTTTAGCTGTATTGGCTGTGATCGTCACAGCCTTCGCATACAGCCTCTCACAACGCCAGTTGCTGCCTTTGGCCCAGGAAGCGGACAGGAAACCGGCCGCTGTTGATTCCGCAATGGTGGATGCTGTTGACATTGCTTACGCCATGGAGGATGAACTGATGCTGTATAAACGCAGCAAAAGTCTTGATACCAGCATGGTACAAGCATTGATTGTGGACCTGAAAAAAACCATTGCCAGCCAGCAGCAGCCTGAAACAGCGAACATTGCAAAAGCAGATGCCGTGCAGCAGGGCCAGCCCGTCGACCTGAAGTTTCTGTTCAAAATGATGCTTTCGGCCTTGTTTACCATAGCAAGCCTGTATGTTGTGCTTTCGAATAAGTACGATCAGGAGACAAAAAAATGGGCCTTCAGCATGCTGTCGCTGATCGCCGGCATTTGGATTGGCACTGTGTGATGCACTGAATCGGTGTTTTCGCTGTTCAGCTGCGATACATTGTTAGTCGACTGTTCGATTTGTTGGCATCTGTTTCAAGCCCATTTCACATCGCAATCGTTCGTATCCATTGTGGTTTTATTAAGAATAATTACAAATTATCGCATTTCATACAAAATTATTTATCAACCGTGTAAATTTAGCCATTTCTATGCATACCTTTAACCCTTAATCAATTACCCCGCACCGCCCCGGTGTATTTCCTTATATTTTCCCACAATCGCTGCAGGTTTTTGGGTTTTTAGGTATTCACAACATACAGGTCCAACTAACTCAACGCATATGGCACGCTTTTTACGACTTGCTTTGCCCATCCTGGTGCTGATGGCAATGCAACCACACATGATCCTCGCCCAACAAAGGGGTTTCAGGCCGGTGAATGTAAAGGTTGACGGGCAACCAACAGCGCTTTACTCGGGCAGTCACGCGCTGATCATCGGGATCAGCAGCTACTACAATGGATGGCCTCCCTTGCCGGGCGTTAAAACAGATGTGGCCAATGTGAAAGCGGCCCTCGAAAAGCAGGACTTCAATGTGGTTATTGTGAGCGACCTCGACAAGGCCGGCATTGACAAAGCCATCACCGATTTCATCCGGAAATACGGACAGGATCAGAACAACAGGCTGGTGTTCTATTTTGCAGGGCATGGGCACACCATCCGCACCAGTTACGGAGAAGAACTGGGTTACATTGTTCCGGTTGATGCCCCAAACCCAAACAAGAACAAGGCTGAATTTCAGGAGAAATCCATCGAAATGGCACAGGTCGACATTTATGCCCGGCGCATCAATTCAAAGCATGCCCTGTTTATGTTTGATGCCTGCTTCTCAGGATCACTCTTTGCCCTTTCGCGGGCTATTCCGGCAAGTATCTCCTACAACACCTCAAAACCAGTGAGGCAGTTCATCACTTCGGGAAGCGCCGAACAAACTGTGCCTGATAAAAGCATTTTTTGTGAGCAATTTGTTGCTGCACTCAGTGGTGAAGGAGACCTCGACAAGGATGGCTATATCACTGGAGCCGAACTGGGGTACTTCCTCAGCAGCCAGGTAGTCAACTATTCGCGCAACAGCCAGAATCCGCAGTACGGCAAAATCCGCAATCCCAACCTCGACAAGGGCGATTTTGTGTTTATTTCTCCGCTTGGCACGCAAATACAAGCAGTAGAAGCGCCAGTAGTTCTATTGGGAAATATTGTGCTTAAGGCCGAAATGCCCGGGCGGTTCTTTCTTGACCACGAATACCAGCGCGATGTTACCTCTGGCACAGAACTCAGCATAAATGACCTGCCCGTTGGTTTACATGAACTAAAGATCGTGGGTGATGAAACCTGGTCAGAGACCATCAATGTGACAGAAAACACCACCGTCAGTTGTAAGGCTGTTTCGCCCAGATTACTCGACGAAACAGCCTGGGAAAAGGCTTCGAGCCTGAACACCAAAAGTGCGTATGAGCTGTATATTTCTAAATTTCCGGAGGGCATTTACCGCACAACAGCAAGGGATATGTTTGCCTGGACCAGTGCACTGGAAACTGAATCATACAAAGGTTACCGCGATTATTTGTCAGCATTTCCCAACGGAAAATATGCCCGCATTGCCAACGAAGAAGCCTGCTATCACAAAGCCAAAGAAAGCAATTTTGTCGATGATTATAAAACCTACTTCCAGACCTATCCAAAAGGAAAATATTACCAGGAAATTGCATCATACCTCGAAAGCGCCCTGTTCACCATTGCTGAAAACGCTTTTTTCCTGAGCAATTACGAAAACGCAAAGAAATATTATGCCGACTATATTGAAACCTTTCCTTCAGGCGAACACATCAGCCAGGCCCGGGCAAAACAGGAACAGACCAGACTGAAACTCATCGAAATTGAAAACACGAAGAAACGCGAGGAAATCGCAAGGCTCAATGCCCTGGTGGTGCAATACAAGAAAACGGCTTCCGGAAACTATGCCGGTGGCGTCGCGAAGCTCATCTTTGGTTTGGGCATCATGGGTGGAGGCGCATATATGACCTATGATGGCTGGAACAAGTCAATTGTTCAGGATTCAGGCGAAACAAAAGACCTGTTGTTTGCCATACTCGGGCCATCAGTAACTATTGTCGGTATTGTCATGTTCAGTGACTCGTTTCGGAAATTCAAGACAGGTTCAACCAATTCAAAGAAAGCAAAGGAATATAAGCGGCAAATCAGAGACATCACCATCACCTGTGCGCCATCGCTTCAGCCCAATTATCAAAGCTATGGCATGGCCCTGCGACTGAATTTCTGATACGAAGGGTATTCGCACACCCTTCGCCTGATCGCAGCTTAAATCAAATAAGCGGCTTCGCACAACTCCTTTCTTCATTTTACTGACCGCTGACCAGGTTCACCGGATTTTTCTATTTTTACGCTTTCAAAAAATAGCATACCCTTTATGAAATTAAGCACCACCCTACTGTTTGTTTTCTTTTTTCACCTCGCCACACAACTGAGTGCCCAGGTCAGCAAATACGATCCCTGGTTTGGTGAGAGCTGTACAAGCATCATGGTTGGCAAAAAGGCCTCCACCGATGGTTCCGTCATGACAGCCCACACCTGCGACGGCAATTACCGTACATGGCTCAGCATGGAGCCGGCAGCCGATTACAGCGACACCGCCATGGTCAATATTTACAAGGGGTATCTGCACACTGAAACACCCTGGGATATGCGGAATGTGAAACTTGCCGGGCGGATTCCCCAGGCAAAACACACCTATGCCTTCCTGAATACGGCCTATCCGAGCATGAACGAAAAGCAACTGGCTATGGGCGAAACCACCTTCGTTGGGCCAGATACACTGGTCAATAAAAACGGCATGTTTCTCATCGAAGAATTGCAGCGCATTGCCTTGCAGCGTTGCGACAATGCCCGTGATGCCATCAGGCTCATTGGTCAGCTGATCAAGGAATACGGATATGGCGATTATGGTGAATGCATCACCATTGCTGACAAGAAAGAGGTGTGGCAAATGGAGATTCTGGGCGAAGGACCGAACCGCATTGGCGGTGTATGGGCGGCTCAGCGTGTTCCAGACGACCATGTTGGTGTTTCAGCCAATATTGTCCGCATTGCAGCCATCGACCGCACAAAACCGGATTATTTCATGGCGTCGGACAATGTGGAGTCAGTGGCCAAAGAATTTGGCTTGTGGGATGGCAAGGGAACCTTCAAATTCTGGAAGGCCTATGCCGGGCGCGAAAAACCCTTTATGATCCGCGAGTTTTATGTGCTCAGCACCCTTGCGCCTTCGCTGAAGCTGAGCATGGATATGGAAGAGCTTCCCTTTTCGGTGAAACCGGAGAAGAAAATCTCGCACGAAGAACTTGCTGTTTTGTACCGCGCCACCTATGAAGGCACTGAGTATGACATGACCAGAAAAGTGAAAATCATCAGAAAGAAATACGACGAAAACCGCAAGGAAATCGGACAGGATACTGTCATCAGTCCTGTGGCTAATCCCTGGTTAACGACAGACATGCGCAACACCCTGAATTTCATCGCTCCGGGAACAATCGACTTTCAACGCACTGTTTCGGTTTCCTGGAGTTCCTACACCCACATCACCCAGCTGCGCGATTGGCTGCCCGACGAAATTGGCGGAATTTCCTGGTTTGCCTTCGACAACCCCGCCGAAAGTCCGAGGGTTCCCATTTTTGCCGGCTCCGACAGGCTTCCGGCCGGATTTGAGTATTGCGGACAAAAGCGTTACCGCGAAGATGCCGCCCTTTGGTCCTACCGCAAGGCGAACAAGCTTGCTACCGTTAGCTGGGGAAAAACAAAGGATATTGTAGCTGCAAAAGTCAGGGGATTTGAAGAAAAAGCTGCGCTGGAGGTGCCCATTGTGGAAGCGCAGGCCAAAGACCTGCTGAAAGATGGCAAGCGCAAAGAAGCCATTAAGTTGCTGAACGATTACACGGCATCCTACACCGCAGCAACCATGCAGCAATGGAAAGAACTCGAGGAGCAGTTCTGGGGAATGTTTGGCCGCGGGTTTTAAACATCGATCGGCCGTTTTGTGTCAGCGCTTGGCGGCCTGCACATGCATCCAGTCGTAATTGACTGTTCTGCCAAGACTTAGCCAACCTTCTTCTTCCCAGCACTGCCACCAGCGGTCGTATTCGGGACCGGCAAAAACCGCCTTGTCGCGACCCCATTTCAGCTGATTCTGGTCGGGGTGATAATCAAGCGCGATGCCCCAGGCATGTGTTGACCATGACGTCCCGCCACGCATCCTGCGCGGATTATAACATCCGCCATAACGGTCAAGCCGAAGGCTCCTGATCTGTTCCTCGCCATATTGCGCTTTGACGTTTTGCAACACCCTGAGCAATGAATCGGCCACCAGCCTGTGACAGCGGATACGCTTAACCGTTGCGTTCAGGTCCCAGGCCAGGCGGTGTGTGTACGGAACATTGACCGCCACAAGGTTCGATTCGTCGCCCGGCTGACCAAAGCGACTGATCAGGCTGGCTTCATCCTGTGTCGGCCAGTTGTTTGGATTGATGTCCAAAGGAACATCGTCGCGCCAGTAAGGCGGCAATGTAGCATGCTCATCCATATACAGCAGTGCATCAAAGGCATAGGCAGTCTGAGGACCCCAGAAACCATCAACAATGCCCGCATCAATGCCGTTGTCGGTAGCTACCAGCTGGATGAAGGCCGAAAGCTGCCGGTTGCGGCTGCCGGTCAGGATGCCATTGGCATGCGCGGGTGATAAATCAGCTGTACGCCTGAGGAGTTCGCGGGGAAGCAGTTCGTCGGCATACACTGCCGGATGGATACCATCAATGGCAATCTGCAGGAGCATCTTGCGTGCAAAGGGCATGGCTTTTGGGGGAGGATTCATATGCAGGAATTTACTGCAATGTTAATGAATTACCCCCTTCAAAGCAAGCGTTTTCATCTGAAATATGTTCATTACCAAGCAAAAAGATTCAGCGTTTTGCACAATAAAAGTCCTTGCGGCATAGTTTTTGTATTTTATTGCTTAATCTCAAATACCTAAGGCCATGATTACCTACAAAACATCACAGGCTGACCTTGAGAGCAAGAAAGGCCTGTTCTTCGAAATCGGGATGATCATCACCCTGACGCTTGTTTACCTGGTTTTCCAGATCAAAACCCCAACCCGTCCGCGCGACATTGCATTCGACCGCACCGATTTTAACCTCATCGAAGAGGAGATGATCAACACGCGCCAGCCCGAACTACCGAAACCGCAACCCCAACTGTTGCAGCCGGTAAGCCTGCTTACCATCGTTGACAATGAAGCAAAAGACGCACAGGACCTCAGCATCCAGGCTGAAGCCAATCAGGAGACTGTCATGCCCGAATATGTGCCAATGGCAAAAAACACCAGGGAAGAAGTCATTCTGGAACCTGAAATTTTTATCGTCGTTGAGGAGCAACCTTCATTTCCGGGAGGTGAAGCCGCACGGCTGAAGTTTTTCAACAGCAACATTGTTTACCCTGCCCTTGCCAGGGAGCTGAACATCATGGGAACGGTTTATGTTGGCTTTGTTGTAGAACCCGATGGCAGCCTTTCGCAGGTGAGTCTGTTGCGTGGGATTGGAGGTGGCTGCGACGAAGAAGCCCTTCGGGTGGTTAATTTAATGCCGCGCTGGAACCCGGGCAAGCAGCGCGGACAGGCAGTAAGGGTAAGGTTCAACTTACCGGTGAGGTTTACCCTCTTATCAAGCTAATTTTCGCATCTTTGCAGCATGATTAAACGTGGAATTTCACTGCTGTTGATGCTGCTGGCCGCCATTGTTGCCACGCGCTGTGCGCACCCGGTGATGCCTACCGGTGGCGATAAGGATGAAACACCTCCTAAGGTGCTCTCCTCGGTGCCGCAAAATTATACAACCAACTTTAAAGGCAAAACCATCGTCATCAGTTTCGATGAGTTTGTGAAGTTGGATAAGCTACAACAACAGCTCTTGATTTCACCACCAACGGAAACAACACCGGATTTCAAACTCAGGGGCAAATCGCTCGTTATCAAGTTTGAAGAAGAGCTGAAACCTGAAACAACTTACGCCATTTATTTCGGCGAGGCCATTGTCGACCTCACCGAAAGCAATCCGCTGACCGGTTTTAGTTTTGTCTTTTCCACCGGCGCCGTCCTCGATTCCATGTCAATCAATGGAAGCATCCACAATGCGTTCGACAGGAAACCTGCCGAAAACACCTTCGCGATGCTCTATCTGCTGATCAACGACACCATTCCTTTCGATTCCCTGCCTTACCGGGTTAAGCCCTATTATGTGGCCCGAACCGACAAGTTTGGCAAATTCAGGCTGACAAACCTCAAACAACAGCCCTTCAAGCTGTTTGCACTCACCGACATGAACAGCAATTTCATCTATGATATGGCCGGTGAATCCATTGCCTTTATCGACAGCCTGATCAGTCCGGTATACATTGCTCCGCCTGTGGCGCCCGATACACTCATACAACACGATTCACTCCAGGTTGAGGCTACGGCAGCTGTTGCTGATTCGAGCCTGAATAAGCCCGATTCGGTGGTGTTTAACAGCATTGTTGACCTTAACCTGTTCGAAGAGCTTGATCCTGTCCAAAAACTACTGAAGTCGGAAATCGTAAAACCCGGTATGCTGCGTTTCATCTTCAGGCACAATGCCCGTGAAGTAAGGCTGACGCCAATGGCAGCACTGCCCGACTCATTCAACCTGATCAGCAAATACAACACCCTGGGCGATACCCTCTATTGGTTTTTCAGGCCAATGGTGCTCGATTCGCTGAAGCTTACCATGGCGTATGATACGCTGATCAACGATACGCTGGCACTTTCGCTGAATCCGAGGCAGCTGCCCACAAACAAGCGTTTGGTTAAGAAAAACGCCGACAAGGACAAATACCTGCAATTCACGAGTACGGCAAGCCGCCGGCTTGAATATGGCAGCCCGCTTGAGTTTGTGTTTGATTACCCCATAGTTTCGTATCAGCTGCGCGACACGGTGCGCTTTATCGCCAATGAGGACACCACATACAACAGCGTCAGCTTTGTGCAGTCGGACAGCATTGGGCTAAGGTACAGGATGGAAACCACTTTCGAGGCAGGAGGGTCTTACAACCTGCTCATTCCTGATTCCTGTTTTCTGGGATTGAACGGGCAATGGAACGACACCATCCGGCAAGCCTTTAAGGTGCCTGCCCTCGAAGATTATGGCAACCTCTACATCGACATGGTGGTGCCTCCGGGCGAGTTGTTTATCATACAGCTTCTTGGCGCAAAGGAAGTTGTTTTAAGGGAAATTGAAGTAAGCAGCTCGAAGCGCTATGGGTTTGAACACATCAATCCGGGAAAATACAAGCTGAAAGCAATCCGCGACAGCAACAGAAACAAGCGTTGGGACACCGGAAATTACCTGTTGAAGATGCAACCTGAATCGGTGTACTACTTTACAAAGGAATTGGAAATCCGTGCAAACTGGGATTTTGAAGAAAACTGGAATGTAGTAAACGCGCTAAGCAAATAAGGTGTTAGCAGTCCTTGCAGTTATTGAGGCACCTGATGATGTCGGATAAGGCATTGCTGACAAGTGAATAATAGATCTTTTTACCTTCCCTTTTTGAACGCAACACACCGTGATTTTTCATGATATTCAGGTGGTGCGAAGCGGATGCCTGTTCAATATCGAGACGCAGGTAGATTTCAGTCACACTCAGTTTAGGCTCTAAGGTAAGCATGTCCATAATGGCAATACGCATCGGGTGGGCAATTGCCCTTAACCTGTTGGCCATTCTCTCAAGCTTGACAACACTTAACTCCTGGGTTTCCATACCTACTTTTTTTACAAAAATAGTTAATCTGTTAATACATTAACAATAACATATTTAGTTTTCTGCATAATTTCTGCAATATAAAATGAGTCTAAATAAGACGAAGTTTATCTTATTGTTTATTAGTGTTTTAAACCATCATTTTTAACATTTGAAGGCATATGACATGCCTGAACACTGATGCATCTTACTGAAACCCTTATCAAATTTGCAATTACAACTGGGATTTACAGAAGGAGTGCATCCATATAGTCAGGCCTGATACATGGCATTAAGCTAAAGTAGTGCAATCTTACATATTGGTCAGATTTACTGAAAAACCGCAAGGCATTTATTTGGCCGGTATAATGCGTAAGTAAGAGTGAACGCCTGACTTATACTTCAAGCGAAGTAAACGCAAACGTCTTCCCATCGAAGAGTCCTTTGTCGCTCAGCTTGAGCTGAGGAATCACCAGCAGGGCCATGAATGAGAGTGTCATAAAAGGGGCATGCAGTTGCGAACCGAGGCTTTTCACCAGCTGATCGATGTGTTCATATGCGCTAGCCACCGTATAACCGTCGCCGTTCGACATCAGTCCGGCTACCGGGAGTGGCAACACCTGCCTGATGCCCGGGCCCGTGACCGAGATTCCGCCTTTGCTTTCGACCAGCATATTCATGGCGTCGGCAATATCCTGATCTGAAACCCCGACGGCAATCACATTGTGGCTGTCGTGGGCCACAGTGGACGCCATTGCACCGTGTTTCAACCCAAAATTCCTGATAAAACCTATGGCAGGCGCTGATGGCTGGTAGCGGTTATACACCACCATCTTCAGTATATCGCGCCCGGTGTCGCTCACCATCTTGCCATCCGATAAACCGGGTTCCAGCACCAGGGTTTGTGTAATGAGTTGTCCTTCGAGCGCTTCAATCACCCTGATCATGGAACCATTGCTCTTCACGGCCAGCTGTCCTGCCCTGACCTTTGCCGCAACAAAGGCATTGGGTGTTTCGGCTTCCACGCTACGAATCAGTGTCTGGCCGTTTTCAGCCACCAGCAAACCATCCACAAAGGTCTTCAGCACCTGGAAGCTGTTCAGGTCATCAACCACAATGAGGTCGGCCGGGTCGCCTGCCCGGAGCAAACCCACCTCCAGCCGGTAATGTTCCACGGGATTGAGCACACAGCTGCGCAACACCTTCAGCGGGTCATGGCCCAATGCTATCGCCCGCTTCACCATCGCATTGATGTGACCTTCCACCAAATCGTTCGGGTGCTTGTCGTCGCTGCAAAACAGCACCATGTCGGCATGATCATCAAGCAAACCGATCAGGGCATCAAAATTCTTTGCCGCACTGCCTTCCCTGATCTGGATCTTCATGCCATACTTTATTTTTTCGAGGGCTTCTTCCATGGTGAAACACTCATGATCGGTACTTATCCCGGCTTTGATGTATGTCTCTACGTCTTTCCCCATTAATCCGGGTGCGTGTCCATCGACAGGTTTATTGTGCTTTCGGGCAATGGCCAGCTTTTGCATCACTTCCTTATCCTGAAACAACACACCGGGATAATTCATCATTTCGGACAAATACTTGATCTCAGGATGCTGCAACAAGGCATCAATTTCATCAGGGCCTATGGTGGCGCCCGCCGTTTCGAACCCCGTTGCAGGCACACAGCTCGAAGCACCGAAAAAGAACTTAAACGGCACTTTTTTGCCATTTTCGATCATATAGTTGATGCCCTTCACGCCGAGCACATTGCCAATTTCGTGTGGATCGGACACCGTGGCAACGGTACCGTGAACAACAGCCAGACGGGCAAATTCGGAGGGTATCAGCATGGAGCTTTCAATATGCACATGTGCGTCGATTAATCCAGGCATGATGTACACTTCAGAATCGACCGGTTCGCGGCGTATCGACTGAATTTTACCCTCACCGACAACAAGGGTTCCGGAGTAAATTTCCATATTCACCAGGTCGACGATGCGGCCTTGTAATTGAAATTCATTGTTTGTTTTCATACTTGTTTCATTTCGTGTAAAGGTAAAATAGCCAGCATTAAATGTCAATCAGGACTGTTTTAATTTCCCACGCTGATCACCTCAAAGCCGGCAGCTGCGATCTCCTGAGCGGTGCGCTCTGCCCGTTGTGTAAAACATAGCAAATAGCCTCCGCCACCCGATCCGCACAACTTCAGGGTAAACCTGCCTGTTTCGCGGCCATGCTGCCAGAGCGACCTGCATGAATCGGGGATCATTGGCTGCAAGTGATTAAACTGAAAATCAGCAATTTTGTTCAATCCATCCATCAGGCTTGCCGGATCATTGTCAAGGCATGCCGCAATGCTTTGGTTGGTGAGTGGAATGACTTGTTCGTTCAGCATCCTGAAAAAGCGCAACTGTTTCAGCTGTTCTTTGAAAAAACCAACCAAGGGGCCTGTTTTGCCCGTTGTTTTTGTATCGACGAGCAGCAGGCTGATGCCCATGCGATCGAACTGAGGAGCAAGCACATGCGTTTCGGGAGTGCCATCAGACTGCACAAGCACAGCAGCATCGAGGTAGCTGCAAAGGGGATCGAGGCCGGAACTCTGTCCGTGAAAAAACGACTCCATGGCAGCCAGTGTGTTTTTTAGCTGCAGGTTGTTTGCAACGCCCTGTTTTCCGTAGCGATGATAAACGGCAGCAACCAGGGCTCCTGAGCTTCCTGCGCCATATCCCTGGGGTATGGCCGACTCAAAATGAAGACCCTCATCAATATCTTTTCCAAAGTGTGCGCAGTCAATCACTTCGCCAAGGACCTGATGCCGGCTTAGATAATCATTGAAAGGCCTGAGGCTTAGCGCATCATCAAGGCCGGGTTCACCAAAGACCCATTTTCCTGAAAAGCGGTCGAATGGCACAATCAGCGCCATGGAGCCACAAATGACGGTGTACTCCCCAAAGAGCATGATTTTCGCCTTGAAATGGTTCCGTTCTGCCATCATCAGCTGTTCAGTTTCGAAGGTCCGCCGCCAACCTCATCGTCAATCCACTGCCCGTCGGCGCAATACTGCAGCAGCTGTTCACTGATAAAGGCTTTCACAGCCTCCTGGTGAGCAGCAGGATAGAGCAGGTGGATGTTTGGTCCTGCATCGAGGGTGAAGCAAAGCGGAATGCCACGCTCTTGCCTGAATGCCCTGATGTGGGTGATGGCAGCCAGTGTTGCGGGCTGCATCAGGATAAAGGAAGGCTGGCTTGTCATCATGAGCGCATGCAGCTGCAGGGCTTCACTTTCTGTTACTGCAATAAACTGATCCATGTCAGCATGCAGGAGCGCATCCTTTAACAGCCTGATGTTTGTTTCAGCATTTTGATAGCGTGCAGCTGCAAAAGGGTTGTTTTCCATGAGCTGATGACCTGCCCTGCTGGAAACAGATTTCGTCCCGGCATGGATGATCAGGATGCTGTCGCGGAAGGTTGTAAACACCTCGTTCATATGATGTTCCATTGGAAAGGCAACATATTGGCTGCTTCCAGGAATGGCTTCTGTCGCTCCCCACACACTTGCAAAAGGAAAAACTGACCGGGAAGCACTCCCTGATCCGAGTCTTGCCAGAAATGACGCCTTGGTGCGGAATTCATCATCGCTAAGGGGATTTCCGGAAAGCGCAGATTCAATATCCAACAGACCCATTACCAGTGCACTCATTGAGGAGGCAGATGAGGCGATGCCGGATGAATGCGGAAAGGTATTATGGCTGCTGATGTCAAGGTGAATTTTCGGAAGCCAGGGCAGATAAGGCAACAATTGATTCAGGTAGTTAGCTGTTTTTTGTGCAAAAAGCGGCTGGGGTTTGCCTTCAAAGGCAAATGTAAAACCAGGTTCATCCCCATCCTTCGGGCGATAGCCGATGCGGGTAGCCGTATGGGCCTGTTTCAGTGTGAAGCTGATGGAGGGGTTGTTGGGCAGTTGCACGCCATGCTTGCCCCAATATTTTACAAGCGCGATGTTTGATGGGCTTTGCCAGGCTACTTCACCGTGGCAATCCCCTGGAATGTCTGGCGATAACGCGGTATCGCGATAATAGGCTTCGTTTTTTTCCGTTATATGCATCACTGTCTCACCAGTTGAGTGTATGAAAATAGGATATTCAGTCCCTGCTGTTCGAAATATTCCCGAACATAGGCAGGTTCAGCCGGGCTCATTGCCAGCATAAAATCGCCACCCCAGGCTCCGAGTGATTTCAGCTGTCCATCGAAACCGGCATACATTGTTTTTACAGCTGGTTCCAGCAGCAGGGCCGACACAATTTCCTCATGCTGATTCATCAAGGCACAAAACCGTTCAAACGAAGTGGTGCTGGCGGCTTTGGCAGTGATGTTGCTCACTTCCTCGACCACGTGCTTCAGATCAGTGTTTCCGTGTATGGCATTAAAGTCGGTCACGCTGTTGGCCGACTGCTGCTTCCGGCCGCGATAGACAAAGTGCAACTTATCGGCAAAAGGAGGATTGAAGTTTGCCTTTCGCACATCCGGACGGAGGTTGTGCAGCTTATAAAAGACCGGAGTAACGGCATTTGCACAGGCGATGTCGTAGCCGGAACCACCGATAGACAGGTTGAGCAAAGAAAAGGGATTCACCCCTGCCCACTGTGCAATGTTGGCGATGAGTGTGGAGCTTGAACCAAAACCCCATTCCGGTTCAAAATCAAGCCGGGTGCTGACCTGAAGGGATGTTTTGCCCTCAAACAGCTCAGGTTTCATCTGTTGCAGGGTGAGGAGGATTATTTGCAGTTTTGCGGCTTTTTGCTGATCGCTGGTATGCAGCACATTCAGGTATGGCAGGTCAAAATCAACCTCGAACCACAAACGCCCGGGGGCATAAGCTTTCCAGCAAAGCACCGGCGATGAGGTGATATCAGTGGAATTTATTTCGAGTGTTTGTCCCATTACCAGGGGAACGGCCAGGGCATCAGCTCCCCTGAGAACAAGGTACTCGCCTGTTATCAGCAATTTGCCATTGGAGCGGTAAACCTGCTTTTCACCCACATTTATTTTCTTAAAGAAGCAATATACTGACCTACGCTGGCAAACGAAACCTTTTGATCCTTAAAATGTTCAACAGCTGCATTTTTCTCTGATTCATTTGCCTTGAAATGATTGAGGATATTAAACAGGTGCATTTTCATATGCCCGGCCTGTATCCCTTTTGTTGTCAGCGATTTCACTGCAGAGAAATTATTGGCCAGGCCCATGGTACTGGCAATCATCATTAGTTCAGATGCGGTTGGGTTTCCCAGCAATTCGAGCGATTGTTTGGCCAGCGGATGCAGGCTGGTAAGGCCTCCCACGGTACCGAGTGCCAAAGGCACTTCGAGGATAAACCTGAACATTCCCCCTTCAATTTCGACCCGTGAAAGGCTCCTGTATTGGCCATCGCGTGCGGCATAGGTGTGACCGGCTGCTTCGATGGCCCTGAAGTCGTTTCCGGTTGCGATGGCTACCGAATCGATGCCGTTGTAAATGCCTTTGTTATGTGTTGCGGCCCGATACACATCTACTTCGGCGATGCGCACTGCTGTTTCAAATTTTCGGGCAAAGGCATCCCCGCTTAACTTTTCGTCCACATTATCCAACTGGCTCAGGGGGCATTCCACCCATGTCCTGACAACGCATTCCGGTGTGAAATTCGACAAAATGGCCATGATGATGTCGCATTGCCGGTGGGCAACACTCAACTGGGTTTGCTCCGACAAAAACACCTTCAGTGTCTGGCCAAACTCTTCGAGCACAGAATTGATAAAATTGGCTCCCATCGAGTCTTTGGTTTCAAAGGTCACCAGCAATTGGTAGTAATTTTCAATTTTATCGGTCAGGTCGATGAGTTTTATTTCGAGTATACCTCCACCCCTTTTTTCCATATTGGCAGTGATGGGCTTTGCAGCCTCGCGCAGCATCCTGTCGAGGGCAGGCATCAGGTCAAACAGCAGGGTTGCCGGTCCGGCCCAGTTAAAATGCACCTGTCCGACCTTTTTCGTGCTCAATACCAGCGACTTAAACCCACCGCGCTCACTCCAGAATTTTGCTGCTGCCGAAGCCGCAGCAACCACTGAGCTTTCTTCGATAACCATCGGTATCAGGTAGTTGCGGCCATTAATGATGACATTTGGCGCAATGCCATAAGGGATGATAAAATTCGTGATGGTGTTTTCGCTGAACTCATCGAAGAGCTTTTGCTGGGATTCATCGTGATGCCAGAAACTCTTGAGCAGTTCAATGACTTCGCCCGGATTTTCGAAATATTCGGCAACAAGCTTCAGCTTGTCTTCCTTAAGCAGTTTCGAAAAGCCTTTGATGATAATGTCTCTTTTTCTTCTCATTTGTGATGGTTAGGCGTCCTAACATGAGGGTTTTACCAATAAAACAAAGTAAAGCAATAAAAGTTTTGCCTTGACGATTTTAGCAGCAATTACCAAACATCTTCTTTTTTTTCAGGCCCCGGTTTCATCTTTTCTTTCAGGTTAGCGCTCCAGGCATCCACATAATCAGCAATTTGATTCAGGTAGTCGTCCCAGTGAGGATCATAGGATGGATCGGACTTATCGAGCCAGCGCTCAATTTCGAAGCGGGAAGCCGTCTTGAGCAGCAAGTCACTGATGGTGTACCGATAGCGTTCATCGCGCACTTCGATGGTAAATTCATAATACACAAAGGCAACATCCTGTTTGAGGCCATCGGGTCCGGTCTGGGTGATTTTAATGGTGTGCTTGCCAATAATTTTACCGGTAGCCTTATCCCTGACGCTGGTTACCCTGACCGGGTCTTTGTAGTAATCATTCAACCAATAGATGCTGCGGTTGAAGAGTTCATTTTTTGATCCTGGCTCATCGATAACTTCCTGAAACTTGATTTTGCTGGTTTCAGTATCAACCGGAATTCGTTCCATCTGGGCAAAAAGTCCGGCAGACCAGGACACCGAAATAAACACCAACAATAAAAATGGCTTTGTGTTCATGTTTATCAGCTTATTGATTCGTCCCTGAAAAGCAAAAATACACCAAAATTGTATTCCAATCAAAGGCATGGGCCTTGGCAGGGGATTTATTTTGTAAACGCAGACCTGTCTGGTTTTGGTGTGTTCACCATTAAAAATTGCGGAATCGCCGTGTTCGCGGTCGTTTTTCCGCCTGTGCTGAATGTGGTTTTTGCCTGTGTGAAGGGTGCCTTCAAAAAAAAACCACCTTCGGTAAGGAAGGTGGTTTATGTATTTGCACAAATGCAATGTTTACATCATACCTGGCATTCCGCCGCCCATTGGAGGCATTTGTGGTGCAGGTGCATTCGGGTCTTTGTGTTCAACAAGCACACATTCTGTTGTGAGCAACATACCGGCAATTGAAGCTGCGTTTTCGAGGGCTACGCGGGCAACCTTTGTCGGGTCAATGACACCGGCATCGGTGAGGTTTTCATACACTTCGGTGCGGGCGTTGAAGCCGAAATCGCCTGTTCCTTCTTTCACACGGTTCACAACGACTGAACCTTCCATACCGGCATTTTCAACGATCTGGCGCAAGGGTTCTTCCAAGGCCCTCCTGATGATGGCAACACCTGTTGTTTCGTCTTCGTTGTCGCCTTTCAGATCCTTCAGGCTTTCAATTGCGCGGATAAAGGCGACACCACCACCAGGGATAATGCCTTCTTCGATGGCTGCTTTTGTAGCGGCGAGCGCGTCTTCGAAACGGTCTTTCTTTTCTTTCATTTCCATTTCGCTGGCAGCGCCAACATAAATAACTGCCACTCCACCAGCCAGTTTAGCCAAACGTTCCTGCAGTTTTTCCTTGTCGTAATCCGATGTGGAAGTTTCGATCTGCTTCTTAATCTGGGCAACGCGGCCATTGATGGTATCTTTCGATCCGCGGCCACTGACGATGGTTGTGTTTTCCTTGTCGATGGTTACCTTGTCGGCCTCACCCAGCATATCGAGTGTAGCATCTTCGAGGCGGTATCCTTTTTCTTCGCTGATGACAACACCACCGGTAAGGATAGCGATGTCTTCCAGCATTTCTTTTCTTCTGTCGCCGAAACCAGGAGCTTTCACAGCGGCAACCTTGAGTGATCCGCGCAGGCGGTTAACAACAAGGGTAGCCAGTGCTTCGCTTTCAACGTCCTCAGCAATGATGATGAGTGGTTTTCCGGTTTGCAGAGATTTTTCGAGAATCGGAAGCAGGTCCTTCATCACCGAGATCTTTTTATCGTAGATCAGGATAAAGGGATTTTCGTAAACGGCTTCCATTTTTTCAGCATTCGTTACAAAATAAGGGCTGATGTAACCCCTGTCGAACTGCATACCTTCAACAACATCCACATAGGTTTCGATGCCTTTTGCTTCTTCAACGGTGATCACGCCTTCCTGTTTCACCTTGGCCATTGCCTCAGCAATCAGGGTACCGATGGTCAGGTCGTTGTTTGCCGAAATGGCAGCTACCTGTTTAATTTTTTCGTTGCTGTCGCCAACCTTTGTTGTTTGCTGGTGCAGCGATTCGATGACCTTGGCAACGGCCTTGTCAATGCCCCTTTTGAGGTCCATCGGGTTTGCGCCGGCGGTAACGTTTTTCAGGCCAGTGGTGATGATTGCCTGTGCAAGCACGGTGGCTGTTGTGGTGCCATCACCGGCGATGTCGTTGGTTTTCGAAGCTACTTCTTTCACCATCTGAGCGCCCATATTTTCTACCGGGTCGGTGAGTTCCACTTCCTTTGCCACGGTCACACCGTCTTTGGTGATCTGTGGTCCGCCATAAGATTTTTCGATAATCACATTGCGGCCTTTGGGACCCAGGGTGATTTTAACTGCATTTGACAATGCATCAACGCCCCTTTTCAGGCCGTCTCTTGCTTCGAGGTTAAATAAGATATCCTTTGCCATTGTATTAAATTTTAATTTGCTTATTGTTAATTGTTTACATTCATCAGATAATTGCAATCACATCGGATTCGCGCATAATCAGGTAATTTTTGTTGTCGATGGTGAATTCAGTGCCGGCATATTTTCCATACAACACATTGTCACCAACTTTCACCGTTACCGGATTGTCTTTTGTGCCTTCGCCTACAGCAACGATGGTGCCTCTTTGTGGTTTTTCCTTTGCGGTATCAGGAATGATGATGCCGCTGGCAGTCTTCTGCTCAGCAGCTGCGGGTTCTACAACTACCCGGTCAGCTAATGGTTTGATGTTCAAATTTCCCATATGAATATGATAGTTTATTGGTTATTATTAATCGCAATTGAATTTCGACTGCTAGGCAGTTGTCACAATCTGTGCCAAACCTGTTTCCGTAGGATAAAAATCCCATCAAGACTCAGGATCAGGCAGATTACAAGGCAATACATTTCTATGTAATGTACTGATTAGGTGTATTCTATGATGATGTTTGATTATATACACTTCCATTTGCAACATTGAAGGCCTGGCGGAAAGGGCAAAAAAAAAGTGTCAGAATGAGTGACATTCTGACACGGTATGTCGTAGCACAATAAACGCTTTCGGTCCTATTCTTCGTCGCGGGTTGGCGGAGCCTGGAAATCAGAAGCAGGAATATTTTCCTCAATTTGCTTGCGCAATTCGGTATCGGCCTGGCCGGGAGCAGCGGTGTATTTTGGAATTGCCATGGTGGCAGTAAGGCTAAACACAAGCAGGGCAACTGCCAGGGTCCAGGTTGCTTTTTCCAGAAAATCGGCTGTTTGTCTCACGCCCATAAACTGGTTTGAGGCCGAGAAATTTGATGCCAGTCCGCCTCCTTTTGAGTTCTGTACAAGGACAATTAATGTCATCAACACGCTGACAATGAGGATAAGAATTGAGATGAAAACGTACATGTTATTCAGTTTTAATGTTTTTGCTCTTCTTTGTTTCTTCAATAAGGGCTGCAAAGTAACTACTTTTTTCCGGATATTTCAAGCTTAATTTTTCATAAACAACAATGGCTTTATCAAAATGTCCCTGGTTGATGTAAATGCGTGCGAGTGTCTCACTGACAATGTTTTCCTGATCGATCACACTCTGGTGAGCGAAGGTAACCGGATTGTAGAAATCGGCGCGCGGACGTGATATGCTTGGGTTGTTTTTAATGAACTGTTCAATCAGGTCGACTGCTGTTGCGGGGTTTGGCGTTTCGGCCGGTTTTCCTTGCTTTTCGCGTTCGATCTGCCTGATGCGTTCCTCCACAATCCGTTTCAGTTCTTCAATTGATTTCCGGCCGGGTTCGTTTTTCTGGAGGTCTTCATCCCCTTCATCATCGGCGATATCGTCTTCCTGAATCACTTCCGTCCCAGGCTTTTGCTCCGGGCTTTCAGCTGAGGTTTCTGTTTCAGTCACCTCAGCCACAGGCTCGTCAACACCGCTTTCATCCATCGCTATTGGCTCACCCTCAGGAGTCTGTAGCGTGGTTTCGGCCATGGCTTTTTCAGCTTCAACAGGCGCTTTTTCAGCATATTCAGTTATGTCGCCTTGTTCGGCTTCTGTTTCGGCAACACCTGCTTCAGCCCCCCTGGTTTCGTCAGCCTTCACTTCTGCATCAGCAACATTGGCTGTTTCCTGAGTTATTGTTTCCTCAACGGGCTGATCGGTTTGCTGGTCTGCATCGGGCGCAGCTTCCTGATCCTGTGTTTTCATTGCCTCCGGAACCCTGTATTCGTCGGGGAGTGATGCTTTCTCGCGCAGGTCGCCTGCTTTGGCGATGTGCAAACGGAGCAGGTTTCGGTCGGTGATGCAGCATGCAGCCAGCTTTAGCTGACTTTCATAAATGATGTGATTCTCCCTGAAGAGGTTCATGGCCAGCAACACCTGCAGGGTGCTGCAGTAGGGAAACTGACTGACAAGGTCCATTAACGGCATAATCGAATCCTTGCTCAGCAGCTCAGGCTCCTTTAAATGCTGTAAGAACTCCTGCTTGTTCATCAGTGCGTGATTTACCAGTTCACAACGGCTTTGTTAAACACATCGTCGACAAGGTTATCCACAATTTCGGTGATTAAACCATCTTTCACTGCATTCAGATCCTGGCTGCTCGGATAGTCCCTGTACTGTGTAAATTTTGTTTCAAAACCTTTTAACTCGTCAAATTTATTGAAAAATCTGACATTCACGGTAATTGTTAAGCGATTCAATGCAGCTGTCTGGTCACTTTGTATGGCCACAGGGGTGGTTTTATAATCAGTAATCTCTCCTTCGAAGGCCAAATCGCCGTTTTGGGTGATCATCCGCAGGCTGGTTTGGTTGGTGAGTTTATCGCGCAGGGAGGTGGTAAAGGTGGTGCTCAGCAAGGGTTCAACAAGCATGGCATTGTTTTGAAAATACTGCACCGAAACCGTTTTGGCTTCGGGGGGTATGGAAGCCCCGGTGAATGAATACACACCACAACCCGAAATAACCAATGAAATAATTATGGCGGCTACAAGCCTGCAAAAGGTGTTGAAGGTTTTGTTTTTCATGCCATCAGCTTACTGGTCAATGTGATATTCTTTTATTTTCCTGTACAGGGTGCGTTCAGAAATACCGAGTTCTTTGGCCGCGTGTTTCCTGCGTCCATGGTGTTTTTCGAGCGCCCGCTTAATCATGTCGATCTCCTTTTTCTCCAGCGAAAGGTTATCATCAATGACTTCGGAAGGATGGATGTCAAAATTATCGTCATCAGCTGCAATTTCAAAATCGCCAAAATCGGTTTCACGGCTTTCCATGTCTTTGCCATATTGCCTGATCATCGGGCTTTGCACCTGTGAAGGGGCACTTTCTGAAAGGTCGTGATCCAGAATTTCGGCCACCGTTTTCTTCAGGTCGATGATGTCTTTTTTCATATCGAAAAGCACCTTATACAGCAAGTCGCGTTCCGACAATTTCTCTTCATCGCGTTCGCGGTGATAAAGCACGGGGAGTGAAGTCGACATATCGTTGGGCAAATAGCGTTTCAGCACTTCTCCGGTAACAAGCTTTTGCCTTTCAATGATCGATATCTGTTCTGTAACGTTTTTCAGCTGCCTGATGTTGCCGGGCCAGCGAAAGTTTTCGAGCAACCTGATGGCTTCGTCGGTAAGCTGCAAGTGAGGCATGCGGTATTTTTCGGCGAAATCGAGGGCGAATTTCTTAAACAACAGCATGATATCCTGCTTGCGCTCACGCAGTGGCGGAATAATAATAGGTACGGTATTTAAGCGGTAATACAGGTCCTGCCTGAATTTTCCCTTCTCGATGGCTTCGGGGATATTGACATTCGTTGCGGCAACAACACGCACATCGGTTTTAATCACTTTGGAGGAACCCACCTTCAGAAATTCGCCTGTTTCGAGCACACGCAGCAAGCGCACCTGGGTTGACAAGGGAAGTTCAGCTACCTCATCGAGAAAAATCGTTCCGCCATCGACAACTTCAAAATAGCCTTTGCGGGCTTCGTGTGCGCCTGTAAATGAGCCTTTTTCATGACCAAAAAGTTCCGAATCGATGGTGCCTTCAGGAATAGCCCCGCAGTTAACCGCAATATAAGGTCCGTGCTTGCGGGCGCTCGACTGGTGCACAATCTTTGGGAACACTTCTTTTCCGGTTCCACTCTCTCCGGTGATTAACACGGTGAGGTCAGTGGGTGCAACCTGCACAGCTACCTGAATGGCCCGCTCAAGATACGGGTCGTGACCCGTGATGCCAAACCGCTGTTTTATTGATTGTGTATCCATGTTAACCAGTCCTTTCCGATCCTGTTTTTCTATGAGTTTATGTTCTCTGTTAACGCAATACTGCCCCCAATTGTTCTTCGAATTGTTTGAGCAACCTGCTCATCGATTGTTCAATCACTTTGTCGGTCAGCGTTTTTTCCATATCAAGCAGGATAAAACTCACCGCATAGGATTTCTTTCCAGCGGGAATCTTATCACCTTCATACACATCGAAAATATTGATTGCTGTCAACAACTCTGGCACTGCCCCTTTCGCAATCTTCCTGATATCCTCAAACCTGGTCTGCTGATCAAGCACGAGGGCCAGGTCGCGGCGAACGGCCGGAAATTTAGGCACCTCGCCAAAACGAATGGCATCGGCATGACAAACCTCAAGCAGTGTGGTCCACATCAGGTTTGCGTAAAACACCTCTTTCTTAAGGTCAAAATGTCGGGCCACAGCAGGATTCAGCTTGCCAAAACGCGCGAGTGCTTTGCCATTGTATTGGTACGAAAGTCCGTAAGCGAACGCAGCTCCGGATATTTCCTGAAGGCTCACCTCATTGCGGTTAATATTTAATCGCCTGATCACCGTTTCCACAAAATATTTCAGGGTATAGAAATCAACCGGTCGGGGCTGTGTGTGCCATATTTCGCCTGTTTGGTTCCCTGTCATAAAGAGGTCGAGGTGCATGGTTTCGGCATATGGCTGCAGCGCATTTTGCTGGCTTCTGCCTTTGGTGCTGTCAAACCGGTACACCTTTCCAAACTCATAGCATTTGAGGTCGGTTGCTTTACGGTTCTGGTTGTAGGCGATGGTTTCGAGGCCACCAAAAAGCAGGGTTTGCCGCATGACGTCCAACTCGGTGCTGAGGGGATTCAAAATCTGGACATTGCAATCAGGTTCAACGACACCCTCAATCCGACTGTATTCCGATTTGGTCAGGGAGTTATTCATGATCTCATAAAATCCATTGGCTGTGAGCATATCAGCAACAAGGTTCTGCAGCTGGTCTGCATCCACGCCCTCGTGCACATTCAGTGAAGCGTTGAGCTTTTCTGGAATGCGGATGCTGTTATAGCCATATATGCGCAGGATTTCCTCTACAAGATCGGCCGGCCGGGTCACATCGGTTTTGAAGGTAGGCACTTCAACAACCAGCCCTTCCGTTTTTTCCGTGGTAATTGTTAACCCGAGGTCAACTAATATGCTTATAACCTTCTCCTTTTCAATGTATTGCCCGGCCACTTTGTTCACATAGCCATAGTCGAGCCTAACACTTACCGCTTTGATGGGTTCCGGATACACGTCCTTGATCTGAGAAGACACTTCACCTCCTGCTATTTCCACAATCAGCTGTGCGGCCCGTTTCAGCGCCACAACGGTGATGTTGGGGTCGGTTCCTCTTTCGAACCTGAACGAAGCATCGGTCTGAAGTCCGTGATAGCGGGCTGTCTTACGGATTCCTTTGGGATCGAAACAGGCACTTTCGAGGAAGATGGCCTTTGTGTTTTCCGACACACCTGAATGCAAACCGCCAAAAACACCGCCAATACACATTGGTGCGCCTTCGTTGCAAATCATCAGGTCGTTGCTGCCCAGTTTTCGCTCAATGCCATCGAGGGTCACAAAAGGCGTGTCCCGGGGCATTTTCTTTACAATGATTTTATTTCCTTTGACCGCGGCGGCATCAAATGCGTGCAGCGGTTGTCCATACTCGAAGAGGATGTAGTTGGTGATATCGACAATGTTGTTAATTGGTCGGATGCCGATGGCCAGCAAGCGGTTTTTAAGCCAATCAGGCGATGGCTTTACCGTAATATTGCTGATTGTGAGCCCTGAATACCTTGGGCAGGCGATGGTATCTTCAACAACAACATCAATATCCAGTTTGTTGTTTGCCACAGCAAATCCATCAACAGAAGGCATTTCAAGGCTGTACTTTTTGTGTCCGTACTGGTAGTTCAGTGCTGCAGCGAGGTCGCGTGCCACACCGATATGCGAGGTGGCATCAGAACGATTCGGGGTAAGTCCGATTTCAAGTACCTTATCCTGAACAATTCCGAAATAATCAGCGGCCGGTGTTCCGATTGCAGCCTCTTCGGGCAGTACCATGATGCCATCATGTGAGGTCCCAAGCCCAAGTTCGTCTTCGGCACAGATCATGCCTTCGGAAACCTCTCCCCTGATTTTGGCTTTTTTTATCTCGAATGAATCGCTTCCTTTGAGGATCATGGTGCCGGTTGTTGCCACGACCACCTTCTGGCCGGCAGCAACATTCGGAGCGCCACATACGATTGGAAGCAGGCTTCCGGTTCCCACATCAACGGTGGTAAGGCTTAATTTGTCGGCGTTGGGATGCTTCGCGCAGCTGATGACCTTGCCAATGACAACACCTTTCAGGCCGCCTTTAGCAGATTCCCAATTCAGCGTGTCTTCCACCTCTAGTCCGCTTTGCGTAAGTGTTTCCGCTACCCTCTCGACATCTTCGTTGATATTGAGGTATTGTTTGAGCCAGTTATAAGAAATTTTCATGCAGATGTACCGTTTTTTTACGTTGCAAAATTAGCGATAAAATGTCAGAATGTCATGTTTTGTTCCGAATCAGCCAATACTTCCCCAATCAATTTCTGTCGCATAGCGTTGCATGAAGGCTGTTTTTACCACGGCGTGCTGTGGCTGCATCAGTGCCGGATCGGCAGTAAGCAGTTTTTGGGCCAGCCCCCTTGTATGCCTGATCAGTTTTTCGTCTTTCGCAAGGTTCCCCAATTTGAATTCAAGCTGACCCGACTGCAGTGTTCCCTGCGTATCGCCTGGTCCGCGCAGTTCAAGGTCGACAGCCGCAATTTCGAAACCATCGGTCGAGTTCACCATGGTGAGCATGCGTTTTTTTCCGTCGGCCGTAAGCTTGAAATCGGTCATCAGCAAACAATACGACTGATCGGCTCCCCTGCCCACACGCCCGCGCAGCTGGTGCAACTGTGCCAGGCCGAAACGGTCGGCATGCTCAATGACCATGACGGACGCATTCGGAATGTCGACACCTACCTCAATGACCGTTGTTGCTACCATAATATGCGCCTGTCCGCGCACGAAGCGCTGCATTTCCCAGTCCTTGTCTTCGGTCTTCATCTGACCATGCACCACACAAATCTGGTATTGCGGCTCCGGGAAGTCACGCAGCAGGCTCTCGTAGCCTTCCTGCAGGTTGATCAGGTCGAGTTTTTCCGATTCCTTGATCAGGGGATAAACAATGTATACCTGTCGCCCTTCGGCAAGTTGTTTGCGCACAAAACTCAGCATGCGCAAGCGCTGGTGCTGGTAAAGGTGAATTGTTTTGATCGGCTTGCGGCCAGGAGGCAGTTCGTCAATCACCGAAACATCCAGGTCGCCGTATTGAGTCATGGCCAGTGTGCGTGGGATGGGTGTTGCCGTCATCACGAGCATATGCGGCGGCGTATCGTTTTTTTCGCGCAGTTTGGCCCGCTGTGCAACGCCAAAGCGGTGTTGTTCATCGATGATGACCAGACCCAGCTTACTAAAAACCACATTGTCCTCGATGAGGGCATGCGTGCCTACGATCAGATGGAGGCTGCCGTCCTGCAATGTAGTGTCAATTAATTTGCGCTCAGTCGCTTTGGACGAACCCGTCAGCAAGGCCAGGCTGACTGGCAGTTCACCTAAAAGTTTCTTCAAAGAATGATAATGCTGTGTTGCCAGAATCTCCGTAGGGGCCATGAAGGCAGCCTGGTAGCCATTGTCGAGTGCGATGAGCATTGCCATCAGGGCCACAATGGTCTTCCCACTTCCCACATCGCCCTGCAGCAAGCGGTTCATCTGAATGCCGGAACCCAGGTCGTGCCTGATTTCCCTGATTACCTTTTTCTGGGCTTCAGTGAGTTCGAAGGGTAAATATCTGCTGTAGAACTCATTGAACAGCGCACCAATTCGTTGAAACACGAACGACCGGGAGGTCCGTTCCCGCTGCATCTTTCCCGAAATCAGCCGCAACTGAAAAAAGAAATATTCTTCAAAAGACAGGCGTAGTGTAGCCAGCTTCAGGCTATGGTTGTTCGTTGGCCAATGGATGTTTTGGCAGGCCTGTGACCTGCGCATTAGCTTTTCCTCAAGGATCAGGTATTCAGGCAAGGTTTCCGGAATGTAGCCTTCAAGTTGTTGCAAAAGTGTTTTTGTAAGGCGCGCGATTTGTTTCGACCCCAAACCCATGTTTTTCATGTTTTCGGTGGTGGGATACACCCCTTGCAACACACCACCTACACTTTGATCAGCCGGATCGAACAATTCCACATCCGGATGCACGAAGTTGAATTTGTTGTTAAAGGCAGAAGCCTTGCCAAACAGCACATAGCGCTGCCCAGGAAGGAATTTTTCTTTCAGCCATTTTAAGCCTTTAAACCACACCAGCTCAATTGAACCGGAGTCGTCGCTGAATGTTGCTGTAACGCGGGTCGCTCGCGGGCTGCCATGCACCCTCAGGGCGGAGACCTCGCCAACCAGCTGAAACCAGGTCTGGTCATTGGTGACTTCACTCACCTTGTAAATATGGCTTTTGTCGATGTACCTGAAGGGGAAATAATTGAGCAGGTCGCCAAAGCTGGCTATGCCCGCTTCCTTGTTCAGCAGCGCAGCCCTTTTGGGACCAACACCTTTCAGAAATTCTATTTTATTATCCAGTAAATTCGGCACTTGCGCAGGCGATTATCACAAGGCTAAGGTAGTTAGTTTTCACAAAAAAACCCTGACAAAATTGCCAGGGTTTTCAATGCGGTTATTCGTAGTCTAATATTCCCAAAGGTCATGTTCGAACTGGAACAATTCCATTTTGATACGCTCTGACTCTAGCAAAGCATCAATTCCGGTGGCATACTGCGAAATGCGGCGATCATATACATTTTCTTCCTTGTATACATAGCTGTCAAACATGCGTTTCCAGAAAACCTCATCAAAGGTTCTGCGTTCTGCAGCATTGTTCCTGTTGAAAACTTCGGCTTTAGCCAATACGTCACGTGATTGCGGATAAGAAACCCAGAACAACGGTTCGGTAACTTCCTGTCCGTTTCTTTCCTTGATCATGACCGGGCAGAATGCAATGATTCTGACCATCAGCTGTGAGCGCTGTTTATCGAAATACCAATCTTCTTTCACCCTGAGGCGCATCACGCGTGTGGCATCAAATTCGGTGAAAATAGTGGTGTCGTATTGCTCATAAGGAGGAAAAGGCCTTGTCATCACAGTACGCAACGTATCTGTCTGGCGGGCAATAACTTCATTGAAAGTCAGTGGCACAAGCAGTTCGTCGGTATTTGAAATGTCGTAGGCAACAAAAGAACCTTCTTTCAAACCATCCATGATCACTGTCATGAAATTTCTCCAGTTATTATGCGACTCCGTCGGATAATAGAATGGCTGATTCAGTTTCTGGCGAAAGTCGATTTCACGCCAGATCCTCTTCGACCACATAACATCCGCTTTACGAATGGATGGAAAAGGAATGGGGTCTTTATCAATCAGGCCGTTGTCGACAAACAAACCGTCAACCGGTGGGTTGTCGAGAATCTGGGCGGTGACTGTGCGCAACGAACCTGCTGTGAGGCCCATGACGAACAGGAGAATGAGCAATTTTTTCATTTTTTCCTTGGTTTTATCTTACTAATTGATTTCCAGGTTGATGGTGTTAAGACTTCTAACGGTTCCATCCGGGCCTTTTGCCTGAATATTTTCGAAGAAGAATTTCTGTTTGCGCTGCGCGTTGCGGATTACGTTCTGAACTTCTTCAGTAAACCTGTTACCCCTGATGTTTCTTGGAATCCAGTCGCCATTGACGATGGTAGCAAAGGTGTAGGAAGTTACTTCAAAATACAGTTCGAAATCAAAGTCGCGCATTGTCGGGATGATAGCACCGGCAGCAAGCAATGAGTTTTTATCGATGGTACCTTCAAGTTTTCCGGCAATCAGCGCCATTGGGTCAGGTACACGTTTGATACGGAAGTCGGAGGTTCCCAACGGAAGGCTTTTGCCATCAATATTGGCAGCGGCACTGATGGTTGTCTTTGTTTCGCCAGCAGGTACTTCAACATCCCAGGTGCCATTGGCATTCTTGGTGAGTTTACCCTTGGTGATCGAAGGAACCACTTTATCCAGTGGAATACCGGGAGCTGAAAGTGAAATCGGGTTTTTAACCCCAACATAGAACACATTCATCTTCAGCGGAGCAACGGTCAATGAAGGAGGAGCAACGATATAATCGGCATTAAAGCTGTAACGTGCGATTTCCTGGGTTGCAGGGTCGATCATTTCGATGATACCGGCATATTGCTGAGGGCCTTCGGAGGCAGCAGGGAACTGCAGTTTTACCGTTCCGTTTTCGCTTTTAAATACCTGTGTACGGCCAATATTGGCATCGGTAACCTTGTCGGCTCCACGCAACACCTTTACTTCTGATTGGGTTTTTGAATCGTAGGCAGCAACAAGGATTTCAGCCTCGTAGCTTTGTCCCGACAACACATAGGTCGATTTCGGGATTACCTTGGCCACAACATTGTCGAATTTAAAGTCCTTTTCAGAAATGTTTGCATACAACCTGTTGATGGCATCAAACTCGGTATTCTGTACTTCGGCAATGATTTTGTTCAGGATGGTGATGTTGGCAGCCAGGATGGTGTGATAGAAATTGTAATATTCCCAATCCTGAGGAGTTCCGGTTGCATCACGGTATCCACCTTGTTTCTTGGTCACCAGACCAAGTTTGTCAGCATATTGGCTACCAATAAGACCGAGTACATAATTCCTGAACTCTTCCATCTTAACGGACAACTCATAGGCCTTGCCATTTTTATTCTGACCAACCATATAGTTGGTGGCTTCATCAAACTTATCTTTGGTAGGGACATCAACGAGATTCAGCACCATTTTCTCTTTCTGAGAACCTGGGTTCATCGGGTCAGCGACCATTTCCTTTGAAAAGTATAACTCGAGGGCCTGCTGTTCCGAAATTTTTTCGGAACGGGCCACTACTTCAAGTTTAATTTTATCGATGTAGGTAATTAATTCATCACTGCGTTTCCTGACTTCTTTCGCCTGTGTCCAATACTCCTCAACCTTTCCGGGATTCAGGGCATATTGGCTTTCAAACTGAGCATAAGCGCTGGTAATTTTAGCAGAAAAACTGTCATTGGTGTTTTCCATGCTATCATTTACAACCAGAAATGCATCCAGAATATCTTTAGAAACGTTCAGTGCCAGCAAGGCAGTAAGCACCAGGTAGAGCATACCGATCATCTTCTGCCTCGGGGTTTCTTTATATCCAGCCATTTTTTATAATTCTTTAGGTAAACTTCAATATTAAAATACCAGCTTATGCGTTGACATTCATCGCGCTAAGCATATTGCCATATACTTTATTCAGGGCACCCATTCTGTTCGACAGTGATTCGAGCTGCTGGCTGAATTGAACGGTATTGGCAGAAGACTGAGTGAGTTTATCCAGGAACTCATTCATGGTTTTCTGAAGTTTCTCTGTAGATTCGATTGATTTGCTGGATCCCTGGAGCTGAATTTCATAAACGGCATTCAAAGCGGCAAGGTTGTCAGCGATTTTGCGTAATTGCTGGTTGTAAGCATCACCATCAACAGCGGTAAAGTCGAGGGCTTCTACCGATTTCGACAAAATCTGGGCTGATTTCTGATAGCTGCTGGCGAGCAACTGAGCTGATTCGGTAGCACTTTTTACCGTACCGGCGAATTCTTCTGTTGTACGCATATCTGCTTTCAGGATGTCGGCAGCCTGTGAGTATGCACTGGTGAGCTTTTCAGCGCTGGCAGAAGCATTCTTCAGGGTGTTTACATGTTCAGCAGTTGCATTGGATTCCTGTCCGATGGCTTCGGCAGCTTTTTTGAAGTTACCTGAAAGATCATTTGCTGATTTCGAAGCAGATTTTACATTGTCAACAAATTCGTTTGTTGCAACGGCTGCGTTCGAGATATCGCCCATTTTCGCTGCGTTATCACTCAGTTTCGATAATCCCTGACCCAGTCTGTCGAAGATCGCCGCTTCTATTTTGGCTTCCTTAAACATATCGTCAAGTTTTTGGGTAGGTGTTTTTTTCGAATCAAGCTCTTTCTGCAATGCTCCATCATGGTACATGCCGGCTAATTCAGGATAAACAAGACTCCAGTCTGGCTCAACGTGCGGTGGTTCAAACGCTGAAAAGAAGAAAATGATGGCCTCTGTCGAAAGTCCGATGATGAGCATTTCGTTGGCGTAATTGTAGTGGTTGATTTTGAACAACGCACCGATAATTACAATTGATGCACCAATGCCATAAAGCTTCGACATAAAATTCTTATATCCTTTGCTTCTTACAAGATTATTAAGTCCCATGATGATTTGATTAATTAATTTTTGTGAATACTTTGATTTTGATTGTCTATGATTAATTATCTGTAAACTCTGGATGCTTTGGACGGATTGTCACCCTTGTTTCTTCCCAGATAAGGTTGGATACAACGGAATCCTACGTAACTTTTGGCAGTGTCTTGATATTCGTATGTGCGGGTTGTAACCTGCAGGTAGTTGGCAATGTCTTTCCATGATCCACCGCGTACAACCTTACGTTTCATGGCTGGTGGGTCGCTTTCTTTGGCATTGTAAGTATAGTTGGGGTTCATGTCCCAGGTGAAGTTGTATGATGAAGGATCGAAGGCGCTGTTAGTCCATTCGGCCACATTACCGGCCATGTCATACAGACCCCAGTCATTCGGCGGATAGTGTCCAACGATAACGGTACGCAATCCACCGTCAGCGATATAGTTACCCCTCATTGGTTTGAAGTTTGCCAGGAAGCAGCCTTTTTCGTTCCTTGTGTAAGGACCGCCCCATGGATACGGACTCAGGTGATATCCACCCCTTGCAGCCCATTCCCATTCGGCTTCGGTAGGCAGCCTGAATTCGGCAAGGGCAACTTCGCCCTTTTTACCCGAAAGGTAGCTGTTCAGGAATTCGGTTCTCCAAACGCAGAAAGCGCGTGCCTGGCTCCAGTTAACACCAACTACAGGATAGTGGTCATAAGCAGGATGCCAAAAATATTTTTCGGTGAGTGGATCATTAAATGAATAGGTATAGTCATGGATCCAGGCCAGGGTGTCAGGATATACGTTGATCATTTCCTTGCGCACATAAACCGAACGGTCGGTTAGGCCCTGGGGACGATTTGATAAACCGGCGTTGCGGTAATCGGCATTCGATGAAAAATCCTTGCCGGCGGCTGCATGCAGGTCAACCCAATAATACTCATAGTTGAGTTTGCGGGTATCAACTTCTTTTCTCCTGAAATACCTTTCATGATCAGGCAGGTACATCTGGTCGAGTGCATCGCGCACGTCCTGGTCTTTCGAGCTCCATTCGATGTCGGTTTGCCAGTTCAGGTATGGCGGATCATACACTTCACCTGTTTTCTTGTTTTCCTCGATGAGGAACTTATCAGGCCTTACTTCACCCAGGATTGTACGGGCGATAGAGTCGCGCACCCAGTAAACAAACTGACGGTATTCATTGTTTGTGATTTCGGTTTCGTCCATGAAGAAGGCCGAAACAGAAATTGTTTTTGGTTGATGCAACTGACCATAAGTAACATCCTGATCGCCTACACCCATGGTGTAGCTACCCTGCGGAATGAATACCATTCCATAGGGATCGGGTTGATAAAATGGTTTTGATTTCTTACGCACACCAACTAGTTCGCCATTGTTAGAATTGCTGCAACCTGCAACAACCAGCAGAACCGATAAGTAGAACAGTGCTTTTTTCATCTTTGATCCTTGAGTTTATTTCACCTAATTAAACATGATCCTGGCCATGTCGTCCGTTCATAATTTTGGCCAAAATTAAAAAAAATCTCACTTAACAAACCATTAATGTTTTTTTTCATTACAAATAACGCGTATTCCTATAACTGCGTGTCGAACGTTCGCCTTTAATTTTGAAACAATAGCCCAGGCTTATTTCATGTGAACCCGGTACACTGACACCCAAAGTATTGATATCGTATGCATACCCGATGCGAAAATCTTTCACTACCATTCCGATCAGCACACCGATAGATTCACCGTACCGGTAATTAACGCCTCCCCAGAAGCGATTATTGTATACCACTGTTCCTGAGAGGTTAATTTGTGAATAGGCTTTATTTAACAATACATGTAAGGCCGGATGAATTTCGAAAAGCGGGCTGTTTGGTAAAATCCATTGGTAGCCGCCGGTAAGATGAAAGGTGCGGTCCGAAACAAAACTGCCGCTGCCTGCATCGTTCGTAAATGTTTTTCCTTTTGTTTCGAGGAGGTTCGTTGACGAGACACCCACATAATAGCTGTCTTCGACCTGCCAGAACAGCCCAAAGTTGGCATCAATGACCATATCGTTGAAGGCTGCTTTGCCCAGGGCCGGGTCGCCCGATGGGATAAACTTGCCAAAATCGGCCGTCCAGTTCAAAAAATTGGCTGCTGCACCAATACCCAGTGTTCCAGCACCAAGCTCAAGGTGATAGGCATAGCCTACCTGGACACCTGTCCTTTTGTAGAACCCGATCTTATCCTGTATGATGGCCCCACCGAGCCCTCCCCTGAGCAACTTCACCGGTGAGTCAACAGTGAGCAACAGGTCCTCGGGTGCTACTTTGTTGCCTTCATTGTCTTTGAATCCTGCCCATTGCTGCCTGATGATTCCGTTGAGGCAGATACCTTCTCCCATGCCGGCAAATCCCGGATTGGTGTACATATTCGTATAGGAATGATGGGTGAATACAGGTGCCATCTGGGCGAAGAGCCCGTGGACCAGGAAAACGAAAAAAAACAAGATCAGGTTTCGTTTGCTATTCATGCCATTCTACAGTTCAGGTCTTCAATTTTCGGAGTGCTAAAATAGTGTTTATTTCAACACCATAAGCAAGCTTTCATTGGCAAATTCATTTTTCGTTCAGGTCAATAATGCGCACCGGATGCTATGTAACTCACGTTTCAGCTGTTTATTGCATGCAAGGCCTGCTCTGCCGACTTTTTCATTGCAGCCATGCGGTCATTCTGCCTAAATCGGCTAATTTTGCCCAAAATTTCTATCATTAAACCATCGATTCATGGCTTTTATTCAAAAAGAAAATATCTTTTCAAAGCGCTGGCTGCTTAATTATTTCCTCGTCATCGTGGGTTCTTTTATCCTTGCAGCTGGTTTTGTGCTGTTTATCACCCCTTACCGCATTGTGCCCGGAGGTGTTTATGGCATCGCCATCGTGCTGCATTATATGTTTCATCTGCCTGTGGGCTTAACAGCCCTTTCGATGGATATCCCGCTTACCCTGATCGGCATCAGGATTCTGGGGCCCAGGTTTGGTTATAAAACCGTGGTTGGCTTTTTACTGACTGCCTTTTTCGTCGATGGCATTACCTATTATTATGGCGAAGCACCCCTGGTTGCCGACGAACCCCTGCTCTCGTCCATCTTTGGCGGTGTGTTTCTCGGGCTTGGCCTGGGCCTTATCTTTAAGTCAAAATCCACTTCGGGCGGAACCGACATTGTTGCCATGATCATCAGCAAATACACCCGCCTGCCCATCGGCCAGCTGCTCATTTATGTGGATTCGGTCATTGTGCTGCTCGGTTTGCTGGTGTTTCAGGATTGGAAAATCCCACTGTATTCGCTCATTGTTATTTTCATCACCGGCAAGGTCATCGATACGATACTGCAGGGGGTCAGCTACGACAAAACCCTGTTTATCATTTCAGACAAGCACCTTGAGATTCGCGACAAAATCATTAATGACCTCAACAGGGGCGGCACCTATATCCACGGAAAAGGCATGTTTAACGGGGCCGATAAAACCATTATCTTCACGGTAGTTAACCGGCGCGAAATGGCCATGTTGCAGGAATACATTCACCAGATTGATCCGCATGCCTTCGTGACAGTGATCAACGCTAACGAAATCCTTGGCGAAGGGTTTAAATCATTGCATGAAAAAGTATCCTCCTGATCATTTGCACAGCATGAGTTTCTACTAAGCAGTAATCAATAAACAGCAAACACAAGCGATGGGATTCATTGTCAGGTACCGGTTTTTGTCGGCCCGTTGGTTCAAAGCCTACCTGCTGATTCTTGCAGGCGCCCTGCTCATCGCCAGCGGCTATGTGTTTTTCATTACACCTTACCGCATTGTTCCGGGAGGCATTTATGGCATTTCCATTGTGTTGCACCATAGCTTTGGCACACCGGTGGGCCTGATGGCCCTTGCCTTCAACATCCCGCTGACGCTCCTGGGCATCAGGGTGCTCGGTCCCCGCTTCGGTGCAAAAACCATCACCGGGTTTATCCTCACTTCAGGCTTTATTGACGGACTTACCTATTTCTTTGGCGAGGAACCGCTGGTGCACAACGACCCCCTGCTGGCCTCCATCTACGGAGGTGCCATCATAGGCCTGGGTGTCGGATTCCTGTTTAAAGCCAAGGCCACCTGTGGCGGCACGGATGTGATGGCCATGATGCTCGGGAAGTGGACCAGATGGCCTTTAGGGCAATTGATGATGATGGTGGATTCGGTGATTGTGGTTTTTGGTTCGCTTGTCTTTGGCGACTGGACAACGCCCATGTACTCATTGATTGCCATCTTTCTGATGGGCAAGGTCATCGACCTGGTATTGCAGGGAATCAGTTACGAAAAGGTGGCCTTGGTCATCTCCGACAAGTATGAGGACATTGGCCGCAAAATCATCAACGACCTGACAAGGGGAGCCACGGTGATCCAGGGAAATGGCATGTATAACGGATCAGACCGAAACATGATTTTTGTGGTGCTTAACCGGCGCGAACTGGCTATGCTCGAAGCCTTTGTTCATCACATCGATCCACATGCTTTTATGGTGATTATGAATGCCGACGAAATCCTTGGTCAGGGATTCCGGTCGCTGCACGAAAAACTAACTGACGACTAAGTTTAGTGGAACAGCTTAATCACATCGTTTCCATTGGCAAAGATGAGCAGGCTGAAAAGGATCACCATACCGGCAATCTGTGCATACTCCATAAATTTGTCGCTGGGTTTGCGTCTGGTAATGATTTCATAGGCCAGGAACATCACATGACCGCCATCGAGGGCAGGAATGGGCAGGAGGTTAAGCACAGCAAGCATAATCGATAAGAAGGCCGTCAGTCGCCAGAAACTCTCCCAGTGCCACTCAGCAGGGAAGATGCTGCCAATGGTGATGAATCCACCCACGCTTTCATAGGCTTTCACCTCGGGCGAAAACAAGAGCTTCAGCTGTTTCAGGTAGCCACCGATACCATCGATGGTTTTCACCATGCCTGCCGGAACGGCTTCAACAAGCGAATAGCGTTTTTCGTTCAGGGTGAAGAAATCATTGAGTTGCTGTTTGGGCCAGACTCCGATTTTTCCTTCGCCGGAAACAAGCATGGCCATATTAAGCGTATCATTGCCGCGCTTCACATTCAAGGTGATCTCCTCACCTTGTTTGTTTTTGATGACATCGCGGATTTCAGTAAAATAAAACAGCATGTCACCATTCACACCCAGGATGGTATCACCGGCCATCAGTCCAGCATCCTTGCCAGCGGATTGTTCAGCAAATGATTCAACTACAAAGGGGAAACGGACCGATAAAAAGAAAGGCGATTTGTATTTCACCAGCTTGCCTATGGCGCCTTCGGGCAGCTTAACATTCATTTGCTGACCATCGCGCAAAATTTGCACTGTGCCGGCTTCCTCGAGGATCATTGTCAACGGAATTTTCTGAAAATCTTCCACCACATGACCATCAATGGACAGTATTTTATCGCCATCGCGCAAACCAAAATCCTGCGCGAGGCTGTCTGCAACGATGCCGTATTTATTTGCTTCGGCAGTGGGAAGGTATTCTTCGCCAAACACTGACAGCATGCCGATGTAAATCACAAAAGCGAGTACCACATTCATGGTGACACCGCCCAGCATAATGATGAGCCTTTGCCACGCCGGTTTCGACCTGAACTCGTATGGCTGCGGCGGCTGCTGCATCTGCTCCTTATCCATCGACTCATCCATCATTCCGGCGATCTTTACATAACCGCCCAGTGGCAGCCATCCCAGGCCGTATTCCGTATCCTTGATTTTGTATTTGAACAGCGAGAACCAGGGGTTGAAAAAGAGGTAAAACTTCTCCACACGGGTTTTGAATATCCTTGCAGCCATATAATGGCCGAATTCATGCACGATGACAAGGATAGACAAGCTGAGTAAAAGCTGCAGTATTTTGATGAGTATTTCCATATGCTGACCGAAAATTCAACCGGTTTATTGTGTTCCGGTTTATGATTTAATTAAAACAACGTCTTGCTGTTTGGGTTCAAAAACGGGAGCAAAATTAAGAATAATTATGACATGCGACCGCTTCATTCAGCAGCCCGTACATCAGAAGGTGATATACACTTCGGGGTCGACAGGTGAGCTGTTGAGCCACAATTCGAAGTGCAGGTGAGGCCCGGTGGAGAGTTCTCCTGTTTCGCCGATGATGGCCACGGCTTCGCCGGCCCGCACCAGGTCGCCCTCCTTTTTCAGCAGCACCGAATTGTGTTTGTACACTGAGAACAGGTTGCCTGAGTGAATGATCCCGATCACATAGCCTTTGTCGAGGGTCCAGTCGGCATAAACAACAGTACCGTCGAGGGTTGCCTTGATGGCTTCGTTGCTCTTGGCCACTATGTCGATGCCGAAGTGATTCTGACCCGGATTAAAATGGTTGGTAACCGTTCCCTTCAACGGAATGAAAAAGTTAGGAATGGGGCGGCGGGCGCGCAAGTTGTCTGGCGCTCCCATGGGGTCGTTGACCAGGTTATATTGTGCATTTTCAAATTCCATGCGCAACAGGCTGTCCTGGGCCGATTTTTTCAGCCTGATGGTGTCATAGGCCGAAGTTGACACCGTTCCACCTACAGTTTTTGGCAGATCGTCAAGCTCGTTGTAGCCCTCAATAATCCGGTTGATGTTTGTCAGGTAAAGCTGTTGCTGGTCGAAAATGCGCTGCAGCGAATCGGCAGTGCGGTCGAGGCTGATGACTTGCTTGGTGAGCCCGATGTCGGTGTATCCCGGAATGTATTCCCGCAAGGGCGTAAAAGCAATAATATAGGTGGTGATGAAGATGAGGAAAACCGATAGGCTCACAAGCGCAATAAACACATTCATGCGGCTTAAGCGGAAACTGAGTTTTTCCTCGTAGGTTTCATCATGCATGATGACCAAACGGTATTTGTGCCTCAGTTTACGATACCATTTTTCTTTGGGCTTCTCCGTCATCGATCCGGTTTTGAAGACAAAATTACCAAAAAAACACATTGCCCGATTCAAATTCATTGCATCAACATATGCATTCAAAACGGCTTGCTTTTTGAATCTTTGCACCCGGGTAGCTAAAACTGTGAATTTGTTTCAATCGTTCACCAGCCTGAAATTTGCAACTTAGCAGGCAGTCAATTCCGTGATTGGTATATATTTTCAGTATGTTTTGTTTACTTTTGCGTTTGTTTTAGATTGAAATACATGCAGGAGTGTTACATTGCCATGGGAAGCATATAATAAAACCGTGCATAAAGAGTTTATGATTCAAAATAGAGAGGCTTGAGTTTCCATTTGAAAAACAAGGTTGTTCCGTTCATTTTTCTGGCGGTATTGGGTATGCTTGTTTCGGCTTGTTCAGTAAAAAAGAACACCTGGAGCAGGCGTACGTTTCATAATATTACGAGTCACTACAATGTTTACTGGAACGGGAATGAAAGCCTGAAGACGGGCGAATCCGACCTGCGCAAGAAAGCCGTTGACGACTACGACAAGGTGCTGAGGGTGTATAATTATGGTAAAAAAGCCGATGCACAGGGACAGTACCCTGCCATGGACCGGGCCATTCAGAAGTCATCGATCGGCATCCAGCGTCACTCGATGGTCTTTGGCGGAAAAGAACAGGTGAAATGGATCGACGACAGTTACCTGCTGATGGGAAAGGCCTATTTCTACAAACAGGATTTTATTGCAGCCAGGCGCACCTTCGACTTTGTTTCGCATAATTATTCCTACAACGACATCAGCCAACTGTCTGATTTATGGTTGGCCCGGACATATATCCAACTCGAACAGTTCGAAAAAGCCCAGGCACTGCTGAACGCACTGGAAGCAAAAATGGCGAGCATGAGCATGCCGAAGGAGGTCGTGGACAACCTGCCCCTCGTCATTGCTGACTATTATATTGCCACCGGAAAATATCCCCAGGCACTGCCCTATCTGAGGCAAGGCATCGCCAGCATTGGCGATCGCCTGCTGGCTACAAGGTTAATGTTTATCAGTGCGCAGATCAATGAGCTCACTGGTGAACAGTCAAAAGCACTCGGTCTTTATAACAATGTCATTAAGCGGAATCCTCCGTACGACATGGCTTTCGAAGCCCGCATCAACCTGGCAACAGCCTACGATGCCAATGCTGGCGACAGCAAGCAGATAAACAAGGTGCTGAAGAAGATGCTGCGCGACGACAAAAACAAGGATTTCAGGGACAAGATTTATTTTGCCCTCGCTGAAGTCGCGTCAAAAGACAAAAACGACACCCTTGCCATGTTTTACCTTGGCAAATCGGTGCAGGTTAGCGTGAAGAACAATAGCCAGAAAGCCACATCAGCCCTCAAACTTGCCAGTCTGCTCTTCGACTATTCGCGTTATGTGCCGGCCCAGGCCTATTACGACACTGCCGTTCAGGTGCTGCCGACTGATTATCCCGGCTACGACAGCATCAAATCAAGGGCGCTGGTTTTGGGCGACCTGGTTCAAAACCTGAGCACATTGCAGGAACAGGACAGCCTGCTGCGGCTATCGGTGCTCGATTCAACAGCCTTGTATGCCATCGTCGACCGCCTGATCGCCAGGTACGAAAAAGAAGAAGCCCAAAAGCTAAAGGACGAAGCCAACCGTGAGTTTATGGTGCAAAATGCCGGATCTACCGAGCAAAAAAGCACTTCCGGACCCCAATCAGGCGAATGGTACTTCTACAACCCAAACACCCTGAGTTTCGGTTATACCGAATTTTTACGGAAATGGGGACGCCGCAAGCTTGAAGATAACTGGCGGATCAGCGACAAGAAATCGATCAGCTTTGATGAAGGCAAATCAATTGTGGCTGAGAAGGACAACGCCACTCCTGCCGACTCGGCTGCTGCAGCCATCACCCCACGCAGCCGCAATTATTACCTGGCCAATATTCCTTTTGAAGAAACACAGAAAAGCCAGAGCTACGACCTGATCATCGAAGCCCTCAACAACCTGGGATATATTTACAAGGATTACCTGAAGGACCTTGAGCGATCGAAAGAGTCGTATTTGTCACTGAATGATCGCTTTCCGCAAAATGACCACAGGCTCACATCCTGGTATGCCCTGTATAAGATTTACCTGGCCCAGGACAATGCAGCCGAGGCTGAAAAATACAAATCACTGATCCTGACAAGCTATCCTGATACAGATTATGCCCGCATCATCCTCGATCCGAATTACTATGCCAGGGCAAACAGCATAAAGTCGGAGTCGCTTGCCCTTTACGAACAAACCTTTGAAGCCTATAAAACTGAGCAGTATTTCAGGGTGCTGGTGAACGGCAACAAGGCCCGCGTTCTGTATGCTTCGGACAGCCTGCTGATGGCGCGTTTCGATTTTCTGCGCGCTGTGGCCATCGGCAAGGTCCAGGTGCTTGATTCGATGGCAGCAGCCCTGAATGAGCTGGTGCTGAAGTATCCGAACGGTGAAGTTACCCCGCTGGCCGTGGAAATTATGCGGCAACTCAGCCTGAAATACAAGGTAAGCGTCGAAATACCCGAAGCCATGCGCAATCCTTTGCTCGACAAGGAAAAATCGCCTTACTCCTTCGATGCTTCGGCTGTGCATATGGTCATGGTGATTACCAACAGCAACAATGTTCGCACCGATCCCATGAAGGTGCGAATCAGCGATTTTAACACAAAGTACTTCAGCCTCAGCAAGCTGATGATCAAAAACCTGATGCTCGACAACGCCCGTTCGCTCGTGACTGTGGGCAACTTCAACAATGCTGCTGAAGCAGCGGATTATTATAAGTTGATCACACAAAACGATTATGTGTTTGGGAACACCAACAAGAACGACTATGAAGTGTTTCCGGTGTCGGTGAGCAACTACCCCCTGTTTTACAAAGACAAGGATGTGGAGAAATACAGGAACTTCTGGCGCGAGCAATATCCAAAACAGACCAATAATTAATCAACAGGAAATATAAAACCATGTTAAAGAATCCAGTAGCCGAATCAACAACGCGCAACCTGATAGGTCAGGGAACAATGATCAAAGGCGATATTGAATCGGGTGGCGATTTCCGCATCGATGGACACCTGATTGGCACCATCAAGTCGACCGGAAAAATTGTGGTTGGGCCAAGTGGCGCAGTGGAAGGAGAAATTTATTGCAAGCAGGCCGACATCTCAGGCAAGGTGCAGGCAAAGCTTGAAGCTGACGAACTGACGCTGCTAAAGTCAACCGCCGTTTTTACAGGCGACCTCCTTACTGCCCGCATCTCCATCGAAACGGGCGCAAGGTTCTCGGGCAAGTGTCAGATGCGTAATGCCGCCGACACCTCAGACAAATTGCATGAAAAAGGGCCAAAAGCCTGAGCAGGGCAGCCTCAGAACCTATGCAAGGTACTCATCGCTTGCTTTTCAGATGCTGGCAGTGATCCTGCTCGGTGTATGGGGAGGCAGGTCGCTCGACCAATGGCTGGGCTGGAAATTTCCTGCGTTTACCGTGTTGCTTACCGTGCTTTCGGTGGTTCTGGCAATCTATTACGCGATCAAGGACTTCATTAAAAAACCCTGAATAGTTCATGAAAAAATTCATCACCCGACTCACACTTATCTCAATGGCCCTGGCGGTGCTGAGTGTGCTCGTGTTTTCGGGCCTGGGTCCGGAAAATCAAACAATGGCCTGGCCCTATCTGCTGGTGTTTTTCCTGGCATCGAACAGTTTTTTGTTTTATTTGTTTAACCGGTATAAAAGTGGTAAGACAAGTTCGTTTACAAATTTTTTCATGCTCGCTACCTTTTTAAAACTCATTGTTTACCTCGCGGTTATCGTTGTTTATCTGCTGTATAACAAAAAAGAAGCCGCACCGTTTATCATTACGTTTTTCGTGTATTACGTTGTTTACACTGCCTACGAGGTGGCTGCTGTTACACGTTTCATGCATAAGTCATAAGCGTTTACTATGGTCCGATTCACTGTCGAAACGAATAATTCACAGGCTGCAGAAACAAAATGCGGCCCATGTTGCTTACCTTTGCACTCACAATAAGTCCCCCCAAAGCACAACCCCATGGTCTTTATCACACGCCGCGAACGATTCAATGCCGCGCATCGTTTGTTCAGAACCGACTTCTCTGACGAAAAAAACGCTGCCGTTTTTGGTAAATGCTCAAACCCAAACTGGCACGGCCATAACTATGAGTTGTTTGTGACAGTGAAAGGTGAAATCAATCCCGAAACTGGTTTCCTGATAAACCTGAAGCTGCTTGGTTCACTGATCAGGGAAACCATCATCGAGCAAATTGACCATAAAAATATTAACCTCGAAGTGCCTTTTATGGCCGGTAAATTTGCCTCAACAGAGGTGCTTTCAGTGGCCATCTGGGACGAGCTATACGCGCCCATTCAACAGCTTGGAGCTGAACTTCATTGTGTTAAACTCTTCGAATCAGAAAATAATTTTGTTGAATATTATGGCTGAACCAGACGCGATGATGGAGCGTTGTTGAGCCATTCGCACAGATAAATTTCAGTAATATGACCAAAATGGAAAAAGAAGCAAAAGGCCTGCTGGGATACGAAAAGATTGAGAAATATGCGCCTGAGAAACTGGCCGAACTTGCAACACATTATCGTGCTATCCTGGAGCTTCTGGGCGAAGACCCAAACCGTGAAGGCCTCCTCGACACCCCGCGCAGGGTGGCCAAATCCATTCAGTTTCTGACACAGGGCTACGATCATGATCCCAGAGAGATCCTGCTTTCGGCAAAATTCAAGGAAGATTACCGTGAAATGGTCATCGTGAAAGACATCGAAATATTTTCGCTCTGCGAACACCATATGATTCCGTTCATCGGCAAGGCCCATGTGGGCTATATTCCCAACGGATACATCACCGGCCTGAGCAAGATTGCGCGTGTGGTAGAAGCCTACTCACGCCGCCTGCAGGTGCAGGAAAGGCTGACCACCCAGATCAAGGAAGCCATACAGCAAACCCTGAAGCCACTGGGCGTTGCTGTGGTGATCGAAGCCAGGCATATGTGCATGTCGATGCGTGGTGTACAGAAACAAAGTTCGGTGACCACAACCAGTGATTTCACCGGCGCTTTCGAACGTCCTGAAACAAGGGCTGAGTTTATTAGCCTGATACACGCTAACTTACATTAGAAACAATTTAATTTTTATACATCCAATGAACGCTATTCAAAACCCTTTCGGATCATCAACCGAATTTCAGTCACACACACTGGCCCGCACCTTTATGGCCAATGTGTTTTCACGCATGTTTATGGCCCTGGCCGTAACTGCCGCCATTGCCTATCTGGCCTCAGGCAGCAGTTCTTTCATGAGCCTGATGATCAGCCAGACCGGCGGCATGAGCCTGTTGGGCTGGGTAATCATGTTTTCACCCCTCGGACTCGTCTTCTGGATGTCGGCCGGATTTAACCGCATGTCGGCAGCCACCATGTCCATTGTTTTTGCCTTGTATTCGGTACTCATGGGTCTCAGCCTGAGTTTCATCTTTCTGGCTTACACCGGTGGATCCATCGCCAAAACCTTTGTCATCGCATCGGCCATGTTTGGCCTGATGGCCGTGCTGGGTTATACCACAAAAACTGACCTCACCAAATTCGGTTCGCTCATGTTTATGGGCCTTATCGGACTGGTGATTGCATCGCTGGTAAATTTCTTCATGAAAAGCAGTATGCTCGAATACATCATCAGCTTCATCGGTGTGCTGGTATTTACCGGACTTACCGCTTACGATGTGCAAAAACTTAAACGTTTGGGTGCCACAGCCATGGAGCAAGGCGATTCGATGGCTAAAATTACTATCATGGGAGCCCTCACACTTTATCTTGACTTTATCAATTTATTCCTATTTTTGCTGCGCTTTTTCGGTAACAGGAGATAAAGGGATTTGCCTCGGGAGTGTTACCAGTTTTTTACCAAACACCACTTTATGAAAGCATATGTTTTTCCCGGTCAGGGAGCCCAGTTCGTTGGAATGGGCAAGGAGCTGTTCGATAAATCAGCCAAAGCAAAGGAACTTTTTCTGAAAGCCAACACCTTGCTGAAATTCAAAATCACTGACCTGATGTTTGAAGGCACCGACGAGGATCTGAAACAAACCAATGTCACACAGCCAGCCATTTTCCTCCATTCTGTTATCCTTTCGATGACGATGGGCGATGATTTCAGGCCTGATATGGTTGCCGGACATTCGCTGGGTGAGTTTTCGGCCCTGGTTGCCAACAAAACCCTCACCTTCGACGACGGTCTCAAGCTCGTTGCCAAACGTGCACAAGCCATGCAGAAAGCCTGCGAGATGCAGCCCAGCACCATGGCCGCTATCCTTGGCCTCGACGACAAAGACGTGGAACTGATCTGCGCCTCCATCAAGGATGAAGTCGTTGTGCCGGCAAACTACAACAGCCCCGGACAGCTTGTTATTTCGGGGAGCGAAAAAGGCATTGCGCTGGCCTGTGAAAAATTGCTTGCCTCAGGTGCTAAACGGGCATTGCCACTGAAAGTCGGCGGCGCCTTCCACAGCCCGCTGATGGAACCTGCACGCATCGAACTGGCTGAAGCCATTGCCAACACCAAATTCAGCCGCGGTGTCTGTCCGATCTATCAGAATGTTACCGGACAATCGGTGACCGATCCTGAAATCATCAAAAATAACCTGATCGCCCAGCTTACAGCGCCGGTCCGTTGGACACACATCATGCACAATATGATTGCCAGCGGCGCCAAAGAAGTGATCGAAGTGGGTCCGGGAACAGTGCTTCAGGGCCTTTTCAAGAAAGTCGACAAGAATATCATTGTTTCATCTGCTACTTTTTAGCTGAAACAAGACCATCCATTACAAAACGTCCTGCTGTGATTACAGCAGGACGTTTTGTGTTTCCAAAAAAACCTACTGCAATAGTTTTATTCTGAGCATATTGAGTGCCAGCAGCGAAGCACGGCTGATGTTCCTGCCCCGGTGTTCGCCCAACTGATGACAAACGGCAATGGTTTCTCCGGCAGCTGACAAGGCCATCCAGACCGTGCCAACAGGCTTATCTGCTGTTCCGCCATCAGGGCCGGCAATACCCGAAGTGGCCAGGGCAAAATCAGTTTTCAGGGCTTTTCTGACACCATCAGCCATGGCCATCACCACCTCACGGCTCACAGCACCGTATCGCTGCAGCAATGCGTCATCCACACCGAGCATTTCTGTCTTTACGGCATTCGCATAGGCCACAACCGACCCCTTGAAATAGGCTGAACTGCCCGGAACCGAAGTGATCAGCCGGGCAATGTTTCCCCCGGTGCAGCTCTCGGCAGTGGCCAATGAAAACCCTTTTGCCAGCAGCAACTGCCCTACTGCATTTTCGAGCGTAACCTCATCAAATCCATACACAAATTGCGGGATCAGACCAACCAGCTCGTTCGTAAGTGTTTCGATTTCAGTAGCCAGCTGATGTTCATGGGCACCTTTGCCGCTGAGGCGTAACCTCACAAGTCCGGGTTGTGGCAGATACGCCAGCTTGATGTGGGCCGGCAGGGCCTTTTCCCAGTGTGAGATGATATCGGCAATGGCCGACTCTCCCGCACCGGCTGTCATGATGGTTTTGTGCAGTATGACCGGTGTATGAATGCGTTTTCTGATGGCGGGTATCACCTGGTTTTCGAACATGGCCTTCATCTCGAACGGGACTCCGGGCATTGAAACAATGATGGAATCGCCTTGCTCGAACCACATGCCGGGTGCAGTGCCGTTTTCGTTGGCCAAAGGCTGGCAGATGGCCGGCAACATGGCCTGTGCCTTGTTTCGTTCCGAAACAGCCCATCCCCTGCGGGCAAAAAGCGCCTTAAGCTGCGCGTAAGCTGCTTCGTTGAAAACCAGCTCTGTGTTAAAATACCGGCACAAAGCGGGTTTGGTGATATCGTCGGCCGTAGGGCCCAGTCCTCCGGTAATAAACACCAGCTGCGCCTTCCCGAGCGCCTCGTCAATGGCCCGGTGGATTTCTTCCTCCGTATCGCCAATAGCCGTGATCTGCCTGAGCGTGATGCCTGCCAGACTGAGCATTTCTGCCATCCATGAGGCGTTGGTGTTTACCACCTGGCCAATCAACAATTCGTCACCGATAGAAATGATTTCGGCAACTCCCCTTCTGCTTCCTTCCATAAAACTTCTTATCTGCAAATGTTTCAGAATGCGTATGAACCGAATCCCAGCTCTTTGGGTAGGATCGACATCACCGGAATTTCGCTCTGGCGGATGATCTGCTGTGCTGCCGACCCGATAAAGAACTCGGTGAGCCTGTTTTCCTGCTGTGTCATGATGATAATCAGGTCAATATCGCCCTGGCTGTGGGCATATTCGAGTATGGTCGGCGCCAGTGCCGGCTGGCCGCTTTCAACTTCGATGAGTTTGGTGTCGCAGGCAATCTGTACTTCCTCAATAAAATGTTTCACCTGTGCCAGCTGGCTGTGCAAATGCTGAACCACCTCGGGCGAACCCTTGTCCCAGAGCACAGAAACGACCTTGATGGTTGCATTGAAAAGCTTGGCCATTTCGATGGCATAGGTCACCTTCTGCCGGGTCTCCTTGGTGAGGTCGAGCGGCAGCAATATGCTGCGGCACCCATCGTAATGATGCTTGCCATTGATTGAAATAACCGGTACCTTGGCCTGCCTGATCACCCGTGAGGTATTGGCACCGATGAGGTTTTTATCGAGCCTGAGTCGTTCCGATGAATCGTTGGTCCCCATCAGGATAAAGCGGGCATTGTAGTCTTCGGCCACCTTCAGGATTGTAGCCGACACCTTGCCTTTCGATAACAGGGGCATCACCCTGATTCCGGATTTATGACTTACCTCTGCAGCCGTTTCTTCCAGTTTCTGGTTGATTTTCACAATCATCTCCTGGTTTTGATCGCGCGAGAGCAGGCCACTGAACATATCATTATCTTCGAGCACATACAACAACACGATTTCGTAGTCCAACAGCTTGGCCATATTGTATGATTGCTCAAGTGCGATCATGGATTGCTCATTGAAATCAATCGGTATAAGCAGGGAATAGGGTTTTGCCGACATGGTAATATTTGTTTGTTATTTTTGCAAATGTATTTAATTCGATTTACTCTTCAAAATTAAGTCTGATGCCGCGAATTCCTGAATCTCAATTAGTTTTACACCACGATGGATCTGTCTATCACCTTCGGCTCAAACCTCACCAGCTGGCCCAATCCGTGATCCTTGTTGGTGATCCGCAGCGGGTTCAGAAGATTTCGGGCTTCTTCGACCGGATTGAACATGAGGTGGCCAACCGCGAAATCATCACCCACACCGGCACCTTTAAGGGAAAACGCATCACGGCCTTGTCGACAGGGATGGGAACCGACAACATCGACATTGTGTTGAATGAACTCGATGCCCTTGTCAATATTGACCTTGAAACCCGGATGACCAAACCCACCCATACCAGCCTGAACCTTGTGCGCCTTGGCACTTCCGGTGCACTCCAGGCCGATATTCCTGTTGGCGACAGCTTTGTTGCGGGGGAGCAGGCGCTTGGTCTCGATGGGCTCCTGTATTTTTATGAACAGGCAGCTCAGGTCATCGACCACAAAATGACCTCAGCCTTTACCACCCATGCCCAGTGGCCGGGAAACCTGCCTTCGCCTTATGTGGTAGCAGCCTCCGAAAAACTGCTCAACCACATTGCCGCAGGCTATCGGCGTGGCATTACAGCCACCTCACCCGGATTTTACGGCCCGCAGGGACGTGCATTGCGCCTCGCCCTGGCCTTTAAAGCCATGAACCATAATATGGAAAGCTTTGATTACAACGGCCACAAAATCACCAACTTTGAAATGGAATCATCGGCATTGTACGGTCTAAGCCGGTTGCTCGGGCACGAAGCCCTCACCATCTGTGTCATCATTGCCAACCGCGTAACCGAAAAGTTTTCGGATCAGTACCAGCCATTTATGGAAAAACTGATCCTGAACACCCTCGACCGCCTCGTCAGTCTCCCTGCATAATCATCCCTTCAGACTCGGTTCACGCGTATCCGGAATATCCCTTTAACGGGGAAATTGTTTAACGAATTTTTGTTTTCATTAAACATTTCAGCCTATTGCTTGTTTATAGGTTACACTTAAGCAACATTACGATCATGAAACTGAACGGAAATAACCACGATACAATCGTTTTAACCAACAACAATAAACCACGCGATATAGAAGCATTGTGGGCTCAGGCCGACTTCATGGGCGATGAACATATTGCCACCAGCGCCGACACCCCAATGCGACAGGATGCCTTCGATATGGACGATGCCGCCAAAATGGCCATCATCGAGAAACATTTTGCCCAGATCATGCAGACCCTTGGCCTCGACCTGACTGACGACAGCCTGATGGGAACGCCGCATCGGGTGGCAAAAATGTATGTGAAAGAAATATTCCACGGCCTGAATCCAGCAAACAAGCCCAAAATGTCGGTGTTTGACAATAAATTCAAATACGGACAAATGCTCGTCGAAAAAAACATCGGCCTGAACTCAACCTGCGAACATCATTTTCTGCCCATCGTTGGGAAAGCGCATGTGGCTTACATCTCGAGCGGAAAGGTCATCGGCCTGTCGAAAATCAACCGCATCGTCGATTATTTCGCACGCAGGCCGCAGGTACAGGAACGGCTCACAGTGCAAATCGCAAACGAACTGCGCAAGGTGCTCCAAACTGAGGATGTGGCTGTGGTGATTGATGCCCGGCATATGTGTGTTTCCTCGCGCGGAATACAGGACGAAGGTAGTGCCACTGTTACGGCCGAATATGCGGGCAAATTCCTCGATGCCAAAGTAAAAGAAGAATTCCTGACCTACATCGGGATGTAAAGCTGATGTTTCGCGGCATTTGCTGCAGCATTGTTTACGTGGCGACCCAACAACAATGCCCTGGCACCCCTGGCCAGGGCAATTGCTGTTTACGCGGATTGGCCCCAAATCCTTTCTGATGATTTCGATGGCAGGCTTAAAAGGACTACTTTTGCAGGTAAATCAGTATGCCTTATGGAAACCACCGAAACAAAAATTCATGATAACCACCTGAAAATTGGCATCACCCATGGCGACATCAATGGCATTGGTTATGAAGTGATTATTAAGGCCCTGGGCGATAATCGCATCCTCGACTTTTTCATTCCGGTGATCTATGGCCAGTCGAAGGTTGCCTCCTTCCACAAAAAGAACGTCAATGTGGGTGAATTCAATTTTAACCTGATCAAAGATGCCGGACAGGCACACCCAAAGCGCATCAATATCGTTAACTGCACCGAAAACGACCTCAAAATCGACCTTGGTCAATCGACAGAAATTGCCGGACAGGCTTCGCTCATGGCGCTCGAAATGGCTGTCAGCGACCTGAAATCAGGCAAGATTGACGCCCTTGTCACTGCCCCGATCAATAAGCAGAACATTCAGTCAGAGCGGTTTCATTTTCCCGGTCACACCGAGTTTCTGGCCAACCAATTCGGCCAGGCAGAGCCTTTGATGATTATGGTTTGGGAAAACCTTCGGGTGGCTACGCTCACGGGGCATATTCCACTGAAAAACGTTGCTGAAAAAGTTAGCGGGAAGGGGATATTAAGCAAGCTGGAGATTCTGAATCACAGCCTGAAACAGGACTTCGGGATCACCCGCCCGAAAATTGCCATTCTTGGCCTGAACCCACATGCCGGCGACGGCGGTTTGCTTGGCACAGAGGAAACCGACATCATCATACCTGCTATGGAGAAAGCAAAAGCCGCCGGAATACTGAGTTTCGGGCCTTTTCCTGCCGATGGCTTTTTTGGTGCAGGATCATGGAAGAAATACGATGCAGTACTGTCGATGTATCACGATCAGGGCCTCACAGCCTTCAAGAGCCTTGCTTTCGACGGTGGGGTAAATTACACGGCCGGCCTTTCCATCGTCAGAACCTCCCCTGCCCATGGCACAGCCTATTCCCTTGCCGGCAAAGATGTGGCTTCGGCCGAACCTTTCCGCCAGGCGCTTTACCTTGCACTGGAGCTCGTTAAAAAACGCTTCGAATACACCCAGCTGACGGCTAACCAGCTCAAATCAACCGTTCATCAGACAACCAACGAATAAGGTTGTATGCAACACCGTACCTATACACTGAGCCAGGTTGCCACCATAGTGAAAGGAAAGGTGGTCAGGAGTCATGCCGATGACCTTGTTATCAGAGACATACTGATTGACAGCAGGCAACTTGTTTCGCCGGATCAAACCTTGTTTTTCGCACTTGTTTCGCCGCGCAACAACGGGCACAAATACCTGGAACAGCTGTTCGGTAAAGGTGTCAGATCCTTTGTTGTCAGTCAGTTGCCGGTAAACAGGAAATTGTTTGCCGGTTGTTCCTTTGTGCTGGTCAACAACACCATGGCTGCGCTTCAGTTGCTTGCCGCATTTCACCGGAGCTGTTTCAACATTCCGGTGATCGGCATCACCGGCAGCAACGGAAAAACCATAGTGAAAGAATGGCTGTTTCAACTGTTAAACCAGGACAAAGATGTCATCCGTAGCCCGAAAAGCTATAATTCACAGATCGGTGTGCCCCTGTCGGTGTGGCAAATGGATGATGCACATGAGCTTGCAATTTTTGAAGCCGGAATTTCTGAACCCGATGAAATGGAGCGCTTGCAGCAAATCATCAGGCCAAGCATCGGTGTTTTCACAAATATCGGCCAGGCACACGACGAAAATTTTATCCAGAGCATACAGAAGGCCGGCGAAAAGCTGAAGTTATTCACCAAGGTGGATGTGCTGGTCTACACCCCGGATCACACTGATATTCAGGAGGTGTTTATCAAATCAGGGCTCAACAGGAGGATCAGGGCCTTTACCTGGAGCCGGAAAAACGAGGCTGACCTGATGGTGACTTCCATCACCCACCAAGGCCACCAAACGCGCATTCAGGCCTTGTTTAACCAAAAACCACTCAGCATACTCATCCCTTTTACCGATGCGGCTTCCATCGAAAACGCCCTGCATTGCTGGTCGGTGATGCTGGTGCTGGGTATCGGCCAGGACATCATCGCTGAACGCATGAAGCACCTGACGCCCATCGCCATGCGGCTTGAGCTCAAGGAAGGCATCAACAACTGCACCATCATCAACGACTTCTATAACTCCGATGTCAACTCGCTGGGGATTGCCCTCGATTTTCTGAACCAGCAAAACCAGCACAAGGAGCGCACTGTTATTTTGTCCGATATCCTTCAGAGCGGACGCAACGAAGTTGATTTGTACGGTTTTATAGCAGCATTACTCGAGGCCAAGGGGGTGACGAGAATCATTGGCATTGGGCAGGCCATCAGCCGGCAGGCCGATAAATTTGCCAGCGAAAAGGAATTTTATCCCAACACCGAGGCTTTCATCAGCCAGTTTGCCTTCGCCTCGCTCAGCAACCAGACGGTATTGCTGAAAGGCGCGCGCCTATTCGAGTTTGAGCGCATCAGCAACCTGCTGCAGCAGAAGGCACATGAAACCGTCCTCGAGATCAACCTCAACAACCTGATCGCCAACCTGAACAGCTACAGGTCGAAATTGCTTCCAGGCACAAAAATCATGGCCATGGTCAAAGCTTTTGGCTACGGCAGCGGCAGTTATGAAATCGCCAACCTGCTGCAGTTTCACCATGTCGATTACCTGGCCGTGGCCTATGCCGATGAAGGCGTCGAGTTGCGCAAGGCTGGCATCAGCACACCCATCATGGTGATGAGTCCCGAAGAAAACAGCTTCGATGCCATGATCAGGCATCAGCTCGAACCAGAAATATTCAGTTTCAGGATATTGGGTCTGCTCGAAGAAACCATTGAGCGCATGGCCCTTACCGGCAACAACCCGGTGAAGGTCCACCTTAAGTTCGATACCGGGATGCACCGCCTTGGCTTTGCCAAAGACGAACTTCCCGAACTGATCGAACGCATCGAAAAGAACAAGATGCTCTATGTGCAATCGGTCTTTTCGCACCTGGCCGCATCTGACAAGCCAGGCCATGACGACTTCACGCATCAGCAAATTGCGCTGTTTACCGAAATGAGCGATTATCTCATTGCACATACGCCACATGCCGTGTCGAGGCACATCCTCAACTCAGCGGGCATCAGCAGGTTTGATGACGCACAGTTCGATATGGTCAGGCTGGGTATTGGCATGTATGGGGTGCAGGGAGTGGAAAACGGTGGCGAGCAACTTCAGACGGTCTTATCGCTGAAATCGACAATCACCCAGATCAAAACAATCCCTGCCCACGACAGCATCGGATACAACAGGAGCAGCATCGTGGACCGGGAAACACCCATCGGCATCGTTCCCATTGGATATGCTGACGGATTGTCGCGTTTGCTGGGAAACGGCAAAGGCTGTCTGTGGGTGAATGGCAAAGCCGCCCCCATCATCGGCGATGTGTGTATGGATATGTGCATGCTCAAGCTCACTGGCATTGATGCTGCAGAAGGTGATACCGTGGTTGTTTTCGACGAGCAGCATCCCATCGGCATGATTGCTCAGGATGCACAGACAATTCCTTATGAAATCCTCACCCGCATCTCAAGGAGGGTAAAGCGGGTGTATTTCCTGGAATAGCCGCAACATGTTCCGGGTTTCCAAAACCTGTTAATTACTCTTTAACGGTACTTTTGCCTAAGTATTCGATGCTGAAATCATCAAAATAAACGGTGTCGCTGCTTCTGTTCCACACAAAAGCCTTGAACCGGCCATCGGTGTACACCGCAGGGATTTCGGCGATCATGCTGAGTTTTCCCCAGCCTGTAGCATCAGTTTCAACCACATCGTGCTGTACTGCTGAGTAGCCTTTTTCGGCATAGGCTGTGAAGACCACCGAGGCCTTCGCATTGGCCGGATATTTCCACACGGTAACAAGGTATCTGTCGCCCTTTTCCGCCGAAAAGTCAATGCCGGCCCCATAAGGGTCGGAGGGAGTGAGCTTCACAGCCCGTTTACCGCTGTGGTATTTTTCTTCGCTTAGCAGATCAGCCCCGCTGAAATGGTAATGTTTGCCGGGGGAAATAAACCTGTCGCCGGCTTCGTTCAAGGCTTCGAAACCGGTTTCGGCTTGTTCACGGATGCCGACCTTCAGTACAGGCACCGACCGGTATATGCCTTCGATAGCCAGCGCATAATCGGGCGGGTCGAGCAAGTCGTAATACGTCAGGTCGGCACTCATGCGACCAAACATATGCCAGTAAGCGGCTTTCGTCATGCTGTCGTAATGCAGCGATCCGTTTTTATACTGGTAGGTTTGAAACACATTCAGCTTCACCAGCAGCAACGACAGCACCATGAGCAGGGTGAAAACGACCTTCGATCGCCGGAAAGCCCTACCTAACAGCACCGCCAAGGGGATGGCCATCAAACCGTAGGAATCCACCAAGGGCCTCGCCCCGAAACTTCCTCCGTACCACCACGACCACCACGAAAAGATCAGGTACACATTGAATATCAAAAAGATGATCATGGGCAGCGCCAGTGCGCTGTGCGCTTTCCACAACGGCCACAGCCCAATAACGGCCAGGGCCATCATCGGGGTATACACAAACCACCCTTTTCGGTAACTAAACAGTCCGTCGAGTATCTGCGGATTAGCAAAGAAAAACCCTTCATTGTTGTAGCTGTAAAATAGCCAATGCCCCGTGTTGACCTTCCAAAAGATGAGCTGCGGCAACACCACCATGAATGCCGCCAGCAGCAGCAAAGCAAGTGCCCGCCAGCGCTTCAGGAAAAAGCTGATGCGGGGGCCGGCGTCGGAAAAACTCCGGATACCGTAGAAGATAAAAAACAGGGCAATCAGCGCATTCGCAGGCCTCACAAGCACAATTAATCCATAGATCAAACCGGTAAACACCGCATGTTTTCCTGTCGGTTCGGCATACCATCGCATGGTCTGCCACACAAAAACCGTGAATAATGCGAAATTATACACATGTGGCATGGTGGCCTCAAGGGTGCTGTAATACAACAGGTTGGTGGCAAAAACCACCAACAGCAGGGTGATGGCAACCAGGCTGTCATCGGCATATTTTTGCAGAATCTTTCGCAGATAGATCAGCCCGACGACAAGGTAAAACAAGGCACTGAACACCAGAAAAAAGAAATAGGGCGCGGTGTAGCCATGGGTTTCGTATCCCAACAGCCAGGCTGAAAGATGACCTAGCAGAAAAAAAGGCAGGTAAAGAAATGCCAGTCCCATGGTCATTTTCTGATAGGTGCCGCCATCAGCTGTTTTGGAGTTATACATCTTGTCCTTAAAAAAATCAGGGTCCTTGTCCTGGAACCTGAAGCTAAGGTCGTGGTAGATAAAGGCCGCCGGAAGATAGCTGTAATAGCTGATGACATCATCGGCCACCACCTTGCGGTTGCGTAACCACAAATGGTTGTTGAAATTCACATCAACAATGATCAGCGCGATGAGCACAATGCTGGCCTTTGACAGGTTCCGGGTAACAAAGGCTGTTTTCGCTGACATCAGCTGCCAGTAAACGGATATTTTGCGCAAAAAACCTTGATTGGCCTTTAACTTCATCCGGCAAAAATCCAAAAATAATCCCATATGCAGCCCCGCAGATCATAAAAAGTCGTGCGGACAGTTTCTGCGTTAACCTTAAACATTTTCATTAGGGCATGGCATTGGCTTTTTTTTCTTTGAGCAAGGAGTCAGCTTCACCAAAAAACATGGTATAGGCAGTACCCAATTAATGTGGGTGTGCAGTTAAATTGTTTCGCTGGATTTCTTTTTCGACAAAAGTTGTTTTACCGCGCGGGCATCCTGTTTTACCTGATCAAGCGAGATGGGCATCAGAAACCAGAACACCAGTCCGATGATGCCGCCCCAGAGGAAGAAGGCGCCGAACTGCAACAATGAAAAAGACAGGGCCAGTTCGGGTGTGATCCCGTAGAATGCGAGCAGATACACCAAACTCACTTCCCTGGTTCCGAAGCCGGCCAGAGAGATGGGCAAAATGCTCACAAGGCCCACAACGCTGAGGATGATGGCAATGTCGATGATGGGCATGCTGACTCCCAGCGACAAAAAAATCAGGTCGATGGCCCCGTAAAATCCCAGGTAGGCAGCCAGTGTGATGAGCCACAGCAGCAGGGCTTTTCCGCTCACAGCCTGATCCACACATGATTGCACAAAGCGCAATGGCCGGAGCGCATCGGGTTTTTTGGTGGCAAGCAGGCGCTTCAACAGCCATGCGGCAAGAAACAATCCCAGAAAAAACAAGCCGATTCCAATGGCTGCAGCGGTATACACTTCATGGATGCCTATCTGCCCATAATAAATAAGGCCGGCAAACGACAGCATGAACAAGACCCCCAGATCGAAAATGCGGTCGGTTACAATCGTCCGGAAGGAAGGCACAAAATCGATGTCAACCTCCTCGCGGAGATAATACAGGCGTGCAATCTCGCCAATGCGGCCGGGAGTGACCACACCAATGGTGAACGAAGCCATATAGGCCTTGAACGATTTCCAGGGACTGTAATAATGGCCTTCGGTGCGGATGATCCAGTGCCAGCGGTAGCTCTTGATGCCCAGGACAAGCGCAACACCCGTTAACGAAAGCAGGTAGAGCGGCAGGTTCAGTTTGTCGAAGATGACCACAAACGACTGTTTATCAAAGTCGATGAAACGAAAAAGCAATACAAGAATCACTGCCGATCCTGCCAGTTTGATCAAAAAACTACGGGTCGATTTTCCCATGAGGCGTAGCGTTAGGGTTTTTTTCGTTTTACTGAGTAGGTCGATTTTTTCCAGATGGTGCGTGTTCGCTCGAAGATTCCCCCGATCAATGCAGGCGGAAACAGTTCGACCAGCCAGCGGGCAAACCTTGTGCCCATCAGGATAAACAAGCTGCTGATCACAATTTCCATCAGGTAACGCGAAAAAGCAAATCCGGCCGGCCGATAACCGTAGTCGGGCACTGATTTACCCAGCATCTTCCTGAATTTGATCCTGATGAATCCACCCCGTTTTTTAAAGTCGTAGCCATGCGAATGCATGCTGATGGCTTCCTGTTCATCGATCTGGCTGAAGCGCAGCGCACCTTCGCTGATCATCTGCTGCAAAATGCTTTCTCCCTGTGCCGACCTGCTGATGATCATCGAAAAACCTTTTCCTCGCTCTTCATACACCGGCGCCCAGGCATCACCGCCCGAAATATCGGTAAATTCATTGGTCAGGTCGGTGCAATACAGGCTGTTGCGCAGGATGTGAAATGGAATGAGGTAGTTTGCGTGAAACTTCTTCAGGGTGATCACACGGCCACTGCTGAATTCAACGCGCATATTTCCGGGCCATTCGCCGTATCTGAAATACAACCTGCTGATATTTCTGTAGTCCTTCTCACCATAGGTGCGCAGGAAGCTGGTGATGGATGAAAAATGCAGGGTGTTTCCGTAAAACGGTCCGAAAATGTACCGGATGTTTTTCACCGAAGGATGGTTCATTGCCTGGAGCAAGCGCACTGACTGAATTTGTCCGGGCAGGCCCACATAGGCCAGCCTGCCCCTGAAAGCTTCCATCGCAGGCAGAATCTCGTTCACCGAGCTGATGATGTATTTGCTTTGGGCAGCTTCGAGGATCTGTTCACGGCTGGTTGCAATGAAGGCCTGTGTCAGCCAGGGCTCATCGGCCGACATCCCAAGCACCACGGCGCCCTCAATCATCTTTTTTTCGAGCAGCCATATCAGCACAGCCGAAATAACCCCTCCTGATGCGCCGGCTTTGCGTATTCCACCGTCAGTGGCATGGCCAATGCCAATGCGGAAATAGGGTCCGGTAAACGTGTGAAAATTAGGTGTTTCAGGATAAATACGCTTACGGTTTTCGACAAAGTCGAACGATTTGCCCGGGCATGCCTTCCACAGCAGCCCGGCCAGTGCATCATCAATGGGGCCTGTTACCGTTGGCCGGTAAGCGCCTGTTTTTTCGACAAACTGCACGCTGCCACCCGACAAGCCAACACAACTGCCGCACCTGTTGCACAGATGTGAGCGCATGACCCGTTGCAGTGCATCAATATTTTTCACACACGTAAAATTGTCTGATTCCACATTCGGCCAACAGGCTTCCCTGAAACGCATTGATGATGCGTTCGCCAAACTGGTGAAGGGCCGCAGGTCCAACAGGGATTAATACGGTTCCCTTGTGCAGCTTCAGTTTCCAGCCTGCTTTGTTCAGCATGGCCTTTACCTCGGCCGAGGGCAAAAAGCGATGGGGGCCTTCGCCATGGCCGCCAAATAGCGCAGTGAATACACGGTAGGGCCATTCGCTCGTCGCCGGCGGGCAACTCAGCACCAGCAAGGCATCAGCTGTGCTGACACGGTGAAGCTCGTGCAGAAACTGCAATGGGTCGGCTGCATGCTCAAGTGTTTCGAGGCTCAGCACCCGGTCAAAACAGGCGTCACCAAAGGGTAAACGGCTATAGGTATCCAGCTTCACCTGTCTGCTTTCAGGCCTGATTTTCAGGGCTTCGGATATGAGTCCGGCCGATATTTCGGCATTTGTGACTTCTGCCCCGGGATGCTCCAGTAAGATGAAATCGGTGGCTTCGGCATCGCGGCTGGTGATATTCAATACCCGGCTTTCGCGCGACAGCTTCAGGTGCTGCATGCTTTCGGAAAAACGCTGGTCGTGGGCTGCCTTGACCTTGTTGTTTTCGGCGATATACACAGCGGCAACCCTGTCCCAGTGAGCTTCTACCTCGCTGTCAGTCCAGCTGTTGCGGTGGTCGGCATGGTCATAACGCCTGGTCATGAGCGTTTGGTTCGGTTAAGCAGGGCAATCTGATCGGCCAAAAGGCCAAAGAAAAAGATAAACATCCCCATGATGACCAACAGCATGGCGCTGTTGGGGAAACGATTCGCGATCATATACCCAAAAATGCCCCAGACCATGCCAAGGGCAAACACCAGTGCGCTGGCCGGGAAGAAGATTTTGAGCGGGTTGAACAGCATAATGATCCTGAGCAGCAGCAACATTGTCTTGGAACCGTCTTTCAGGAATTTCACATTGCTGTTGCGCCCTTTGCGTTCGTGAACCACAATGGGGAAAGTGCCCACCGTATACCCTTCTTTTAAAAACGCCAGCGTAGAGGTCGTCGAAAACGAGAAGCCATTGGGCATGATGTGCAGCAGTTCGGTGATAAGCTTGCGGTCGAAGCCACGAAAACCGGAGTTGTAGTCGGGCAGTGGCTGTTCTACCAGGTGCTCGCCAACCATGCGGATGATGCGCTTTCCGCTTTTACGGCTTTTCACCTGGAACGAATCGGCCGTGCGCTCACCAATAACCATATCATAGTCATCGAGCATGGCGATGAGTGTGCCAATGTATGTTGGGTCGTGCTGGCCATCACTGTCGAGGATAACGACCTTTTCCCCCCTGGCTTTGCGGATGCCTGTTTTCAGCGCAGCTCCGTAGCCTTTGTTGGTATTGTGCCGGTAACATTTCACCGGAAATTCCCTGATGATGCCCAGGGTGTTGTCGGTGGAACCATCGTCGACATAAATGACTTCATATTGTTCGTGAAACTTCATTTCGACAATGCGCTCGAGGCCTTGCCTGATACCTTCTTCCTCATTAAATGCGGGGATAACGATACTGATAGCGGGTGCTTGCAATGCGGTCGGATTTAAATAATGGCAAAGGTAACAATAATGAACTATTTCGTACCTAATCTTTGCTTAAGGCTGTGTGTTAACCTACTGAAAAGTTTCAGCCAACAATGGCTTTGATCAGGCCCTTGGTTTCTGCCGAACCCAATAATCAGCCTTGATTGGACTTTGCCCATAAATGCGTAGTTTTGCCAACAAATTGCGTTCAATGGCTAAAATGCTCAGTGTCATTATTCCGGCTTACAATGAGGCCGATTTTATTGAAAGCGTGCTGCAGCATGTTTGTAACAGCCTGGAAAAAAACAAGATCGACGCTGAAATCATTGTTGTTGATGACGCATCAACAGACAAAACCCTCGAAAAAGTGGCTCATTTCCAATGGGAGCATCCCGGGCTTGAACTACGGTGGATTGCATCGAAGCCAAACAAAGGAAAGGGTTTTGTTATCCGCGAAGGCATTGCAGCGGCCACAGCCGATTATGTACTTATTCAGGATGCTGATTTTGAATACGATCCGGGCGAATATCCGCTTTTACTCGAGCCTGTGCTGAAGGGCATGGCCGATGTTGTTTACGGATCACGGTTTTCGGGCGGCAACCCGCACCGCATCCTGTTTTTCTGGCATTCCATCGGAAACAAGTTTTTAACCATGTTGTCGAATGCATTTACCAACCTGAACCTGACCGATATGGAAACAGGGTATAAGTTGTTTAAGCGCGAAATTATCCAACAGATCAGGCTAAAGGAAAACCGTTTTGGGTTTGAGCCGGAAGTAACGGCCAAGATTGCGCGTCATCCGGGCATCCGGATTTATGAGGTGGGCATTTCGTATTATGGCCGCACCTATGCCGAAGGCAAAAAGATTACCTGGACCGACGGGATGCGGGCAATCTGGTGCGTTTTGAAATACAATGTATTCAGCCGCTGAAGCCGGGAAGGCATCCCATCTGTAAGCCGCAGGAGCCTGAAGGGCTCCAATATGAATCCCGACAAACAAGGAAGTCCACGGAGCCTGAAGGGCTTCAACATGAATCCCGACAAACAAGG